>CAYZZJ010000041.1:0-13901 GCA_964482885.1 uncultured Ruminococcus sp. | reverse complement strand
ATGGGCAAGCCCCAGCGGTCTGTGAGCTTCCATTCTATCGGCTTACCAACGAAGTTCATTTCCGATTTGGCTGCCATTTCTGCTTGGACGAGCTTTTTCGGGATATGATACCGCTTGCCGTTCTTTACAAACACCGTTCCCGTTTCGATAAAGCAGAAGGTGATATTGTGTGCCACGCACTCGGCGCGCAAATTTTTCACCCAATCAAAGTGGCACGGATTCCATATATCGTGCATGCCTTATCTCCTTTCGAAAACATCAACTACCGACTTTTCCGCGGCTTTGGCTCAGGCAGTTCCTCGTACATTGATTCAAAAAGCTTTTTCATAAAATCTCTGTCATCAACATCTTCCACAAGGAGCATTTCCTTGGCCCCCTCATACGGCAATTCCCACGTAGCATCGGGCATCAATGCCTTTGCAGACTGCGCGGGCTTGACGAGAAGTCGGTTATCATAAATACCGCCGACAACCTTACCTCCGTAATATAGCACGTATTCTCCCATCATCGCCCTCGCGGAAAGTCCATCGCATTGTTCCAAAATAAAATCTAAATATTCCTTACTGCTTGCCATGATTGATCTCGGTAAATCCTTATTTATAGTCAAGCTTATTATATCACATTTCTATCACATTTTCAATATTATGCTTCGCATTAATTAAAGTCACCGCAAGAGCATTGGCGGTGACTTTACAGAATTTATTCAAAGGACGCAGCGTGCGCCTCGCCCGTTGCAAAAGCGTTCGGTCCGGGATCGTACATAGAGAAATACATTTTCGACGCCTTGATCGTACCGAAATCACGTTTGGAGCCGGTTTGCTGTACCTTGTTGAAGGCATCGCGGAGCATCCGGTTGTGCGACTCCTCGCGATTGAGAAGAGAGTCTATGGTTTCTCTTACCTTCTTATCCTCAATCTGGCGGTAGAGATATTCGACATCTTTTCGTGCTTGAACATAGTAAATTTAACCTCCGCTTATGGATTTGATGCTATTATTCCGATAGCGCGCCGACGTATGCTGCTATATTCTTTTATCGTCAGTTGCGGGATTGTCAATGAGCTCGCCCTCCTCGGTAAAGCGAGAGCCGTGGCAGGGGCAATCCCACGTGTGCTCTGCGCGGTTGTATTTAAGGGCACAGCCGAGGTGCGGACACCGCGGTGCGCCGGGTGTGAGGATACCCACCGTCGATTCGGCTGCGTTAATTAAAAGTTGTGGGCGCAGTATACTGCGCGAGGGGTTGAAAACGGCGCTGTAAGGATTTGATTTTCCTCTGACAAGGTCCGAGAGAAGGTCGGCGGCTACCATAGAGCTTGTCATACCCCATTTATTAAAGCCTGTCACGACAAAGACGTCGGGGGTGGATTTCGAGTACTGTCCGATATAGGGAATTCCGTCGAGCGTCATACAGTCCTGAGTTGCCCATTTGCCGACCATCTCCGCGTTCTTATAGTACTTTTCGGCAAAGCATTCAAGCTCCCCCCAACAACCGCCGCTTTTACCCGTGCGGTGTCCGCCACCGCCGAGAAGCAAAAGGTCGCCGTAGCTGCGGAAGGACAGCCCCATGTCGGATTCGTCCACGTACATTCCCCGAACGTTCCTTGCGTTTTTGAGTGCTATAACGTAGGAACGGTGCTGATAGAGCTTTAAGGGGTAAAGACCGTGCTTGTTGAGTATTGGAAAATGCGTTGCTATGATCAGCCTTTTATAGCTGATAACGCCCCGGTCGGTCCTCGCCTTATGCGGCATAAGCTCGAGAACCTTGGTGTGCTCGTATATCGGGAGATTATCCGCTACTTTATATAGAAATTTCAGGGGATTAAACTGCGCTTGATTCAGAACGCGAACAGCCCCCGCAACCTCAAGCGGAAGCTCGCGTGCGTCCGAAATCTCGGCTTTTACACCGAGGCGGTTTAAGGCGGCTACTTCCCTTTCGATTTTTCTGCGGTCACTAAGAGAATAGACGTATGAATCCCTTATTTCATAGTCGCAATCTACCCTTTCGCAAATTTTGGCATATTCACTCAGGGCTTTTTCCTGGGCTTCTAAGTAAAGCCGTGTTTTATTCTCACCGAAGCGGCGAAGCATTTTGTCGTATATCAAGCCGTGCTGCAGAGTTATCTTTGCCGTAGTTCCCTTTGTAATTCCGCTGCAAATTTCCTTCGCCTCCGCCAAAATGCAATTCACACCTGCCGACGCAAGTCTGTACGCACACAAAATTCCCGCAATTCCGCCGCCTATAATCAAGACGTCCGTGCTTTTATCTCCTTCAAGTGCCTCAAACCGCACACGCGGCGCATCCTTTTCCCAAACCGATCCCATAACTACTCCTCACTTTTTTATATGATTAGTGTTCGTAGCTTCAGCGGCGGATATACGCGCTCGCAGACGCTTTTATCTGTTTTTACCGCTCAAAATTTAAGGGCCGACGGAATAACCGCCAGCCCTTTGATATATCAACGCCTATATATCCTTCATTTTCCTAAACGTCAGTCCGCCCACGTAAGCTCTACCGTCATAGAAGTATAGCGCTCGAGAAAGGTCGCCTCGTCCTCGCGGATAGCCAATACTACGGTAATGATACCGCCCGATTTAGCGGTGACCTGCCCCGTTGCATAAAGCCTCATGCTGTCGAAGCCGTCTTTACCCTCGTGATAGACGAAATACAGCGTATCGCCTATCCCGGCGCTCACTACGTCATCGTTCGGCGCGAAGGACAGTATGTAACCCGAATCAACCTTATCAAAACCAACATTCTCTCTGAGAGCCTCGATGTGGGTCGCCCTTCTATCAAAGCGGGCGGGATAGGATTCCATAATCCTGACGCTGTTATCGTCCCAGCTCTTTTCATACTTGAAATTAATCTTTACAAGGTCACCGCTCTTCAGCTGATACGTATAAGCATCGTTCGGCTCGTGTCCGTCGAAGCATGAGCAGCAGCCGTCGTTTTCGGGGATTTCAACCTCGCCAAGCTCGGGGATATAAATGACCGTACGGTCAAGCTCCTCCGAGAAGCGCACTACGCCGTAGAACTGCTCGTGATTATATTTATCACCTATGCCGCAGCCTGTAACGCAACACAAAATGAAAAGTACGGTTAATAGAGTATAAAATAACTTTTTCATCTGTTTTCCTCTCCTCGGATCCTTGATAGCAAATTATACCTTTCAACGTTATTTTATCACATTCATGAAAGTATTTCAACGTCTGCCTGTAATATCGGGGCATACAAGGGCGGCATATGCTGATATTCACTTGAAAACGGCTGTTACTTATGGTATAATAAATTATAATTCAATACGGCAAGGAAACTGATAATGGCATTACACGTTATGGACGAGGTTAACCGCTGTCTGCAATGCAAAAATCCGCAATGCGTTAAGGGTTGCCCTATACAAACACCTATCCCCGAAATCATTCGGCTTATGAAGGAAAACAAGCTCAATGAGGCGGGAAAAATTCTATTTGAAAACAATCCTCTCACCACCGTTTGCAGCTTGATATGCAACCATGAAAAGCAATGTGAGGGGCACTGCGTGCTTGGCAAAAAGGGCGTAGCGGTGCATTTTTCGACAATAGAACAGTACATTTCGCGTACATACGCGCCAAAAATGACGAAGGGACCCGCCCTATCTAACGGGATGCGAGCCGCGATCATAGGCTCCGGACCCGCAGGTATTACAATAGCTATCATTCTGGCAAGGTACGGATATCAGGTAACGATATTTGAAAATAAGAGCGAGATAGGAGGAGTTCTGAGATACGGAATTCCTGATTTCCGCCTGCCTAAGGCAGTGCTAGACGACATTCAGTACCGCCACATAGAGATGAAGGGGATAAAGATCAGGCCAAACACTCACATTGGCGGCTCTATCGGAATTGACGATCTTTTCAGAGACGGATACAAGGCTATCTTCGTTGGCACGGGAGTATGGAAGCCCAACGCACTTCACATCAAGGGCGAAACACTGGGGCACGTCCATTTTGGCATCAACTATCTTAACAGCCCCGATTCCTTCAAGCTCGGTCAGAGAGTGATCGTAATAGGCGCCGGAAACGCCGCTATGGACGTAGCCAGAACCGCACTCAGACACGGCACGGAGTATCTGACCTGCTTCTCTATCACAAAGGAGGTGGCGGCAAGTCAGTATGAGTTCACCTATGCTAAGCTGGAGGGAGTGGAATTTGAGTATTGCAAGCGTCCGGTGGAGATCGTCGACGAGGGAGTAATCTTTTGCGACGTTATACAAAACGAGGACGGCAGCTTCACCGACGTTGAGGGAACCGAACGCCTTTACGAGGCAGACAGCGTGATCGTATCTATCAGCCAAGGACCTCAAAACGTTATTGTAAAGTCCACCGAGGGACTTATCACCGGTGATAACGGACTCATCGTTGCCGACGAGTACGGAAATACGTCACGCAACGGAATCTTTTCGAGCGGAGACGTGGTTCACGGTCCCAGAACCGTTGTAGAGGCTGTCGCGCACAGTAAAGTCGTTGCAGAAACTATGCACCGATATATGCAGTCGTTAAAGGACTGATAGGATAACAAATGGCAGAGAATTATCTCTGCCATTTGTTCGTTTTTGGGATATAGCGGTATTATCACTTTCCCTTTATTCTATCTTACACAGCTCTCCCTTCGGAGATTATTTATATTATCTCTGCCTTGACGGTGTCTTTCCGGCGAACAGCTCCTCGGCATTTCTGACGAAGCTCTCACAGGTCAGCTTGTACTTGTCGTCCTCGGGCTGCGGAACTCTGTAGGATACCTCATAGAGCCAAGGACCGGAATAGCCTACCTCAACAAGAGCGGATATTATCTCCCGGAAGTCTATCTTTCCCTCTCCCGGCAGCTTGTGCTGCTCGACCTCGAGGTTGCAGTCGGAGACGTGCAGGGTTATTATCCTTTTGCCAAGCCTACGTATAAACTCTCCGGGGCTTTCACTAAGCAGGTGGTTCGTGTCGAAGCACACGCGAAGCGCGGGGTGCGAGTTGACAAGCTCCTCAAACTCGGCTATCGTGTTTCCGAGACACACGGGCGTCATATTCTCCACCGCGATTACGGCGCCGTACCGAGCCGCATATTCCGCAAGCTCGCACAAGCTTCTTTTGCATACCTCCATCCATACCGCATGCTCCTCCTTGGGCATTCTTAACCCACCCGGATGAAGCACGAAATTCCTTATGCCGATCTCCGAGCCTATACGGATCAGTCGCTTGTGATCCTCGACGGCAGCCTCGGCTACCTCGGGGTTTGCTATATCGTGCGACACGCCGCCGTGCGTCTTGAACGGGAGATGCATCGTCCACAGGGTAACACCGTGTCGGTCAGCCATTTCCTTAACGCTCGCGAAATCAATGGCATCGTATCCGGCACTGCAATTGCTGATCTCCATCGTGCGGATACCCGCCGCGACAAACGAGCGGAAAAGCTCGTCGGAGAACACGTTACTCTTACTTGATAAACCTATCCTGAACATAGATCCCTCCAAAAACATTTCCTTCGCGTATACTATAGCACAACCGTGTTAGCTTTGCAATAATGCCACATCAAGCAGCTTCACAAGGTATAAGGGCTGACCGCCTTGGTCAGCTTACGCAAAATTTACAGCAGGACTCTGAAGCCTATATGCTCGGCGTCCTTCTTATATGCGGTAATCTCACCCTTATGCTTCTCCACTATTGCTTTGGCAATAGAAAGCCCTACGCCGTAGCCGCCGGTATACGTTCTTGCCTTATCTGCGCGGTAGAAGCGGTCAAAGAGGCGGTGCAGCTCAAGCCCTCCTACAGCAGCATAAGTGTTCTCTACCGTAAGAGTAATACGCCTGTTCCCTTCGAGCCTCACCCATATCTCACCGCCCTCATCACAATACTTTACGGAATTGTCAAGCATAACGGATATAAGTCTACGCAGAAGCAGCTCGTCTCCGCTGTATCGAACGCCATCGGCAACGTCGGCTATAAGGCGCTTGCCGACATTCTCTGCGAGAGGCGCAAATTCCGATACGGTATCGGACACTATTTCTCCGAGATCAAGCTCCGCAAACTCGAGAGGTCTGTCCTCCTCGTCCATGCGTGAGAGCGCAACAAGCTGATTTACCAGCCCCGCCATTCTCTGCCCCTCGGAGCGTATATCATCGAGCCATTCATTCTTACCAAGCTCCGCCTCTGCGATATCGACGTTGGCGAGTATGAGAGTGAGGGGAGTTTTCAGCTCGTGGTTAGCATCGGTGACAAACTGCCGTTGCTTCTCGTACCCCTCGGCAATCGGTCTTACAACGCGCTTTGACAAAAGAACTATCATGAGCAGCACAAGAGCCGCACAGCCGAAGAGAACAAAGCCTGCAATGGTGGTGGATTGTGCCAGCGAGGAGCGGCTCATGCTACCGTCGATAAACACGACGCCCCTGCCCGAAGCGGTATCAAACACCTTATATCGATAGTTGCCGAGCCAGCCGCGCTCGGACTCTGAGTTAATTACTTTATCCGCATACTCAACCGCCACCTCACCGGTTATCGAGTATATTGCATCGGTATTCGTCCCGACTACGTTACCGTCCCCATCAAAAAGCACCGTGAAGTGCCTGGTGGCAAAGGGAGTTTCGGGGGTTATAAAGGCATGCTCGTCACGCTCGCCCTTCTGCGGGGGCGGAGTCTCGTGAAACCGTTCGGGAAAGCTGCCGCCGCCCTCGGATACCGTGTCGGCAAGAAGATCGAGATTTTTATTCATCGAGGACACATTCAATGCAAAAATCATAACGAAAACGAGCGCAATAACCGAAAGCACGGATACAGCACTGATAAAAATGAATTTACGTTGAAGCCTGTAAATCATACTGCGTCCTCCAGCACGTATCCTCCGCCGCGAACAAAGCGGATTTTAACCGATGCTCCGAGAGCATCAAGCTTCTTTCTGATATTTGAAATATGCACCCACACGACGCTCGTATCCACGCTTGTATCCCAACCCCAGATATGAGTTATAATCTCCTCGGTCGTGGCGAGTATATTCGGGCGCTGCATAAGCATCTCCATAACCTGAAATTCCTTTGCGCTGAGGGATACAGCACTGCCGCCAAAGCACAGCTGATACGTGGAGCGGTTCAATGCAAGAGCGCCAAAGGATAAAAGGTCGGGAACAAAATTATCCTTCCTGCGAAGCATAGCACGAACCCGCGCAAGAAGCTCTCCTGTCGAGAACGGCTTCGGAAGGTAATCGTCAGCTCCGGCATCAAGCCCCTCTATTCTCTGGTAAATCTCGGTTTTTGCCGTGAGGAAAAGAACCGGTGTGGTTATTCCACGCTCACGCACTGCCTTAAGTACCGATATACCGTCAAGCCCCGGCATCATAATATCAAGAACAATGCCGTCGTACTCCCCACTTAAGGCAAAATCGAGGGCATCCGTGCCATTCTCAACGCCGTCGACGATATAGTTATTCATCTCAAAGAGATGCGTCAGAGTTTTAAGGAGCTTTTTATCGTCCTCGGCAATAAGCAATCGCATAGATACCCTCCACTGATTAATCTATTTATTTCATTATAACACCCGATTTGATTTACATCAAGCGCAAGCCGTAAATTTTAATTCCAGCAAACGCCGTTTTCGTCAAGCTCTGCAGATACCGACGATTTGGTGCTGACGCTCGGTGAGCTGTCGCCAAGCGTTATAACAAGCGCGGACATTGATACGGGAATTCTGACAGTAACGGTGCTGCCGCCGATATCTGCTACAAGGTAGCTATCCTTAGTAAGGGATATCCGGGTTGACCTACCGATGCTTGAGAAGCTCGCTGTGTGCGTTGCCTCGCTTGACATACCCCCTTGCGGCATAATTGCTATGACTGTGCCTCCGCTATAGGTGTAGCCCTGCTCGGTGTCAATAGCGGAGTTTCCGCTCGAGCTTGATATAATCACGGTATTTCCTCCTGAGAACACAATACCGCTGTATGACGTTCGGCTGTTCGAGTCGATGCCATCGCCCGAGCAGTATATATATACCGTACCGCCGCTGACTGTTATCGCCGTTCCTGACGTAGCGGTGGCGTTTACACCGTCATCTTTTGCAATCACCGAAACGTAGCCGCCCGATATATTGACGGTGCTGCCCTCGATGCCCTCGTAGGAATTCGTCACAGTTACAGTGCCTGAGCTGACCGAGAGCGCTCCGTCGGCGTGCAAGCCGTCATCGTTAGAGTATACGGTGACGTTTCCGCCGCTGACCGTTACACACCCGAGTGGGGTTGCACCGTTCTCGAGCGCGCTGTCCGCGTTCGCGTGTATGGCGTCGTCGTAGGATTTTATATTAACCGTACCGGCACTTATAATTATCTCGTTAGCCGCCTTTATGCCCTTTGTGGAATACTCACCCTTATCTGTGTTCCCCTCGCCCATTCCGCCGGGATCGCCCATACCGCCGCCCGGGTGTCCGCCAAATCCGCCGTCCTGAATGCTCGTAGTATAGTTAGTCCACTGATATCCAAGCCCATTATAGGATTGCACGAGGGCGAAGGTGTCGTATGCGCTGTTCTGAGTAAGATAATCGGACGCAACGAGGTATTCATCCTCCTGACCGAGCTGCGATTCCGCTTCATAAATGAAAAACTGCACCTTCTCATAATCCGGCATCTTGGGGTAGGAATAGTAATAATAATTATTTCTGCTGCCGGACACCACAGAATAATATTCTGCGTTGACCCAAACGTAGTCGGTATCAGAATTATAATATTTGACCGAATAATAATAGGCATTGCTGGTAAAGCGAATGTAATTCGCATCCGACGAGGTGGCCGTTACCTCCTTTGAATAATTGGAATATTTATCCGTGTAAATGTTAATAATTGTTGTCGTTTCATCGATAAACACGTTATACGCTGCATCAATTCCGTCGCAGGCAGCGTAAAGATTGTGCGTACCGCCGATAATTGACACGGTGCCGCGCTGATTTCCCTTGTCTGACACGTCGCTCCTTGACGTCTTAATGCAGTCCCCCATGGAGGCTATCAGGGTGGTGCTGCCGCCCGTAATCTCAACGCTGTCGTTCCCCTTAAGAGCATTATCAATGCAGGCGACGGTAAGCGTAAGGTTCTTTACCTCTAAATCATCCTTTGAGTGAATGCCGTTATTATTCTCGGAAATTACGGTAAGCTCGCCACCTCCGCCTATTTCAAGGTCCACCTCGGAGTGAATCGCACCCGAATAAAGCGTATCATCACTCTCGTCGATAGCCTCACGCATATCGTAAATATAATTTTTCGTATCCTTTTTCGCCTTGATTGCCACCTCGTCACCGCTGATAACGGTAATCGGATTCGCAGCACTAGAGGTAAGCGATAATCCTCGAAGCTCCAGGTCGAGCTTATGCCCGTCACCTACGTCTATCACGATGCTTCCGCTGAACGAGCCCGAAAGCGAATATACGCTGTCCTCGCCAATGGCGGTAAACGTCAGGAGGCTACCCTCAAGCTTGTATGCCTCTGCAGTTCCCGACACGCAGCTGACGGTGATATCCGCACTCTCACCCTCGAAGTATCCGTCGTACGCTCCAAGGTCGTCAAGAGAGTCGCCGAAGGATTTATCGTCTCCGCCGAGATCTGCGGCATCCCCCTTTTCCTCGGGGTTTCTGTATCCGCCCTTATCACCGCAGGCTGTCAGCAGTAATGCGATACACAGTATAATTGCGGTTAATCTGATCTTTTTCAAAGCTATACCCCCTCATCAAAGCTCGGCAGTACGGCTCTCCTGCCTTGATACCATAATTTCAAGATTGCCGTTGCGCTCGCGGATTCGGTCAATCATCTCCTTCTCTCGCGATGCGTCCTTAAGCGTTACGTTGTAGGTAAGTCGGAACATGCTTCCCATATTTGTGGTCTTCACCTTAATAAGCTCGCTTTTCTTGGTGTATTCCGTTAAGATATCGTCGAATGCGCCGGTGTAATCAAGATCCTCGGGAATGGTGATCTTCAGAGTTTTATTGAGCGCCTCAGCACCTATGCTGCCGCTCGTAAGGAAATTGCAGGCTACGAACATCCCGCACATAGCTATGGTAAAGAGCGCGGCAAAGCCCAGATATCCCATTCCCGCTATGAGCCCTGCTCCCATGGCTAAGAAGATTGCCACTATTTCCTTTGCCGAGCCGGGTGCGGAGCGGAAGCGCACAAGGCTGAAGGCTCCTGCGACGGCTACACCTGCTCCAATATTTCCGTTAACCATCATTATTACAACGCATACCACAGCCGGCAAAAGTGCGAGGGTGACGAGAAAGCTCTTTGTATGCTCGCTCCTCCACATATACGTCAAAGCCATGACAAGCCCCAGTGCAAGAGAGACGCAAAGGCATAGCATAAAATCTCCCACACTTATAACCTGTGTAAGACCGTTATCGAAAATTCCCTTAAAAATCATATCCATTTGTAAACTTCTCCTTACATTTTGCCAAATTTGACGTGTAAATCCGTGGGCATACAAGCTTGCTGTACGCCGTACCGTACTTTGAAAATGAGGTCTTATATATTTTCTCGCGAGATAGCACCTCTGTCATCCATAGAGGTATACCGCCCGAGCATTTCAGCTCCATAAGCACCACTCCTTCGGGTAGGATAGGCGTGCCGTAAACGGGCAAGCGGAGGCTCAGATCACTTTCGCGGCAGAGGATATTGTCATCAAAGGTCACGCGAAAATCCCCGCCATTCCTGTCGTAATACGCTTCCCTCTCGTATGAAAGGAATACCGTTGGTCGCAGAGATCCGTAAAAGTCTATAAAATAGTCTATCTCGCGTGAAATCTGCGTATTAACCGGGCAGGCACCTTCGCGACGTACCCACGCCATAGCATCGCGCTCACCAAGCGGTATTCGTCGCTTGTACACAACCCCCTCGAGCTTTTTCTTAAGTTCAACGAACACGGTGCTATCGCTCGACGCCTCGGAATAGCTGCGTATTCTGAGCTTTTCCTTATAAGTCGGCTTTTCTATTGAGCGCCGTATTAATCTGTAGTTATCGGTATCGAGGTAAATATTCCTTATCGTCGTCCTGCCGTACTTGTCGATCGACATATACGGTGACATCGCTTGAAGAAGCTTCTCCTTCTCCGAGGGCGTAAGCATATATTTAAGCTCGTAGCGCTTGAAAACCGTACGGTATGTCATAAAAGCCTCCTCTCGCCATTTTACAAGCTGATTATATCACCAGCCACTAAAGGGCGGCTAAAGAGGAACGCGCAAAATACATTTATCCGTCAGCCGACATATTTGCAAATTAAAAGCCACCCTGCGGAGAAGCGCAGGGGGCGAAGCCGAATATTAAGGCTCGTGCATTATTTTTTAATCGGAAGGAGCATTCTGGTCTCGTGCTTATACTCGGCAAAGCCCTCCTTACGGGATTGTCTACCGTCTGCCATAGGGATACTCACAGCCAGGAAAAGGACGGTGTTGGCGAGTGCGCCTGCCGCAAGATACCATGCGCTAGGTGCTGCCGTGACCACGGAGAGGGCTATTCCCCACCACATCAGAATCTCGCCGAGGTAATTGGGGTGGCGCGAGTATTTCCAAAGTCCGATGCGTATGAATGCGCCCTCGCGGTGCTTGCGGAATCGGTGCATCTGTATATCTGCGATGCCTTGCATCATAGCTGCGCCGAGGGATACGCCGAGGAAGATAATGCTGAGGGCGCCGCCGACAAGTCCCTCTCGGATAGCGTATACACCGGGGAGTATACAGCCGTACACAACCAACGTAGGCACCATATGTATGCCGATGAAATTAATGAGCGGATAAAACGCGCCCGTCTTCTCTGCGAGCATCGTGTAGCGCCAATCCTGGTGAGTGAGGTTCGGGAAGGTGTACGCCCAGTTTGCGGTGAGTCGGATAGCCCAGAAGGAAACTACCGCGATAAGGAGAACGCCGTATACGGTAAGCTCGTTTGCTGCAGCAAACGCGATGAGTATCACGGGCGGCTGAACGCTCCAATAGGGATCGTATACCGATGCGTTGCCGAATATCAGGCTGAAAACGAAGGTTGTCACGGTTGCCGCGATATCCGCGATAAGCAGCGAGAGCCACCATTCAAGCCCGAGCGAGAGATAAACAAGCACACCGATGACGGTGGCTAACACGTATACGAGTGTCACGGCAATAAAGCTTGCCGCGCGGCTTTCCTTTAAGCTTTTCACTTTTCTTTTCCTTTGCTGTCCTTATTTTTCTTATGCTTAATTCTGCTCCTCGTTGCCTCGAAGCTTGCTCCTGTGAGAAATTCCACAACGTCACTCGGCGCATCGGAGAGAAGCACCGATACCCAGTGCAGCTTATTCATGTGATATGCGGGATAGACGCCGTCAGCCTCGCCAAACGAGCCGAAAAGCTCGACGGGCAGCTTGAGGTTCACCACGTCGATAAGCTCGTCGCTGTCAAAGCCGAATTTGCGCCGCGACACTCGCATCACGAGCGCGTACCATTTACGATTGCCCGCGTGCCTCAGCACCGCCGTAACAAAATCCTCGTCAAACGGATAGTCGGGCGATGTGCCGTAGGTAGAGAGGCAGTGGTCAAGAAAGGATTGTTTGGTCATGCCAGGCTCCTTATTTTTTATTCGTTTACCCGCAGGCAAATCTCGACTATTCGTTATGATTATATCTTAATATCGGGTGATATGTCAAGAGTGAGAGAAATCTAATAAAGGATCGAAAGAAAAAAGCAAGGCGGCGAAACGAGGTTCGCCGTCTTGCTCCTGTAATAAGGTGTTGTAAACGTGATTATTCCATAGTAGCTTTACTCTGCCCTTTCATAAGGCGGGTGAGAAGCTCGCTGAGCGGTATGATAAGCGTGCCTGCGACGAGGTTGCCGATGCCGTGGAGCAGGTCGAAGGGCATGCCTGCCGCTATCCAGGCTAACGTCTGCTCGAAATTGAGCCCGAACATAAGAGCCTGTGCGGGGGCGTACAGCACGCCGAAGGTGAGGCCGTGCAGCATACATACGATGGGGTAGACGACGTAGCCTATCTTCTTCGGCATATTGCGCGGTAGCAGCATCGTTACAGCCCAGAGGACCGTCCATACGTAGAGATACGGAACCCACCACATCGAAAAGCCCGCCAAGAGGCCGTTGAGCATAACGTAGAGATAGATGGGTATAAGCGCCTTCGTGCGGAAGGTCAGGGTATATGCCATTACGAGCATCCCGCAGAGGTGGATGTTCGGCAGTGCCTCCATTATGATCTTAGAGGAAAGCATGACCGCCGCAAGCAAAGCGAAAACGACCATCTCACGTACGCTAAGCGAGGACCGCTTATTACTTCGCATATTCAAGGCGATATACGGCTCCCTCGTCGATTTCGGTGGAGTCAACTCCGCTCATAGCATATTCGCCGTCGATGTAGAATGCCCAATAGCTGCCGTCCACGTCATAGTCGGCGACGATGCCGTTTACGGATTTTATGTACATTCCGTACTGTGCGATCTCACCGTCTATAAGCTCATGCTCAATGAGCGCGGCGCCTACGGTATCCTTGTCGGTTTTAACGGTGAGGGTGACAAGGTCATCGCCCGCCTTAACCTCAACGGTAAGTGCCTTTGAGCCGTTGCCAAGCTCCATATCTCTGCGGTAGGTGGCATTCTCCCAAAGCCCTGCATTATCAACCGTGTTGCAGGACACGAGAGTAAAGACGGTTGCGAAAACAAGGATAAATGCGACTAAAATGCTAACTGTTCTTTTCATTTTTGCGTTCCCTTTCATTTTGTATGTTGTAAAGGGATAAAATAAAAGTACCCTTCATCGGGGTACTGCGACTGTGCCCGCCATCCTGCCATAGCGAGGCGCTCGGAGCTTGCGCTCCGAGTATTATCACAGTCTCCCCGTGTGCCCAAGAGACCTTTATGAGTCGCAGGGCGATAAGCATTCCGACTTGA
>CAYZZJ010000040.1:0-13988 GCA_964482885.1 uncultured Ruminococcus sp. | reverse complement strand
GGACAAATGCGATGCTCGCGCTTAGCGGTATTCTCAAATTCTCCGCTAAGAACATCGCCCATTTATCTCCCGCCGTTTTCTTTGTCGGTAATATTTTTCGGCGGCAGCAAGCCACCGCCCTACGGTGGGGTATCTACGTCCCGGCATATAAGTGAGATTTCACCCAACGCATAAAGAAAAGTGAGAGGCAGAAGGTCCACCTCTCACATATCCCATTCCATTTTCGATTACGCCCAAAAAGTCAGCACGCATAAATAAGTACTATTCGTGCCGCTCGTGGCGTGCTGTTAAGTAAAAGGCGTTTTGGACCCTTATTCCAAAACGATTTGCTAACGCAAATTTCCCTTTTACTTGGCGTGCTTGGTTGTAAGTGTAGCCCTTTCTCCGCTCGGGAAAGTCAGATGGACTCCATTGCATACAGAACCTCGTCCAGCTCCTCGAGCTTCCTCGCCAGCCTGTCGGGCGTCAATTCCGCATTGTCGTACGCGTGGACAACTGCCTCGAGGCCTACGTTGCCGGGCAGACCCGTTCTCGGCGGGGTCACCTGGACGTCGGTGACGCTGTAGTTGTCGTGCAGGTAGTCCGAGAGCTTTCTTATATTCTCGGTTCCGGTTATTTCAAGGTATATGCCGTATCTCGAGTTCTTGTGCTTTACCCGGTATTCGAAGCGGTGCATAAAGGTCATCGTAAGCACCGTTGCGATAAACGCGATAGATGCACCGAGATAGAAGCCGATGCCGAGCGCGATGCCGATAGTTGCCGCCGCCCAAAGCCCTGCCGCGGTGGTAAGACCCGTGATCTGGAAGCGCCCCTTGATAAGTATTGTTCCTACGCCGAGGAAGCCTATGCCGGATATAACCTGTGCCGCAACGCGGAGGGGGTCACCCGTATAGCCTATTGCAGCGTAAGCAAATTCGCCCGTCATAGCGGCAAGTGCCGCGCCAAGACAAACGAGGATATGCGTACGCATACCTGCGGCGCGCCCCTGCTTTCCTCTCTCCATACCGATGACGCCGCCCATAATCAGCGCCAGCATCACGCGAAGGAGTATGTGCCAGAAGTTTATCTCAATAAGAAGGTTGGAAAAATTGGAAATTGCCTCTCCCATTTTAATCTCCTTTCGTCATAAAAACAAATTATCCCCTCTTGGGGATAAGTCATTTTACCACAGTTTGCACTATAAGTCAATACTTCCAGAATATTTTAATTGTTTATTTTGCGCGACAAATATTTCTTGCGTGTGTCGGACGTGAAAAAATAATATCTGATGTTGCATATTTTTCCGATTTGTGCTAAAATTATCTTGAAAAAATACGTCGGAGGTTGCCATGCTTACGTACAAGGATATAAAAGACAATGCGGATATACGCGAGTATATAGCCGCTGCTGACAGCTCGTTGCTCGCGCTCGGTTATACCGAGCATAGCTTTGCACACGTTGGCAGGGTGGCTGAGAGCGCGGCGTATATTCTCGAGAGCCTCGGGTACTCCGACGCTGACGTTGAGCTTGTTAGGATCGCCGCTCACCTTCACGATATAGGCAATCTCGTAAACAGGGTTGAGCATTCGCAAAGCGGTGCGGTAATGGCGTTCCGCATACTTGATAAGCTCGGCATGCCCGCCGGGGATATTGCGACGGTCGTTACCGCGATAGGTAATCACGACGAGGGTACGGGCGTTGCCGTAAATCCGGTTGCTGCGGCGCTCATTATCGCGGACAAAAGCGACGTTCGCCGCACGAGGGTGAGAAACTCGGATTTCTCGACCTTCGATATACACGACAGGGTGAACTGGTCGGTTGAGAATTCGGAGCTTAGTATCTCGCCGGAGTGCAAGACTATAACGCTCTCGCTTACGATCGACCCCGCTATCAGCTCGGTTATGGACTACTTTGAGATTTTCCTTGGGCGCATGATCATGTGCCGCAAGGCGGCAGACAGCCTCGGTCTTATCTTCTCGCTCGTTATAAACGGGCAGCGCCTTCTCTGATATACTGTAAATTCCCACGCACGTGGTGAACGATAAAACTGAAAGGAAAATAACAGATGACACAGCTCCTTGGTTCACTTCTTGAGGCGGAGGCTCCTACCTTCGACTTCTATAATATCCTTGCACTTTTGTGCGGCCTTGCGCTATTCCTCTTCGGAATGGATATTATGGGTGACTCGCTCAAAAAGAGCGCAGGCTCAAGCCTCAAATCCATTCTTGGCAAAATGACCACCAACCCCATATCCGGCTTCTTGCTCGGACTTGGCGTTACGGCTATTATCCAGTCCTCGTCCGCAACGACGGTTATGGTCGTCGGCTTCGTTAACTCGGGCACGATGACGCTGCTGCAGGCGGCGGGCGTTATAATCGGCGCGAACGTCGGCACGGCGGTCACCTCTTGGATAACGGCGCTCAACGGCATCGGCAGAATGGACGGCGGAACGGCTGATTTCTTGCAGATGCTGAAGCCCGATTCCTGGATGCCGATACTTGCAGTTATCGGTATTTGCCTAGTTATGTTTACAAAACGCGGCAGAAAGAAGGATATCGGTATGATACTCCTCGGCTTCTCCGTGCTTATGGTGGGCATGAGCATGATGAGCGACTCGGTAGCTCCCCTCGCTGATGAGAGGCTCGGCTTTGGCAGCATACTCGTTATGTTCGAGAATCCTCTGCTCGGTGTGCTTGCGGGTCTTGTGCTTACCGCTATCGTTCAGTCCTCCTCGGCTTCGGTCGGTATTCTTCAGTCACTTACCGTCACGGGCGCTATATCCTTTGGCGCGGCTGTGCCGATCGTTATGGGACAGAATATCGGTACCTGCGTTACCGCGTTGCTTTCGGCTATCGGTGCTAACAAGAACGGCAGACGTGCGGCGGTCGTACACCTTTTATTCAACGTGATCGGCGTAATAATCGTGCTTCCTCTTTATTATCTTGTAACTTGGATTATCGAGCTTTCCACCTCGTTTGCGCTTAACGCCGTTATTGTCGATATGTGGGGCGTTGCTATTATACATACGCTCTTCAAGATTATTCTCGTTGCTATCCTCTTCCCGTTCTACAAGCTGCTCGTCAAGCTCGCTTGCATCATCGTGAAGGACAAGGAGGGCGAGGATGAGACGGTTCAGATGCTCGACGAGCGTCTGTTCGCTACCCCCGGCTTTGCCGTTGACAGCGCGTCGAAGGCTACGGCTGCTATGGCGGCTATCTCGATAAAGTCGCTGCGCGACTCGCTCACGCTCTTTGAGAGCTATGACCCGAAGCTCGCTGATGAGATCCGCGATATAGAGGGCAAGGTTGACGTCTACGAGGATACGATAGGCACCTATCTCGTTAAGCTCTCGGCGTGTGATATGTCCGAGCGCGACTCGGCTGAGGTTACTAAGCTGCTTCATATAATCGGTGACCTTGAGCGTATATCCGACCACGCGGTCAATATCGTTGAGTCTGCCGATGAGATGAGAGAGAAGAGGCTTTCCTTCTCCGAGGAGGCTACCGCCGAGCTTGCGGTCATGCGTGCCGCTATTGACGAGATACTCCAGCTCACCGAGGTGGCGCTCATCGAGAACAACGTAGAGCGCGCTGTTGAGATCGAGCCTCTTGAGCAGGTTGTAGACGATCTGCGCGACCGCATCAAGCTCAATCACGTTCTCAGACTTCAGAAGAGCGCCTGCACCATCGAGCATGGCTTCATACTTTCCGACCTTCTCACCAACTTCGAGCGTGTTTCCGACCACTGCTCCAATATCGGCGGCTGTGTAATAGAGATAACCTCGGGTCAGGCGCTTGATCTGCACCACTATCTTGAGGCTCTCAAGAAGGGTAACTCAGCCTTCGAGGAGAAGTACGCTGAGTACAAGGCAAAGTACAGCATCGCAGAGTCGGTTGCGGCTAAATAATGCTGAAAAGTTAAATACCTTCGCTTTCTCCGCAGGCGACACCGCCTGCGGAGATTTTTTTGCGCGGATAAAAATAAAGGATGCTATTTACAAGCGGTTTTTGATTTGCTACAATATAGGGGGAGGTGGGGTTATGTTTTTTGGAAGTGGAGATTTCACGGTAAGGCTGCAGTCGGTGCATTTATTATCCTGGGGCATGCGCGACGTGGATATACCGCCGAAGAAGACCTTTGCGCTGTCCTACCGCGTTGTGGGAGACAGCCGCTTTGATTATCGCGGCGAGGAGATAAGCGTCACCGACGGCGATATTCTTTATTTCCCGAAGGGGGCGGGCTATCATCTCGATGCCGGGCGCGAGCGCCTTTACGGAATTAACTTCGAGGCGGAGGGGAGCATGCCCGACGAGATAATCAAATTCACGGCGAAGAAGCGCCCCTTTTTCGAGACGGCGTTCTCGGAGCTTTACAGGGTGTGGACCGAGCGCGAGAGCGGCTATTACGCACGCGCTACCGCGTACTTTTACAGGATCGTTTCGGAGATAATACGCGAGCGCGACGAGGAGTGCTCCGACGGCGCGTACCTTAAATTAAAGCCTGCACTCGCGCTGATGTATTCGGGATATATGCACCCTGAGCTGTCGGTTTCCTCGCTTGCCGAGCATATTGGAGTGTCGGACACCTATTTCAGGCGCATATTCGAGAGGGTAATGGGCGAGCGGCCGCTGGACTTTCTGAACAAGCTGCGCGTGTCCTACGCCGCGGAGCATCTGAAGAGCGGATTTTATAATATCGAGAGTGTGGCGGAGATGTGCGGCTTCCGCGACGGGAAATACTTTGCGACGGTATTCCGCAGAATTAAGGGAATGTCGCCGACTGAGTATATAAAAACGCATATTTAGTTACGAAAATTAAACCCAGTGTTGTGAAAAATCGGTTGAAATAGCGCGTGTGCGCGTGATACAATGAGGGTAGCAATCAAAAAAACACACAGCCCCTATGGGCAGAAGGAGAATTATATGGCAATCAAGCATACCGCCGTCAGCTATTACGGCATGAATTACGTGGAGCATGCGATAGCGGATTTCAAGGAGATGAAGGAGCATGGCTGCGATACCGTTATCCTCGCTATCACCGAGTTCGATATGGACTTCTGGTTCCCTAATATCAACAACATCGTTAAGGCAGCGCACGAGCTTGGACTTCGCGTTATCGCAGATCCGTGGGGAATAGGTAAGTACTTCGGCGGAGAGCAGGTTTCGCTCTTCCTTCAGAATAACATTCACCACAGACAGGTGTCCGCTTACACGGGCGAGGTTCTTAACGCCGCTTGCTTCAACACCAATTCCTTCCGCGACTATTTCAAGAATATTTGTCTTAAGCTCGCTAAGAACACCGAGGTTGACGGCTTCTTCTGGGACGAGCCCCATTACGCATATCCCAAGTCCTACGCTTCTATCACCGGCGGTGCGGGCGACGACTGGGCTTGCCGCTGCCCAGAGTGCATGAAGAAGTTTGAGGCATACTATGGTTACGAGATGCCCAAGTTCATGAACGACGATGTTAAGCAGTTCCGCTGGAGAGAGGCGCTCGAGACGCTCGAGATCGTTTCCAAGGCTCTTAAGGAGTATAATCCCGACCTCGAGATCACCTGCTGCGTTCACGCGACCAAGAACACCTACTATGTTACCGAGCTTCGCGGCTACGATAACTGGGATATGGTTGCTGCATGCCCCTACTTCGACGTATTCTCGACCACTATTATCAACTGGGCTCTTCCCGACGCTTTCTTCAAGGAGATTACCGAGAGAACCGTTGCTATGGCTAAGAAGTACGGCAAGCAGTCCGAGAGATGGCTCATGGGCTACAATGCGCAGCCCGAGAACTTCGAGCAGATCGATAAGGTTGTTGATCTTTACGAGAGCATGGGCGTTGACCGTCTTGCTACCTGGACCTACCGCGGAGGCTACGGCACCGTTGTAGCAGCTCCCGATCCCATCAAGCTCTGGGACGCTATCGGTGAAAATTACAACAGAGTACTTAAGAAGGACTAAGGTGAAGAAAATGAATGATTTTGGCTACTATCAGGCGGTGCTTGACAATCTCGCTAAGATAAACGAAACGCAGGGCGAGAGCATAAGTGCTGCCGCTACGCTCATGGCGAACGCTATAGCAGAGGACAGACTTATTCACGTATACGGCGGTGGCGGACACACCACCCTTCCCGTAGGTGAGATGTTCTTCCGCGCGGGCGGACTTGCCTGCATCAACCCCATGATGGAGACCGGTCTTTCGGTATTCAATCAGGCGGAGAAGTATCTTGCGCTCGAGCGCACTCACGACTTCGGCGCGTCTATTATAAAGTATTACAGACTCAGGAAGGACGACGTCGTTATTATCTTCCACAACATCGGCGTCAACCCCGCTACGATAGATGCGGCTATGGAAATTAAGGCTGCGGGTGCTAAGATTATCGCCGTTTCGTCGAAATATTGGCAGCAGGGCTTGCCCGCCGACCACTTCATCAGACACAAGAGCGGTAAGAACCTCTATGACTTCGCCGACGTTATTATCGAGGACTTCAACCCTATGGGCGACGCTGTTGTTAACGTACCCGGGCTTGACACTCCCATAGCACCGATATCCAACATCGTTGACTTCTATATCGCACATCTTCTTGAGATAGAGACTGTGCGTATATGCGTCGAGCGCGGAATAACTCCTCCCGTATGGAACAGCGCGAATGCACCCGGAGGAGATGAAAAGAACGCGGCATATCTTGCTAAATACAGACCGCGCGTAAAAATGCTTTGATTGATAATTTTGCAGGATTTTGCAAATATAAGTTGATATAATAAGGAGTTTTTATGCTTCAATACCAGTATGAAAAGGTTGCCTCGGCGGAGGAAGGTGTGCGCAGGCTTCTGACCGTGCGCGACGTCAGGATCCCCGAGTTCGAGCTACTTCGCCGCCCCGAGGGCTACTATACCGACGTGCTTGTATATAACGGAAAGAAGATCCCGCTTTTCCCGAAGAGGTACGATCCCCGTATGAACAATATGCGCGACTACGGCATGAAGGCAGTTGATCAGAACTGTATTCTTAACACGATTTCTTTTGCGGGAAACGACGTATCGATTGACGAGATTATGTACTATGAGCTTGATCTCGTCGAGTACGTTTTGGGCACACGGGTGACGAAAATCACCGCTTTTATCAACGGCGGGGCATGTAATTTGCTCGCTAAGACTGAAAGCGGTGCCGTTGCGGGTCTTGAGCTTGGTGTGACCATGGCTCCCGGCACTATTCCGCAGATCAATCACAGGCTTATAACAAAGCACGGTGCGGCCACCGACAGAACCGTCAACAACGTGGTGGAGCAGAGCGGAGTATATCTGTTCTCGTCTTCCGACCCAAGACCCGTAGCGTATGACGACGGCGAGTACTATCTCTACGGTCTCACGGTTGAAGAAAGCATGCTTGCTACCTTCATTCAGGCTGTGCTTCTCGGCAGGATAAGCACCGATGCTCTTATAGAGCAGGACGAACACCTGCGCGAGCTTCTGATTGCGGCGCACAAGTCCGCTGAGTGCGGAAAAAGTGTACCCGTGTCGGCAAAGGAGGCAGAGTGATATGAGAGATATAAAGCCTATTAAGATTGCTATACTTTCCTGCAGCCACGGTCACGCGAAGGGATATTATAAGCTGAAGGACGACCCGTTTTACGAGCTTGTGGGCGCTTCCATTGAGCCTGGCTACAGACCGCTTTGCTCACCGCAGCTTCTCGGTGACGTTCCTACCTATGACAGCGATGAGGAGCTGTATGCGAACCACCCCGATCTCGAGGCGGTCGTTATCGCATCGGCCAACCGCAAGCACATGGAGCAGATGCGCGAGGCTGTTAAGCGCGGCCTTCATATATATTCGATGAAGGTACCGAGCTACAATCTCGACGAGTATCGCGAGATGATCGAGATAACCGAGGCGGCGGGCGTTGTCTGCCAGGTGGAGCTTGAGATGCGCCACCACACCGAGGTCTATCGCGTAAAGGAGCTTATTGAGTCGGGGGCTGTCGGTGAGCTTCTGTCTGTAAATATGATGAATTACTCGCACAATCCCGGCTGGTGGCGTCCGTGGCAGGTATCTCCCGAGGAGAGCTACGGCAAGCGCGTGAAAATCAGCCCGGACAGCCCGCTTTACCGTGGTGGCGCACTTGCGGACCACCCTCACGTTTTTGATATAGCGAGATTCCTTACGGGCAGCACGTTCGAGAGCGTGTATGCCGAGGTTGCGCCCAATATCCGTGAGCTTGAGGTTGAGGATCTTATCCGCGTTATGGGTAAGATGAAGAACGGCGTTCTGTTCTCGCTCGACCCCTCGTATGCGAATAACGAGAACAAGGTTGTAAAGCAGGTTAATTGGGAAAGGTATCCGAGGTGCGTTGAGGTCACGTTAAATATCGTCGGTACTAAGGGAACTATACTTGCCGATCTTTACGGCAGAGCCTTCTCCTCTCAGAGAGATGAGGGCGGCTACTATCTTTCGAGCGGTCCCGGCCCTGTCGGCATGTGGAACAGACGTATGCAGGAGTTCTACGAGTGTGTAAGGTTTGGTATGAAGCCGCCCGTCGGTCTGCGCGAGCATTACGAGTCTATTGCCACGATGGTTGCGGCGTATGAAAGCGTATATTCGGGAGAGACGGTTAAGCTCGATTTCGAGAATCCCGCGAAGCTCGATTCTACCTTCATCTAATATATCGTTATTTCCGGATAATACAAAAAGAAGAACGGTGCCCGACACAGTCGGTAGCACCGTTCTTTCCTTATTTCTTGCGGATTTATGCCGCGGCTGAATTGGTACCGTTATGGTACGAAATCTTTGATTTGTTATATTTTTGCGGGATTTTTTTGATTTTGACTCGGCGTGCCGTTATATTTTCGGATATCCTCTGCTGCGGCTTGCTGTTTGGGGTAACGATGCCCTTTTATATGAGGCTGTGAGGATTATTCCGCTGTTGCGTCCCGGTTCTCGGCGGAGGGTATCTGCTCCTCGTTTTTGACGATAGTATCCTCGCTTCCGCGGTAAACAACGAGCTTGCAGAATAGGAATTCAAGCACGAAGTTCGCCATCATCGTGACGGCGAGAATAAGGAAGTCGTATGCGCCTGCCGACTCGGCAAGGCTGCCGAGCCAGGTGGAGAGCGGTGTGAATACGGCGTAGAAGCCAAGCACCTTCGCCATAGCGATGGGAACGTTGTTAGCGGACTTGAAGGTGTATCGGCGGTTGAGCGTGAAGTTCCAGAGTATTGAAAGTAGGAGCGAGGTCAGATAAGGTATCCAATAGTCCTTGACGAATATTTCAAGGAGGGCAAACGAGCCGATCTGAATAATGCCTGCCGAGAGCGAGAAAAGGGTGAACTTGATAACCTGCCAGAGCTGCTTTTTATCCTTGAGTGCCATGCTTCTCACCTCACACTATGCTCTTAACGAAGCAGCGGCGGCGTTTATGCTGTCTTTTGTTGAAATACGCCCACAGGCTGTGAACGTCACCGTTCGTCTCAAGCATAGGCCCTGTCTCGCAGTACTTAACACCGTTATCTATGAGCTTTTTGAGAAGCGTGCTGATGATGATTGCGGGGATACCTTGCATACGGTATTTCGGGTCTACCGCAACGAAGAACATCTCGAGCGTGTCGTTCTTGCCCTTGAGCGCTGTAAGCATTCGTACGATGCCGAAGGGGAAGAGCCTGCCGTTCGACTTCTTCAGCGCGCGTGCAATCGACGGAACGAGAGCCCCGAAGCCAATTATCCTACCCTCGCTGTCTCTTACGGAGCAGATGTAGTCGAGCTTGACGAGCGGAATATAGCTGTCAATGGCGTTCTTGATAACCTCGGGGGTGAGGGGCACTGTTCCGTAGAGCTTCGAGAACGCAACGTCGATAAGCGCGAACGCCTCGAAGGCATCTGTGTAGAGAGCCTTGCGGTCGGTATAGGTCGTGACCGAGAAGCCCTTGTCGTTTATCAGATGTTCGGAAATCCTCTCGAAAATAGGGTTAATCTCGTCGGGCACGGTGATTTTATATTCGATCCAGTCAATATCCTTGACAAGCCCTAAACGCTCCATATGGGTAAGATAATAGGGGAAATTGTAAAAAGTTATTGACATATTAAGCTCTTCGAAGCCCTCAACGAGCATTCCCTCGTGGTCCATATCGGTGAAGCCTATGGGTCCTGTGACCGATTCAAGGCCGCTCTCGAGCGCCCATTTTTCAACCGCGCCGAGCAGGGCGGCGGAGACCTCGTAGTCGTTGATAAAGTCGAAGCGGGTGAAGCGGATAGCCTTTTTCCCCCACTTTTCTATATAGGCGCGGTTTATGATAGCCGCTATTCTGCCTACTATCTCATCGTCCTTGTAGGCTAAGAACATTTTAACGTCGCAGAATGCGAATGCGGGGTTTTTATCCTCGGAGAAGGTGTCAATCTCGTCATTCTCGAGGAAGGGAACGTAATATTCGTTGTCCTTGTACAAAACGGTGGGGAATCTCACCCAGCGTAAAAGCTCCTTCCTGTTTTCTACTTCCTTAATCGTAATGCTCATACTGTGCTCCTTTGAATGAAAATGTGTGCGTGACAGAGATAGTCGCAGGTGGGTTTATGCGGTTTTCGGAAATTGGGTGGGATGCGTGTTAAGTTTTCAGGTGTTTTTATGTTTTATTTGCGCTTTCGCAGGGCGTAAAAGGCTACTGCTCCCGCAGATGCTACGTTGAGCGAATCGACACCGTGATACATCGGTATCTTTGCGGTGTAATCGCAGTCTGCTATCGTGGTTTTGGACAGACCGTCGCCCTCTGCGCCGAGAATTATGGCTAGCTTTTCCTCGCTCGCAAGCCTCTCGTCGTCTATGCTGACGGAATCGTCGGTGAGAGCCATGGCTACGGTCTTGAAGCCACGCTCGTGGAGGAGGTCTACACCCGGGTGCGGCCAATCCTCCTTGCTCTCGCCTATTCTGCCCCATGGGACCTGCATAATCGTACCCATGCTGACGCGTACGGCACGGCGGCAAAGAGGGTCACAGCAGGTGGGAGTTATAAGCACCGCGTCAATACCGAGCGCGGCGGCGGCGCGAAAGAGCGCACCGATGTTCGTCGAGTCGGCAATATTCTCTAATACTGCGACACGGGTAGCCCCCTCCAGAAGCTTATCGAGGGAGGGAAGCATTGGGCGACGCATGGCGCAGAGCGCGCCGCGTGTAAGCTCAAAGCCTGTCAGGCCTGTGAGAACCTCGCGCTCCGCGGTATAGATGGGAATATCCACTCCATGTAAAGATGAGTAGTCATTAAGCTTGTTTATGATTCCTGCGACGGCACCGTTAATCAAGCGCTCGTCGGTAAGAAGTGCCACAGGCTCACAGCCTGCGGAAAGAGCAACGTCTATGACCGTCGGGCTTTCGGCTATGAATATGCCTGCTTCGGGCTCCAGCTTGTTACGCAGCTGCGCGCCCGTGAGCCTCACGAATACATCAAGCTCGGGGGCGGAGAAGTCTGTGATTTTTATGTAGTTTTGCATGACTCGGATCTCCTTTCCCAAAAATAATCGCGCGCGAATATTTAATAAATTCCTCTACATTGTAGCATAAAGTCGGGCGACTGTCGAGGCGTTTTTGCGTTTTTCGTCCTTTTCCACTAAATTTCAAATATTTTTTGTTTATTATATAATATTTAATAATTGATATTTAATTCTTGACAAATACCCCTATGGGGTATATAATAAATTCAGAATTGAGAATTGAGAATTGAGAATTCAGAATTAAGAATTAAGGATTATAGGGAGATAATAATGGCTGAGTGTTGCAGAAGAAAAAAGGCGCGCGGCGAGGACGAGGAGCGCGCACTTATAAACAGACTTAAAAGAATAGAGGGGCAGGTGCGCGGCGTGCGCGCTATGGTGGAGGACGATGCCTATTGCGTTGATATACTCACGCAGGTGGCGGCTATATCCTCGGCGCTGTCCTCATTCTCGCGCGAGCTGCTTGACAGACATATAAAGAGCTGCGTTGTCGAGGATATACAAAACGGAAAAGAGGGAGCAGCCGAGGAGCTTTCCGCGGTTGTGGCGAGGTTTATAAAATGATGGGGAAATATCGCGTTAGCGGAATGAGCTGCGCCGCCTGCTCGTCGAGGGTTGAGGGCGCTGTATCGCGCCTCGTGGGCGTCAGAGTCTGTGCGGTAAACCTTCTTACTGGGGAGCTGCGAGTTGAGGGCGAATACCGCGAGGAGGATATTATAGCCGCGGTAAGGGCTGCCGGCTACGGCATAGAGCCTGCCGGCTCTGTATCAAAGGCGGCGGATACCCACGAGCTTAAGGAAACCGAGTCGCGCCCGATGCTATATAGACTTCTTTGGTCGGTCGGATTTCTTATTGCGCTTATGTACTTTTCCATGGGGCATATGCTGGGAATACCGTTGCCGAAGGCGCTTGTCGACGCTCCGGTGTCGATTGCCTTAATACAGATGCTTTTGTGTATTGCCGTAATGGTTATAAACGGCAAGTTCTTTGTAAACGGTGTGAAGGGTGTTGTACATCTCGCGCCGAACATGGATACGCTCGTATCGCTCGGCTCTGCCGCCTCCTTCGGGTACAGCGTGGTTATGACCTTCCTTATGATTTTTACAGAGGCTGAGGGCGGTGACGCGCACGAAATGCTGCACGGGCTGTATTTCGAGTCTGCGGCTATGATACTCGCGCTTATCACGGTGGGCAAATTCCTTGAGGCGCGCGCGAAGGGAAGAACGACCGATGCTCTGCGCTCGCTCCTGTCGCTTAAGCCAAAGACGGCAACGCTTATGCGTGACGGTATAGAGGTCACCGTAGGTATAGACGAGGTGCGCGTCGGGGATATTTTCGTTGTCCGCGCGGGTGAGAGCATACCCACGGACGGCGTTGTGGTAGAGGGCGAAGGCTCTGTCGATGAGTCAATGTTATCGGGAGAGAGTCTGCCCGTTGATAAGTCCTGCGGCGCTCGCGTATCGGGCGCTACGGTTAATAAATCGGGATATATGCTTTGCCGCGCCACCGAGGTTGGCGAGGGAACGGCTCTGGCGGGAATTATCCGTATGGTCAAGGAGGCGTCCTCCACGAAGGCGCCTATCGCAAAGCTCGCAGACCGCGTGTCGGGAGTGTTCGTGCCTGCGGTGCTTGGCATCGCGCTCATCACGCTTTTCGGCTGGCTGATAGCCGGGGCTGAAATAGGATACGCTATCGGTCGCGCCGTGTCGGTTCTGGTTATAAGCTGCCCCTGCGCGCTCGGTCTTGCGACGCCGGTTGCAATTATGGTCGGCAGCGGCGTAGGTGCTGTGCGCGGAATACTCTTTAAGTCTGCTGCGGCGCTCGAGGAGTCGGGCAGGGTAAAGACCGTTGTTTTTGACAAGACGGGAACGCTCACACGCGGCGAGATGTCGGTGTCGGGCGTTTATGCTACCCGTGGCGAGGGGGAGCTGCTTTCTGTCGCATATTCGCTTGAGGCTTTGTCTGAGCATCCGCTTGCTCTGGCTGTTGTGAAATATGCCGAGGAAAAGGGCATAGAGAAGCTCCCCGTTGAGGGCTTCAGAACTCTCGCAGGCAGAGGTGTTTGCGGTGTAGTGAACGGTGACGAGATATACGGTGTATCCTTTGGAGAGGCTAAAAAGCTAACTAATATAGACAAAACACTCGAAAATGCGTATAACGACAGCGCATCTCGCGGAAGAACGCCGATAGTATTCGTGCGCGGCGGGGAGTGCCTTGGTATGATATCCGTCTCTGACAGCATAAGAGAGGACGCGCGCGAGTGCGTATCCGAGCTTCGGGGCAT
Organism: uncultured Ruminococcus sp.; assembly: GCA_964482885.1. Classification (GTDB taxonomy): domain Bacteria; phylum Bacillota; class Clostridia; order Oscillospirales; family CAG-272; genus UBA1740. The sequence continues at coordinate 257 of CAYZZJ010000040.1, read as the reverse complement.
GGGTATCGAGGTGGTTATGCTCACGGGTGACAACGAGGTGAGCGCACGCGCCGTCGCGGCGGAGGTCGGTATAGAGCGCGTTATCGCGGGCGTGCTGCCCGGCGGTAAGGAGGCTGTAATACGCGAGCTTAAGGAGAATGGGAGAGTTGCCATGGTTGGTGACGGAATAAACGACGCTCCCTCGCTTACAGCTGCTGACGTAGGTATCGCGGTCGGACGCGGAACGGATATTGCGATAGAGTCGGCCGACGTGGTCC
>CAYZZJ010000039.1:0-14025 GCA_964482885.1 uncultured Ruminococcus sp. | reverse complement strand
ACCGTTACCGACGCGGTTATCACCGTTCCCGCATACTTCACCGACGCACAGCGTCAGGCTACTAAGGACGCAGGTAGAATTGCAGGCCTTAACGTAGAGAGAATTATCAACGAGCCCACCGCGGCCGCTCTTGCGTACGGTATGGATAAGGAAGAGTCGCAGAAGATTATGGTATTTGACCTCGGCGGCGGCACCTTCGACGTATCTATCCTTGACATATCCGACGGAGTATTCGAGGTTCTCGCAACCAAGGGTAACAACCGTCTTGGCGGTGACGACTTCGACGCACGTATCGTTGACTGGATGGCAGATACCTTCGCACGTGAGAACGGCGGCATCGACCTCCGCAAGGACAAGATGGCTCACCAGAGACTCCGCGACGCAGCAGAGAAGGCAAAGATCGAGCTTTCGGGAACTCTCTCCTCTCAGATATCCTTGCCCTTCATCACCGCTGATGCAGAAGGTCCCAAGCACTTCGAGGCTACTCTCACCCGCGCTAAGTTCGATGAGCTTACCCGCGACCTCGTAGAGAAGACTCTCGCTCCCACCAAGGACGCGCTCCGCGACTCCGGTCTCTCGGCTTCCGAGATATCCAAGGTTCTCCTTGTCGGTGGATCTACCAGAATCCCCGCTGTTCAGGAGGCTGTTAAGAAGTTCATGGGCAAGGAGCCCTTCAAGGGCATCAACCCCGATGAGTGCGTAGCTATCGGTGCGGCAGTACAGGGCGGCGTTCTCGGCGGCGAGGTTAAGGACGTTCTCCTTCTCGACGTTACTCCCCTCTCTCTCGGTATCGAGGTTATGGGCGGCGTATTCAACAGAATTATCGACAGAAACACCACTATCCCCGTGAAGAAGAGCCAGGTTTACTCCACCGCGGCAGACGGTCAGACCTCCGTTGAGATTCACGTTCTCCAGGGTGAGCGTGAGATGGCGGCAGGCAACACCACTCTCGGTCGCTTCCACCTCGACGGTATTCCCGCGGCACCCCGTGGCGTTCCTCAGATCGAGGTTACCTTCGATATTGATGCTAACGGTATCGTAAACGTTACCGCTAAGGATAAGGGTACTGGCAAGGAGCAGCACATCACTATCACCTCTTCCACTAATATGTCCGACGAGGATATCCAGCGCGCAGTACGCGAGGCTGAGCAGTATGCCGAGGAGGATAAGAAGGCTAAGGATGCTGTTGAGGCTAAGAACAATGCCGAGCAGCTTATCTACCAGACCGAGAAGACTATGGGCGAGCTTGGCGACAAGGTTACCGATGCTGACAAGGCTCCCGTAAATGAGGCTGTCGAGAAGCTCAAGAAGACTCTCGAGGGCGGCGATACCGAGGCTATCAAGGCTGATACCGAGGCTCTCCAGAAGGCGTTCTATCCCATCGCTGAGAAGCTCTATGCAGAGGCACAGCAGCAGGGCGGAGCTGAGGGTTCTTCAGGCGCTCAGGGCGGCGAGTACTACGACGCAGATTTCGAGGATAAGACCAAGTAATTTTCCTGAATGCGGGGCGTGTAGATTAACCGACACGCCCCGAGCATGTCACCTTCGGTGACGTGATAATCAAGGCAATTTGCATCGAGGAGCTTGCTCATCAGGGCAAATGCCAGCGTTGACACCCCAACGGAGTGGGTGTCTCGCATTTGCTTGTGTGAGCGCATAGTTTTTACGATGCAAGGCACGAAGTGCGCTGTCATAGACAGCAGCTCGCAAGGAGTATATGTTTCGGCTCTGCCGAAACGCGATATTATCTCGCAAACGAGATAGCGATATGCCATCAAAGACGGCGAGATATGTTCGTCGGGGACGAACGTGAGAAGGATGCAAAAGCGCTTTTTGCCAACATATATTTACTTATAGCGTGGTTTTACTTAAAAACGGTGCCGTTGAGGTTTCCGCGCAAGACATTTCAAACCTTGCGTAGCATCTATGCTACGCGATAGAGGATGGTATGGCAGATAAAAGGGATTACTATGAGGTGCTTGGCGTTTCGAAGGACGCGAGTGCTGATGAGATAAAGAGAGCATACAGAAAGCTCGCAAAGATGTATCACCCGGATATGCACCCCGGTGACAGCGAGGCTGAGGAGAAGTTCAAGGAGGCAAACGAGGCGTACGAGGTTCTCTCTGACGATGATAAGAGGGAGAAGTACGACAGGTACGGACACGCGGCGTTTGACCCCGCATCGGGAGGCGACTCTGGCTTTGGCGGCTTCGGTGGTTTTGACGGCTCGTTCGACTTCGGCGATATATTCTCGTCTATCTTCGGCGGCGGCAGAGGTGGCTCGGGCGCAAGGCGTGCTAATATGCCCGAGGACGGTGACGACCTTCTTGCGCGCGTTACCGTAAGCTTTGAGGAGGCGGCAGTCGGCTGCAAGAAGGAGATCAGCTTCGCAAGAGTTGAGGCCTGCGGTGATTGCGGCGGCAGCGGCGCTGAAAAGGGTACTAAGCCCGACAGCTGTCCTCAGTGTAACGGACGCGGCTACGTGACCGTACAGCAGCAAACGATGTTCGGCTATACTCAGTCGCAGAGGGCTTGTAGCAACTGTCGCGGAACGGGTAAGATAGTAAAGAACCCCTGCCATAACTGTAACGGCAAGGGCAGAATCAAGGTTAATAAGAAGCTCGAGGTGAACATTCCTGCGGGCATCGACAACGGTCAGAGAGTTATCCTGCGCGGTCAGGGCTCTGCGGGCCGTAACGGCGGTGACAACGGCGACCTCATCATTGAGGTAAGCGTAAGACCTCACGAGATATTCGAGCGCGAGGGCAATAACCTCTATTGCGAGGTTTCGCTCACCTTCGCCGAGGCTGCGCTCGGTGCTGAGATTGAGGTGCCGCTCCTCGGCGGCAAGACCACGAAATTCACTATCCCCGAGGGAACGCAGACGGGCACGAAATTCACCGTAAAGGGCGAGGGCGTTGCGGATATAAACACCGTACGCCGCCGTGCTAAGGGTGACCTCGTATTCACCGTAGTCGTTGAAACACCCACCAAGCTGACAGCGGAGCAGAGGAAGATACTCGAGAGCTTTGCTGAGGCGAGAGGTGAGGGGAAGGATCGGAAGGGCGGGAGCTTCTTCCGCAAGATTTTCAAGTCCTGATCGGGGATTTTCGGTGTAATCGTAAAAGAAAATAGATTTTGGGAGAGGTCATATATCAGCCTCTCCCTTTACTATTTACAGACTTAAATTACCGAGGTTGAAAACCTACGGTTTTCTCCGTTTAATTAAAATTTTCTTTTACTATCTCCGTTTTCCCGACTTGCCGTACCTTTGTACGGCTCACGCCGTGAAGAACGAAAATTTCTGCACCAAATCACCCTAGCCCCTACGGCTTGGGTGCCTCTGCCTTTACCTAGGTGCGAATCTCGGCGGGAGCAAGCCCCCGCCCTACGTCTGATTCTGCTGCCTCGCGGCTTTTCAAGGCTTCACGGGCGCTGTGCCCTCCTCTATTATTTAGGGTTTATACCGAAGATCCGTGATAACAGCCTCCGCAGAAACCGCGGTGACCTTATAACTACTATGCGCATGGTGTAGTCCTTCCTATAAGTAAAGTACGGCGCGGCAGAGATGCCGCGCCGTTAATATTATATGCGAGGGAATGAAAAATGGAGAGTAGAGAACAAAGGTCTTATGAACAGATGGTCGTAGGGCGCGGGCTTGCTCCCGCCGAAAATTTATTCGTAGAATTGTGTATTGTAATTACATTTCATGTAACGATATATACTTTTGCTCTAACTAATTCAATGCCTCGACGGCGGGAGCAAGCCCCCGCCCTACAGTCTATGAAGAGCGCGTTTCTCCCTTTCATCACGGCTCTGCCGTGTATGACTTCGGATCAACCTTTTTCACTAGGATAGCGCCGATAATTCCTATAACGGCGCCTGTGATAATTCCCGAGACAAGAAGCGCGGGAAGGTAATAAATGACTACTTCCGTTTGCAAAATCAGCATAGCTACGCCGATTTGCGCTATATTGTGCGCGACAGCGCCTGCAATACTTACGACGGCGGTGCTGAAAATTTTTGCGCGCTTTAGGAGTATCATTACGATAAGGGCGAGCATAGCGCCGCCGAGCGCGTAGAGGAAGCTCGATACCGAGCCGAACAGCAGCGATGAGAGCGATACGCGCACGATTGACACTGCGAGGGCGTAGGTGGCTCCGAGACGGTACAGGACGAACAGCGTCGCGATATTCGCGAGGCCGAGCTTGATGCCGGGGATAGGTATAAGCGCGGGTATCTGCGACTCTACGAAGGAGAGTATCATCGCGACGGATACTGAGATTGCGAGGGTTGTGAGTCTTCTTACGTTCAGCTTTTTCATATCTGCCGCACCTCCTAGGATATGAGGTCGGCGCCGCCGTTATCTTCGGCTACCACTCTGACGCTGACACGGTTTGGCAAGCAGATGATGCTCTCGCCGCTGTTTGATATAGCGCGCGTCTTGACGCAGGTCTTGTCGGGGCAATCGGCGTAGGACATATATGCCTTGCCGTCCTTTATAGTGAGGATGTTTCCCTCGCCGATTTCGTATTCTCCGTCGGCCGAGAGTGAATAGGTCGCAACTATCTCTCCGTCTATCTCCACCTCGACAATATCACCCTCGGTGCGCAGCGTAAAGAGGAGAATGAGTGATACTATAGCAACAAAAATAAGCGACAAAACCAGCCACAGGTCAGCCCTGTGTGCCATGAGGAAATCCTTGGTACGCGAGATAATTTTATTATCCGACATTGGATTTTCCTCCTTTGGTTTTGTCGCTTTATACCCTCGCCACGGGCGAGGACTTCATCTGCGCTGTGCGCAGACTTCATCACGAAGTGACCTCATCCGCTTCGCGGATTTAATTCATAACTTGGCGAAGCCAATCATAACTCTGATACAACGCTCCGCGCTTGTATCAGAAGTGCGCGCCGCAGATAAAGTTACCCTCGTGGATACAGTGTACGGGGCAGACCTCAACGCATCTGCCGCAGCCCGTGCATTTGGAGTAGTCTATAGTTGCAAGGTTATCCACTACGTGTATAGCATCGTGCGGACAGTTCTTCTCACACTTGCCGCAGGCGATACAGCCGTTGGTGCAGGACTTTCTCGTTTCCGCCCCCTTCGTGTGGTTCGAGCATTCCACAACAACACGCGAGGTATCGTTTATGAGATGGATTATACCGTTGGGGCAGGTGCGTGTGCAGATGCCGCAGCCGATACATTTCTGAGGATTGATGCGTGCGACGCCGTTCTCGAGGTGGATAGCATCCTGGGGGCAAACCTTGACGCAGTCGCCGTAGCCGAGGCAGGCGAAGTTGCAGAGCTTGTCACCCGAGTATACGAGGTTTGCGGTGCGGCAGGTCTTGTGACCCTGGAAGTCGAACTTGCGTCTTGTGGCGTCGCAGGTGCCGTTGCAGGCAACGTATGCAACCTGCTCGACAACCTCGCCCGCCTCGACACCGAGGATACCTGCGATGCCCTTTGCGGAGTTATCACCGCCGGGGATACAGAGGTTCGGTGTGGTGCATTCGCCCGAGGCGAGAGCCTTAGCATACGCGTCGCAGCCGTTGTAGCCGCAGGCACCGCAGTTAGCGCCGGGCAGGCAGTCGCGGATCTCGCTTTCCTTCTCATCGACGGGAACGCCGAAGTAACGGTCAGCGACGGTAAGAAGCACGGCGCAGACCGCCGCAATTCCTATAAGAATAAGAACGGGAATTAATATTTCCATAAAGCCCTCCTTATACTGCCAAGAGGTTCTCAACAACGCCCGCAAAGCCGAAGAATGCGAGGGCGACTATCGATGCCGCGACAAGAGTGATGGGCACGCCGCGGAAGCACTTAGGCGAGGGGCAGTTTTCAATTCTGCCGCGAACGCCCGCGAAGAGAACCATGGCGAGTAAGAAGCCGAGGCCGACACCGAGAGAGGATATCATTGACTCAAGGAAGTTGTAGCCGTCGGTAATGTTGTTGATAGTGACGCCAAGCACGGCACAGTTGGTCGTGATAAGCGGCAGGTATACGCCTAGTGAGGCGTGGAGCGCGGGGATAAACTTCTTCAGAACGATCTCAACGAACTGAACGAGGGCTGCAATAACGAGAATGAAAACTATCGTCTGCAGATACTCGAGCTTCAGCGGCACCAGAACGTAGGTGAAGATAGGATAGGTTGCGGCGGTCGCGCAGAGCATAACGAAGGTAACCGCGACACCCATACCGACAGCCTGATTGACCTTCTTCGATACACCGAGGAAGGGACAGATTCCGAGGAACTGCTGGAGGACATAGTTGTTTATGAGAACTCCGCCCATAAGAATGAGGATAAGCTCTTTAAGCATTGGTGCTGTCCTCCTCTCTTACGACTTCGCCTGCCGTGTCCTTGGCAAGAGCGGATATCTCGGTCATCTCCGAGCAGGCGGTCTTATCACAAAGATGCGCGGAGGGACAGCCCTCGCATGAGAAGTCCTTACGCTTGATGCCGCCCTTCTTCTCCGTGATTTTGTTCATGACTGCAATAACTATACCGTATACAAGGAAGCCGCCGGGCGCCTGCGTAAGCAGGGAAATCTTGTAGTCCGAAAGCACGGGAATTGTAAGCCCGAAGAAGGAGCCTGCACCGAACACCTCGCGAATGAAGGACATAACGAGGAGCGCTGCGAGGAAGCCAAGACCCATACCGACACCGTCGAGGATAGAGTCTACGACACCGTTCTTCCTTGCGAACATCTCGGCTCTGCCGAGAATGATACAGTTAACTACTATAAGCGCGAGGTAGACGCCGAGCATCTTGTATATATCGGGTAGGAATGCCTGAAGCAGCATCTGCACCGCCGTAACGAAGGCGGCGATAATTACGATATAGCAGGGGATACGGACGACGTCGGGAATGATGTTTCTGAGCGCGGAGATAACCGCGTTCGAGCAGATAAGAACCAAGGTTGCGGCAATACCCATCCAGAGCGCCGATACCATAGAGGTAGTGGTGGCCAGCGTCGGGCAGGTACCGAGCACGAGGATAAGAACGGGGTTTTCCTCGATAATGCCGCGAAGGACGATAGCCAATTTATTGTTTTTCAAAATCAGTTACCTCCTTCCAAAATAGCGTAGGCATCGAGAGCCGTGGTCATTGCCGTGTAGTATGCGTTAGAGGTGGCGGAGTTAGGAGTTGCGCCGGTGGCAATTATCTTTGAGATATCACCGTCGCTCTTACCGATATACACACCGTCAAGCTCTTCCTCAAGACCGTAGGTCTCGTTGGTTTCTACGTGCTTGACGCCCGCAATTTTGCCATCGGCATCAACGCCGCACATAATGGTAAGGCCGGGCTTATATCCCGTTACAACAAGGCGGAATACGTAGCCGCCCGACGTGTTGGCTGCCCAAGCCGAGGTGATCTTAGAGTCAAGCGAGAGGGAGGATACGTCGAGCTTCTCAAAGCCCTGACCGTCGGGGAGAACCTCGATAAGAGCCGCGTTAGCTTCTGCCTCCTGTCTTCTTGCGATCTCGGGTGCGGTTATAAGGTTGACAACCGAGAGAAGGAGCGCCGCGATAAGGCATATTGAGCCGAGTATGGCGGTGGGCATGATTTTACTTTTCATTTTTCACACCTCCAAACGGACGTCTTGCACAAAGCTTCTCGATATAAGGTGAGAGAATGTTCATAATAAGTATCGCGAAGGAAAGACCCTCGGGATACGAGCCGAAGAAGCGGATAAGAACGGTGATAAGACCTACGCCGACGGCGAAGACTATCTTGCCGAGCTTGTTTAAGGGAGTGGTGGAATAATCGGTCACCATGAAGAACGCGGCGAGAAATACGCCGCCCGCCAGCACGTAGTATACCGCGGATACGAGGCTTCCCGAAATTATCCAGGAGAGGAAGAATATAGTAGCTATCATAGCCGTGGGAACCTCCCAGGCAATGACGCGTCTTACGATAAGATAGATGCCGCCAAGCACGAGCGCTATAATGCAGCCCTCGCCGATAGCTCCGCCGCGAAGACCGAGAAGCATCTCGAGTATGGTGGGCATCTCGGAGGGGGGAGTACCCGCGCCGATAAGAGGCAGGGGAGTAGCACCGCCGACGAGGTCGACGTAGCCTCCCGTCCAGGGGTTTCCCGCCATAGCTCCGCCGCCAGCAGCCGCGAACGCCAGAACTAAGAATACGCGCGCCGTTGCCGCAGGGTTTGCAAAGTTGCAGCCGATGCCGCCGAAGAAGCACTTAACGACAACGATAGCAAACACTGCACCGACCGCACACTGCCACAATTCGGTGGTGGTAGGCAGGTTAAGCGCGAGGATAAGACCTGTTACAGCCGCGCTGAGGTCAACAATAGTTTGCTTTTTCTTAATACAAAGGTTAAATATAAACTCCGCGCCGACGGATACGAGAACCGTCGTTACTATCATAAGGAGAGCATACCAGCCATGGATAACTACGGCGGCAATCGCAGCGGGGGTGAGCGCGATAAGCACGTCTCTCATTATATCCTGAGTGGTGGTTGGATGCTTGAAGTGCGGGGAGGTTGTTACAATAAGCTGCTCGTTCATTTCTCCTCCTTACTTTCCTTGGCACGGGTGAGTTCTGCGAGATAGGTCTTGTACTCCCTTATCTCAGCCTTGCCTAGGCGGTTGTTCTGTACCAGAGGACGGTTAGCGGGGCATACGTAGGAGCAGCAGCCGCATTCCATACAAAGGTTCAGCTTATGCTCCTCAAGGCGCGCAACTCTCTCCTCCTTGCCTTCAAGGCTGAGAGCGCGTGCGTAGGCGGTGGGATTGAGCCCTAAGGGGCATGCCGAAACGCATCTGCCGCAGTGGATACAAGCGGTTACGGGCGGCTCGGTGGACTCCTTCACGTTGAGGATAGTGATGGCGTTGTTGTTTTTAGTGATAGGCTCATCGAGCGAGCGGGAGCAAACACCCATCATAGGGCCGCCGAAGATAACCTTTCCCGGCTTTTCCTTGAGGCCGCCTGCAAACTCGACTATATCCTTGATGGACGTGCCTATCGGCGCTATGACGTTCTTGGGCTCGGCAACCGCAGAGCCGTCTACGGTCAGGCATTTCTCAACAAGGGGCATACCCGTGGTGATATATTCCGCAAGAGTGGCGAGTGAGGTCACGTTCATGACTATCACGCCAACGTCAGCGGGGAGCTTACCCTCGGGTACGATTCTTTTTGTGGTATTGTATATGATAACCTTCTCGCCGCCCTGGGGGTAGAGGGAGGGGAGGGTTGTGACCGAAACGTCCTCACAGCCTGCGAAAGCCTCGTTTATCTTAGCGATGCACTCGGGCTTATTCTTCTCAATACCGAAGATATAGCTCTTAACCGTGGGCATATATGCCTTCATTATCTCGATGCCCTTTACGATAAGCTCGGTTTTGTCGAGCATAGTGCGCGTATCACTCGTGATATAAGGCTCGCACTCGGCACCGTTGATAACGACGGTGTCAATCTCGCCCTTCTTTAGCGCATCGAGCTTTACCGAGGTGGGAAAGCCCGCGCCTCCAAGACCTACAAGTCCGGATTCGCGCACGGCTGCCACAAGGCTCTCAAGGTCTGTGACCGTGGGGGGAGTGATGCTATCGGAGAGGGTCATCTCTCCGTCTGAGATAATTCTTATTGCGGGTACCATACGCCCGTCGGGGCGGTGATAGCTTTCTATCTTAGCGACCTTGCCCGATACAGATGCGTAAACGGGTGACGAAACGTAGCCCGATGCCTCTGCAATCTTGTCGCCTACCTTGACCGTGTCGCCAACCTTGACGATAGGTGTGGCGGGCGCTCCGATGTGCTGAGCGGTGGGTAATAGCACCTCTGCGGGCGGCGTCATGCGTACGGCGGGCATATCGGCGGTGTTCTTGCGATGTGGAATTTTAGTTTTGCCTAAAAAGCCGAACCAAAGCATACGTATATCCTTTCCTTTAATAGCTCCGTTTGCCGGAGACGTATATAAATAATTTTGTTAACCTAAATCAAGCGTTTATTCCTCGGAGACAATGGGGAAGCCCTCTGAGAATACGGGGTTTCCGTTGGTGCTGATCCAATATGCCTCGACGCCGTCAAGGCTCTTTACGAAGTCGTAGCCTGCGTTTTTCTCCATGCAGAAAAGAGCCGTGGAGAGCGCATCTGCAAGAGCGCTGCTCTTTGCCACCACCGTTATAGAGTGGTAGAGTGCTGCGGGATAGAGCGTATCCTTATCTATTATATGGTGATAATCCTTACCGTCGACGGTAAAGTAGCGCTCGTAGTCACCTGAGGTGACGATAGAGGTATCCCTCGCAGATATCATGGTGGCGAACTTTTCGCTCGAGGTTTTATCGGGGTTCGTGATACCGACACTCCAGTCGCCGCCCTGCTTCGAGCCGATAAGGCGGATGTTTCCGCCAATGTTGAGAACGTAGCCGTCGGTGGTGAGAGCCTCGTCTGCCATAATAGCCTCGGCTATTTTGTCGGTGGCATAGCCCTTAGCGATAGCACCGACGTCAAGAGATGCCTCGGAGTCGGAGATGTATACCGTGCCGTTCTCCTCGTCTATAACGAGCGAGGATATATCGGTGTGTGCCGCGGAGAGCATAAGAGCCTCATCGGAGGGCAGGACATGATTTCCGTTTTCGTCACCCTCGCGTGCGTCGTGCCACAGCCTGAGCGTCGCACCCATCATTATGTTGACCTCGCCGCTCGTAAGCTCGTACACCTCTATGCCGAATTTCAGCATATCAATGATACGCGTATCAACCTTTATCGGGCGGACGCCTGCGTTTTTATTTATAGTGTTTATATTGTTTACACCCGAATATTCGTGGTATATATCGTAGAGCGCATGGTACTCTGTGAGAAGCTCCTTTACGCGCTCCGCCGTCGCCGTAAAGCTGTCGTGCGAGTCGCCCGCGAAGGACTGAACCGTTGATACCGTACCGAAGTATTCGTACCAGGTCGCGGTCTGCGGCTTTATATCTTCCGGCGAATCATCACCGCAAGATGTAAACAAAAGTAGCAATATGGATAGGATAAGACCTATCGAGATGATTTTCTTCATACTACGCTTCCTTAATTACCCGATGCGGCAACCGTCTTTGTAGCGGTCTTGACGCCGCTGGCAACGGTCGAGCTGCTTGCATCGACGGTAGCCGATGCTGTGATAGCGTAGGTGCCGCCGCCCGTAGCGGTGAGGGTAAGGGTGAGGAGAACGTCGTTCTTCGACTCGACAAACTCGTTAGCTCCCTTTGCCGCATTAATGGCAGCCGCAACAGCCGCAATGTAGTTGTCTACGGATACGGTACAGCCCGCTACGATATCTGCGCTGCCCGTGGTAACGCCCGACACCTCGTCGAGAGTCTTACCTACGAGAGAGCTTTCAAGATATGCAATCTGATCGTCCCACTCTGCGAGCTGAGAGCCCCAATAGGGAGATCCCGAGAGCATTCCGTAGGCATCGCCTTGAGTTTTCTTCGAGTCGGTCTTGCCGGCAGAGAGGTCAAGCTCGTCTATTCTTACGAATTGCACGCGGTTAAGAGCGTCGATGACTACTGCCGCCGCAACCTGACCGTTTGCCGTTTCTATGGTTGCCATGCCGAAGCGCAGCTCCTCGGGCGCAGACGCGTCCTCAGTCTTTTCAAGAACCTTGGTGCCGCTGACAGATGCCTCGGCGCTTACGTTGAAGTCACCGTTGCCGTCGGGCGAGATGTCGAGGGTGATAGCAATATCCTCTGCGATAGCTGTGAAGGACTGAGAGGTTTTTGCGTTGTCTATCGCCTTGGCAACCGCCTTTGTGAAGCTGCCAACGTAGATGGTGCAGCCGGTAACGACGTCTGCGTCGCTCGACGTTACACCGAGAATCTGCTCGGAGTTCTTTCCGACGAGAGTGCCCTCGAGGTGCGCTACCTGATCGTCCCACTCAGCAAGGCTCGAGCCCCACTCGTTGCCGAACATTCCGTAAGCATCACCAAGCTCCTTCTTCGACTTATCAGAGCCGTTTGATATCTCGTCTATCTTTACGAGAACAACTCTGTTATTCTCATCGGTAATAACAGCAGCCGCAATCTTGCCGTCGTTAGTCTTGACGGTCGCAAGACCAAGCCTGTACTCGGCGGGGATAGCTCCGCAGAAGTAGGACTCCTGAGCCATGATGTATCCGCGGTCAAGCGCTGCAGCCGAAACGGCAACGGTATGCTCACCGTCAGCGCCCGCCTTGCCTGCGATAAGGCTGAGAGAGATTGCTATATGGTCTACGGTGGACGTGAAGGCGTCGTTAACCTTCGCCCTCTCTGCCGCGAGAGCGACAGCACCGAGATAGTTACCTATATAAATCGTGCAGCCCGCCTTGATATCGGCGTCGTCCGCATCGGTTTCGGTCACCTCCTCGACGGTCTTACCGATAAGCTCGCGCTCAAGGTGAGCTACCTGCTCATACCATTCTGCACTTGCACCGCCGTATGCAACCATGCCGTAGGATTCACCCATATCCTTTTTGGACTGTGTTTTGCCGTTTTCGATTTCGTCTATTCTGACAAGCGCAATTCTGTCAGACGCATCGAGAATAACCGCTGCCGCAATCTGGGAGCCGTCGCCCTCCAGCGTTGCAAGGCCGAAGCGGTACTCGCCGGGAACTATAATGCCGCAGGAGGCAAGAAGCGTAGCTGCGAGTGCGATGAGAAGAAGCATCGCAAAAATTTTTGCCGTGTTTTTCTTCATTGTTGTTTCCTCACTTGATTAAGTAATGTTTTGCATGTATTATTATTTGATTTTAGCGCTGGTTAATGCTTTTTGCGCTTGGTTTTCACTGTTTTGACGATTTTTAAGGGCGCGCTAAAACTCGCGCCGTGCGTGCGGTGCGAGCCTTATACTTATTTTTCGGAAATCAGAGCAGCCTTATGCCTGCCGCCTCGCAACCGCGGTACGTCTCGTCGTCCCAGATGCTGCACTGCACCTCGCCAATATGAGCCGTGCCCATCATCAGCATACAGAGCCTTGACTGACCGATGCCGCCGCCTATGGTGAGGGGCAGCTCACCGCGGAGAAGCATAGAGTGGAAGGGGAGCTTCGCTCTCTCCTCGCAGCCGCGCTCACGCAGCTGTCTTGCAAGTGACTCCTCGTCAACCCTTATACCCATAGAGGATATTTCAAGCGCGTGACCGAGGACGTCGTTGTAGAACAGTATATCCGCATTAAGCGCCCAGTCGTCGTAGTCGGGCGCTCTGCCGTCGTGGGGCTTACCCGATTTAAGCTTACCGCCTATCTGCATGATAAGCACCGTGCGATGCTCCTTCACTATCGCGTCCTCACGCTCCTTGGGCGTAAGCTCGGGGTACATATCCTCAAGCTCGGAGGAGGTGATGGCGAACATTTTACGCTCGAGCTTGTTGCCGATAGTGGGAAAGTCCACGCGTAAGAGGTCCTGTGTGTCGCAGATGACGTTGACGATTTTCTGCGCCGTGTCGATAAGATAATTGAGCGTGCGTTCCTCTCTCGTAATAACCTTCTCCCAGTCCCACTGGTCGACGTAGATGGAGTGTATGTTGTCAAGCTCCTCGTCGCGCCTGATAGCGTTCATATCGGTGTAAAGACCGTTGCCGACGTAGAAGCGATAGCGCTTGAGCGCAAGTCTTTTCCACTTGGCAAGCGAGTGAACGACCTCGCCGCACTCGCCTGCATCGGGAATGTCGAAGGATACCGGTCTCTCGACGCCGTTGAGGTTATCGTTAAGACCCGAGGTGTCCGTGACGAAAAGGGGTGCTGAAACTCTTTTGAGATTGAGAGCCTTTGCGAGCCTCGCCTGGAAGGTGGCTTTTATAAAGGATATCGCCTTTTGCGTATCGTAAACGTCGAGGGGCGGCGTGTACCCCTCGGGTATAAACAGCTTACTCATAAGAAATTCCTAAGTGATTTTGTAGAAGGATAAAGCTCCGTCTGTCAGTTCGAGGTAGAGGTGGTGCGGAGCATAACGTCGTGGTAGCCGCCCTCAACTATGCTCGTCGAGGATACTACGGTGAGCTTCGCCTTCTCCTGAAGCTCGGGGATGGTGATAGCTCCGCAGTTGC
>CAYZZJ010000038.1:0-14291 GCA_964482885.1 uncultured Ruminococcus sp. | reverse complement strand
CATTTGTAATGACCTCGGACTATGAGGGATTACCGAATGCACTTATGGAAGCGCTCGCTATGGGACTCCCCGTTGTATCCACCGACTGCTCTCCCGGCGGAGCGAGAGCTTTGATTCAGGACGGAGTCAACGGTTATATAGTGAGTTGCGGAAATGCCTATGCTGTAGCAGATAGGCTAAGATATTTGCTCTCCAATAGAGCCGAAGCCGAGATGCTTGGTAAAAACGCGCTGGAGCTTCGCGCTAAAATAGACAGTAAAGAAATCGCAAATCAATGGATATTCTTATTCGATGAAATCATAAATCGGAGATAATTAATGGATTATATCGTAGTATGCCTCGACATTATCACCATGCTTCTTACGGCGTGGATGTGTGCCGCGGCGGCGAGAAAATGGAAAAATGGGCATAGAGTAGTTTTCTACTTCATATTTGTTTTCTTTTATGTTGTGCCTATATTCCTTGACTATTTGTACGCCTTCCCAACATACACATATTCCGCAAACATGAATGGGTTTGAGCTATCTCATAAGGACAGCCTCACCAGAGTTCTATATGACATACTGGTGCTCATCGTACAGTGGTTATTGCTGAACATAAAAATTAAAAAGAGCGACTCTATCGTTATCAAAGACGAGAAAACGTATTACAACGGAATGACCGCATTCCTGTACATAGGACTTTTAGCAGCTCCGGTGCTCGTGCTTTTACTGGGCGCTGACAAATCTATTCTCTACACGTTTATGTGGCGAGAGAATGAGTTGTCAGAGGTCGGTTATCTCCCTATAGCCGAGAGGCTCTCTTACGTTGGAATCGCTTGTGCTGTAGTGCTGTTTTTCTGGAAATCTCAGAAGAATAAATTTATACGCCGTGTGCTCAGCGTTGTTTTTGCATACGTTAACATCTGCATCGAGGGTAAGCGCTCCATTACGTTCTTCTTATTCCTTGTTGTGCTTATCGTAATGCTTCCCGGCGTTCGTGACACGTCCTTGACACCAAAACAGCGAAAAAGAATGATATTTGCACTGATTATTGTGTTAGCGTTAGTTTTGGCCATAATGATCATATTTACAGTTAAGGTCAAGATGGAAAACCGAGGGTATGCAGACGTAGATTCGGTATATACATCCTTACGTATTGACATCTTCCGCGACGACCGAGTAAGAATGGCACTGTACGCATTTTTGTATCCAGATAAAATGACTATTCTGACCTATCCCGGTCAGACTATTATACCGTCTGCTATTACGTTCTTCCCTCTAGATTACATTTTCGGGTTTATGCGTATTCGACCGATTGCATATACAGCATATATTTCCGCAGCTCTTGTAGGCAGCTCAACGGTTTCTCAGACAGACGCATTTATGTCACCCTCAATTTTTGCTGAGCTTACCTCCAACTTCCACATTCTCGGTATAATAATCTTTGTTTGGCTTACCCTTTGGTTTTCTAAGGTTGCGCAAAGATATCCCTATCCGGTAAACGTGTTTATTTTCGTTTCATACGTCCTGCTCCATATGTATTCGATAAGCTACATTGCCTACTTCTTGGAAGTAGCGTTTATTCTATGTATTTTGTGCCGTCGAAAATTCAAAAAGGAACAAAGCTTGGCTATAAAGGAGCAAAACCATGACTCAGGTAAAGTATAATAAAACTAAAAATTCGCTCCGGAATTCTATATTCGGTATCGGATTCCGCCTGATCAATTTGCTCGGTGCATTTGCAGTACGAACTCTCATGATACATATCATGGGAATGGAGTTTGTCGGGCTTGACGGCCTTTTCTCCTCGATTCTGCAATTTCTGAGTTTGGCAGAGCTTGGATTCAGCAGTGCGATAGTATTCAAGCTTTATAAACCTATGGCAGAGGGGGATGACGAAAAGGTCTGCGCCCTTCTTAGATATTATCGCTCCATTTACCGGATGATCGGAGCCGTTATTCTGGCGGTAGGTATTCTCATACTCCCCGTTTTGCCAAATTTGATCAACGGAGATGTTCCTTTCAAGGTTAACATTTACGTATTGTACCTTGTATACTTGTTAAATACTTGCCTAAGCTATTGGCTGTTTGCATACCGCACCGCTATACTCAGCGCCGCGCAAAGGAACGACCTCCAA
This sequence comes from uncultured Ruminococcus sp., assembly GCA_964482885.1. Classification (GTDB taxonomy): domain Bacteria; phylum Bacillota; class Clostridia; order Oscillospirales; family CAG-272; genus UBA1740. The sequence goes on along the minus strand of CAYZZJ010000038.1, from coordinate 12,173 downwards.
AGCAAGGTCAGCAGTCTCGTGCTACTTCTCAAATACGCCGCACAAATAGTGCTACTACTGCTGTTCAAAAATTACTACATATATGTACTGATAATTCCACTTACCACTCTGCTCACTAACGTCGGAAATATGTTAATCACGAACAAATTTTTCCCTCAGTACGTATGTAAGGGACAGCTTTCACCGCCTGATAAAAAAGAGATAAACCAAAAGGTTACCGCCCTTATGTACAACAAGCTGGGCGTTGCCATGATCAACGGATCTCAGAACATCATTATCTCGTCGTTCATGGGGTTGGCAACTCTCGGAATATATAATTCATACTACTACATATTCAGTATGCTTTATAGTTTCTTCGACGTTTTCCATACGGCTATTACCGGTGGAATAGGAAACAGTATAGTAACCGAAACGAAGGAGAAAAATTACCAGCTGTTCCGCAGAATAGGTTTTGTGAATAACTGGGTGGTGGCTTGGTGCTCAATTTGTCTTTTATGCCTATACAGGCCTTTCATGCTGATATGGGTAGGTGAAGAAAATACGTTACCACACGTATTTTCTCTTATGATGTCGCTCTACTTCTACTTATGGATGGTGCGATTTATAACATCTATTTTCAAAAGTGCTCAGGGGCTTTGGGTAGAAGACAGATTCCGCGCCCTGATAGAAGGTGTTGTGACGATAGCTTTAGGAATTCTTCTTGTTAATTTCATTGGGATTTACGGAGTTGTAGTTGCTACCATCGTGGCGCAGCTGATCGTAAGCCTACCTTGGGAAACTCATGTGCTTTACAAGAAATACTTTGAGCTTTCTGTAAAACACTTCTACCGCGATCTGCTTTTGAGATTTGCCGTCAGTATCCTAGCAGGAGGAGCAACATTTGCGCTCTGCTCGCTGATTGACATTTCTCCTGTGTTAAATCTAATTGTCAGCGCGGTTATTTGCGTAATCGTTCCCAACATTATATTCTATGTCTTTTATCGAAAGACAGACGGATTCGCATTCACTGTAAGACTTGCTAAAAGGCTTTTATCGGGGCTGCGAAGAAAGCAAGAGAATTAACCCTGGACTTACAAAAAATCAAAAGGAGTTAAAAATGGCAACCAATAGAGAAAGAATCCATTTCATTATGCGTAAAATAAGCGAGCATTTTGAGGAGAAGAAAAAGTATAAAACCAAGTACAGGGTTGAGGGCACGGTAAAAGGGAAAAAGCAAATGCTTTTCGTTCTTGCGGGATATAAACCTTATTTGTGGGGGGACGTATTCGGCAGGATAAAAGCATTTCAGACTGAGGATCTCGAGGTTTGTATCGGCAGCTCGGGAAAATACTGTGAAGAGCTCTCCGAAATCTGCAAAAAGAACGATTGGGTTTACGTAAGCACCTCCCTCAATCACGTTTGCGTAATCAGCAATATAATAATGCGCCTGTTCGACAAGGCCGAATACATATTTAAGCTCGATGAGGATATTTATCTTCCGGAGGACTACTTCTCCGATATGATGGCTGCGTACAACCAAATTGAAAAGGAGGCGCCGGGCATAATAGGTTACATTTGCCCCGTTCTCCCTCTCGGATTCTACAGCATGCACAATTTCCTGGTAGAAAACAACTGCCTTGATGAATATGAAGAGAAATTCGGTAAGCACTACGTCGGCGGCAGAGCTGCCAACCCGGCGTTCAAGGCACCCTGCGGAATTGACGAGTTCATATGGGAAAAGATGGGCGTGTTTGATGATTGCGCAAAGAAATATAAGGATAGAGAGTTTTCCTACGAGGCCTGCGCGACTCGCTCGGGAATTGCCGCAATACTCTTCAAGCGCGCCTTCTGGAATGAACTTGGCGGGTTGAAGAGAAGCTTCGGCATAGGAGTAGGCGATGCGGGTGATGAGGGCCAAATAACAGCCTTTTGTGCTCTCCAGTCAAAGATGATGTGCTGTGTTAATAATATTTTAGTTGGTCATTTTGCATTCGGCGGTAGCGAGCCTGCTATGATTGAATTCAAGGAAAAGCATCCCGAAATTTTCGCATTTAAGGCAAACGAGGAGCAATAATGAAAGTTAAATACCTGATAATAGGCGGCGGCATCAGCGGCCTCGCCTTCGCGGCACAGAAGAAATCTGAGGACTATCTGATCTTGGAAAAGGATGCTACCCTTGGAGGACTTTGCCAATCCTTCTACAGTAAGGACTTCGTCTGGGACGTTGCCGGTCATTTCTTCCATTTTCACTCAGATACCACACGCGCTTATTACGAAAAGCTTATGGAAGGCAGAACGCAGGTTACCGCTAAAAAGTGTGCAAAGGTTTACTACGGCGGCAAATACATGGACGCTCCGTTCCAGTATAATATTCACCAGCTCCCTCAACATGAGTTTATCGAGTGCCTAACCGATCTTTATTACGCTGACTGCCCCGAAGTAAACATATCGTTTGACGAGTTTGTTCGTAAAAAGTATGGTCGAGGTATCGCGAATAAATTTCTTATTCCATACAACGAGAAGCTGTATGCTTGCAAAATGAACGAGCTGGAAAGAGACTCCATGGGTAGTTTCCTCCCCAAGCTTGACTTCGGTATGCTGATGAATTTCTATCGCGGATCGAAGGGAAAAACGTATAACGACACCTTCCGCTACCCCGTAAACGGATGCGCGGAAATCATAAATGCGCTAGTGGCTGAGCTGGATTGCCAACGCATCCATATCGGCGAAGGCGCAGAACGAATTGATTTAGAGGAAAAGGTAGTTTATACCGCGGACGGCGAATATGAATATGAGTACTTGATTAACACCGCGCCGTTCAACAGCTTTGCCAAAATGTCGGGGCTTGATGCCGATGATGCACTAAACTATAATCAAGTACTGGTTCTCAACATAGGATTTGATAAGGAAAGCATTGACAAAGAGGTCAGCTGGGTATATTATCCGGGCGACGAGCTGTTTTATCGCGTAGGATTCTACAATAATATTGCAAGAACGGATAGGCTCAGTATATACGTGGAAATCGGTTATAAGGCTAATGAGAAAATCGATGTTGAAGCAGCGCTTGAGAAGACTCTTATAGACCTTAAGAGAGCAAACGTTATAGATACTCATAAAGTCGTGGCGTATCAGCCCTATATAATTAATCCGGGGTATGTTCATATAACCGAAAAAGGGAAAGCATACGCAGTAAAAATTGCAAATCAGCTTGAAATCCAGAATGTACATATGGTAGGCAGGTATGCTAAGTGGCAGTATTCCGCCATGGATGACTCGTTAGAGCAGGCATTTGCTCTCGCGGAGGAGATATAAAGTCTTTCTTGCTGTAATCTTATCCAAATGTTAAAGCCCCAGGACGTCTAAAGCAAATACTTTTCGTAGGAGTTTAGGCGTATGCGTTGCGATCTTCGGACGTGGATACAGGTTGATCTTGACAGGATAAGACAGAATTATCTCGTGGCTATGGCCGGGCTTGGCGAGGGATCGCTGGCTATTGCCGTGGTGAAGTCGAATGCCTACGGGCACGGGGCTTTGGCGGTTGCGAGGCGGCTGTCCGAGCTTGGGGTATACGGCTTTGCCGTGGCGAATATCGAGGAGGCCGCGACGCTGAGGCAAGGCGGAATCACCGAGGAGATACTTATTCTCGGCTATACCCCGCCCGAGCTTATCGGGCAGACGCACAAGCTGCGGCTGACGCAGACGCTGATCTGTGCCGAGTATGCCGATGCTCTCGCCTTGGCGGGTGACACACCGTACAAGTGCCATTTTGCAATCGATACAGGAATGCGGCGCATCGGACTTGATGCCTGCGACACGGACGGCTGTGCCGCTGTGCTATCGGAATATAAAGACACGCTGAACGTTACGGGAATATTCACGCATCTTTGCGTGGCGGACGGCGAGGGCGGTGATGACATCTCCTTCACCGAGCTGCAGCTAGAGCGCTTCGAGCGCGTGCGGAGGATAGCTTGTGACATGGGCATTTCCGTGGCACACTGCCTCAATTCCGCAGGCATACTCTATCACAAAGAGCGGACACCCGTGGAGCTGCGGCGGTTTGTCAGGCCGGGAATCACATTATACGGGCTTTCTCCTCGCATGGGTGCTGCACTTCCCTGCGGCATCACACCTGCCCTTTCATGGAAGACCGTTGTCGCTATGGTTAAGCGCATCAGGCGTGGCGAGAGCGTTGGATACGGCAGAAGCTTTACGGCGGCGCGGGATATGACGCTTGCCACTCTGCCCGTCGGTTATGCCGACGGATATCCGAGGCTGCTTTCCGGCAGGAGCCACGTGATAATACGCGGCGAATACGCTCCTGTTGTGGGGCGGATATGTATGAATCAGATTACGGTAGACGTGAGCAATATTTGCGGTGTCAGCCCGGAGGACGAGGTTACGCTCATTGGCGAGGTAGACGGGCGCTCTGTAACCGCAGAGCAGCTCGCGAAGCTCTCGGGCACTATAAGCTATGAAATACTTACGGGAATCACGGGTGATATCCCCAGGATTTATCAAAAATTTTAACTATTTTAGCGGAGGCTCTATGACGAAAGGAAATTACATCATAGGTATCGCAGGCGGCTCGGGCTCGGGAAAGTCCACGTTTGCAAAAAGGCTGTGCGAGCTGTTCTCTGACAGCGTTGCGCTCGTCAGCTGTGATAACTACTATCTGCCGCACAGCGATCTTTCCTTTGAGGAGCGCAAGCACCTTAATTACGATGCTCCCGAGGCGTTTGAATTTCCGCTTATGGTCGAGCAGATAAGTGCGCTGAAGCGCGGACAAGCCGTCGAGTGCCCTGTATACGACTTCACACAGCACACTCGCTCGGACAGGGTAATACATATCGAGCCGAAGCCCGTAATCATCATAGATGGTATACTTATATTTACAAATCCGCACCTTCGCGACCTTATGGACATGAAAATATACGTTGAGTGCGATGCGGACGAAAGAATACTCAGGCGAGTCAGGCGCGACACCAAGGAGCGCGGGAGAGGAATTGACGATATCATAGAGCAATACCTCGCAACGGTAAAGCCGATGCACAACGCGCACGTTGAGCCGACGAAGGCACACGCCGATATTATAATAAACGGCGGCATGAACTCCGTGGCGCTCGGTGTAGTTGAGGCAAAGATAAAGAGCATACTTAGGTCCTGATGAACTATGAAATTTGCCCTAGAGTAAACGGGAGAAAATTATATGGATTGTGTAAAAAGATTCAAGGAAATATATAAAAAAGATCCGGCCGGGCATGCGTTTTGTCCTTATCGTGTATGCCCGATAGGAGCTCATAGCGATCACCAGTTCGGAAAGATAACGGGTCTTACGCTGGATCGCGGTGTTCATATTGCATATAGCGTGAAGCTCAACGGAGTGGTCGAGCTGATGTCGGAGCAATTTGAGAAGAGAGCGCAATGGCACGTGAAGAGCGTCCCCCCCACTCCAGACGGAGATTGGGCGGATTATCTTCGCGGAGCTACAATAGCGCTCTCCAAGAGGTGTACTCTTATAAACGGAATTGCCGGTGTTGTAGAAGGCACGCTACCTATAGGAGGACTATCATCGTCAGCGGCGGTTATCATAGCCTTTCTCAGTGCTTTGTGCCATGCAAACAGTATTACTCTGCCCGACTCCGAGCTTATTCTTATCGCGCTCGAAGCGGAAAATGAGTACGTCGGTGTTTCATGCGGAAAGCTCGATCAATCGTGTGAGGTCTACTCTAAAAAGGATCATCTTCTTTATCTGGACACGCTCGATGATAGTTATGAACTTATTCCCGTGAGTGGTGAAATGCCCGATTATAAGATAATAATTTTCTTTTCCGGCGTTGAACGTACACTGGCTGCCACAAAATTCAATATGCGAGTAGACGAGTGCCGCTCTGCCGCGTATGCACTTATGGCATACGCAGGTATGGACTACGGAAAATTCAAGGACGCAAACCTCAGATACGTTCCAAGAGACGTATTCGAGCAGCATAGAAGCAAGCTACCATACAACTGGGAAAAGCGAGCGCTTCACTGGTACGATGAGTACGAGCGCGTGCAGCGCGGTGCAGAAGCATGGCGCAGGGGTGACATCGTCGAATTTGGAAAGCTTTCATTTGAGTCAGGAAGAAGTTCGGTCGAAAACTGGGAAACCGGCTCTGACGAGCTTAAAGCCATTTATGAGATTATGACAAGAACAGAGGGAATATATGGCGGTAGATTTTCGGGCGCAGGCTTTAAGGGGTGCTGTATGGCAATAGTTAATCCCGAGCTTATAGATTCTATCATCGACAAAGTATCTACCGAATATCTCTCGCAATTCCCCCATCTGAAAGGAAAGTTTGAGGCATTTGTATGCAATAGCGCCGACGGAGCTTCCTTCAGCAATTTCACCTATAACGGAGACAGTAACTAATGAAGTGCCTCATTCTTGCGGCAGGATATGCCACGCGTCTATATCCTCTTACTGAAAATTTTCCCAAGCCGCTGCTTAAGGTTGGAGATAAATCAATACTGGATTGGTTAATTGACGACATCGACACCGCCGGGGCAGTAGACGAATACGTAGTAATATCCAATCACAAGTTTTACGAGCATTTCAACCTCTGGGCGCAGTCGAAGCCACAAAGAATAACCGTGCTTGACGATGGTACGATATCCAACGAAACGCGGTTGGGCGCAGTACGCGATATTCAATTCGCTATAGAAGCGCTTGGTATTGACGATGATATGCTCGTTATCGCGGGAGATAACGTTCTGGACTTCAGCCTCACCCGATTTATAGCGTATGCTAAAGAAATAGGTGCAAGCGCAATAATGCGTTACTTCGAGCCGGATAAAAAGCGCCTCGTTAAAAGCGGTGTGGTAACGTTTGGAGAGGATGACAGAGTAATAAAAATGACCGAGAAATCTCCAACGCCCGAGTCAAACTGGTGTACCCCTCCATTCTACTATTACACGCTTGAGGCGTCCAGACTGGTAAAAGAGGGAATTGCGAACGGTTGCGGAGTTGATGCGCCCGGCAGTTATATAGCCTGGCTGTCAACAAAGCTCCCCGTATACGCTATGGAGATGCCCGGAAAAAGATATGATATTGGCAATTTGGAAAGCTACGAAAACGTCAAAAAGGAGTACCGAGGAATATGCTGATACCTAACGTGAGCCTAAGTGGTAAAAGGATTTTAGTCACCGGTGCTGCAGGTTTTATAGGCGCTAATCTTGTCCTACGATTAGTAAAAGATTACGACGAAATAAGCATAGTTGGATTAGATAGTGTTAACGATTATTACGACGTATCTATCAAAGAATATAGACTTGCCGAGATCGAAAAAGCCGCAGCAACAAAGAATGGTATTAAATGGACGTTTATAAAAGGAAATATCGCGGACAAGGAGCTTTTACACTCGCTATTTGAAAAGCACGCCTTCTCCATTGTCGTTAACCTTGCAGCGCAGGCGGGCGTCAGATATTCTATAACCAACCCCGACGCATATATTGAGGCTAATATAATTGGTTTCTATAACATTCTTGAAGCGTGCAGAAATTATCACGTAGAACATCTCGTATACGCATCCAGCTCTTCGGTATACGGATCAAATAAAAAAGTTCCCTATTCCACAGATGACAAGGTAGATAACCCTGTAAGTCTGTACGCAGCTACTAAAAAATCTAACGAATTGATGGCTCACGCTTACTCGAAGCTTTATGGTATTCCCTCAACAGGATTGCGTTTCTTTACCGTGTACGGACCTGCTGGAAGGCCCGATATGGCTTACTTTGGATTTACAAACAAACTGATTGCCCGCAAAACAATACAGATCTTCAATTACGGAAATTGTAAACGCGACTTTACATATATCGACGACATAGTAGAGGGTGTGAAGCGCGTAATGGAAAACGCTCCAGAAAAATCTATCGGTGAGGACGGACTTCCAATACCGCCGTACAAGGTATATAATATAGGCAATAGTTCACCGGAAAATCTGCTTGATTTCGTGCAAACGCTTTCCGAAGAGCTGGTGCGTGCGGAAGTTCTCCCAAAGGACTACGACTTCGCTTCACATAAGGAGCTCGTTCCTATGCAGCCGGGAGACGTGCCCATTACATACGCTGACACCTCGGCGCTTGAGCGCGATCTCGGCTTTAAGCCCGCTACACCGCTAAGGGTAGGACTCAGAAGATTTGCCGAGTGGTACAAAAAATTTTATAAAGTATAAAAAAAGCTGTTGCTTCAAAATGAGGCAACAGCTTTTTTTGAATCAATTACGCTCTGCGATCAGTCACCCGCAGGTTGCTGCGACTGTCCACGCGCGCTGGTCTTACCCTCGGGCTTGATGTCGCCCGCCTTGGTGAGCGCGATCTTGGTAAGGAAGGGTCCGACTATCTCGTATACCAGAACGGCAAAGAGCGTTATGCTCTGGACGATAACACCGTCCGAGCCGAGCTGCCAAGCCTGTGCCGCCATACCGAGGGCTACACCTGCCTGAGGAAGAAGGGTGATACCGAGATACTTGACGATATTCTCCTCGCAGCCCGAGATGCGCGAGCTGATATTAGCACCAAAGTATTTTCCGGCAGAGCGAGCCGCAATATATACGATACCGACGATAACTACGGAGAGATTTCCGAACACCTCAAAGTTCAGCTCAGCACCGCTGAGGACGAAGAAAAGAATGAAGAGGGGTGAGGTCCACCTGTCAACCCTGTCCATAAGCTCCTCGGAGAAGTCACAGGTATTGCAGAATACCGTTCCGAGCATCATGCACGCAAGGAGCGAGGAGAAGCCGATATGCACTCCGCAAATCTCGAACTTGAGCATGGATATTGCGACCGTCATCATCACGAAGGTGACCGATACCGCAAGACGCTTCGAGCGCGAATGGAAGAAACGCTCTACGTAGGTGAAGATAATTCCCATAGCGAAGCCGAGGACGAGAGAAAGAACTACCTCGATAATCGGCTCGAGAACAACTGAAAGAATATTCACGCTGCCGAGGGCGAGCGACTTCGCTACTCCGAAGGATACCGCAAACAGCACAAGTCCTACCGCATCGTCAAGTGCTACTACGGGAAGAAGGATATCTGTAACGGGTCCCTTTGCCTTATACTGCCTTACTACCATAAGGGTCGCAGCGGGGGCTGTCGCAGATGCTATCGCACCGAGGACGATTGCCGCAGGGAGAGGTATAAATCCGCAGAAATGAAGTATCACAAGGAATATATCAACGACGACCGTGGTGAATACCGCCTGGAGTATTCCTACTATGGTCGCTTGCTTTCCTATTTTCTTAAGCTGGGAAAGCCTGAACTCGTTACCAATGGAAAACGCTATGAAGCCGAGGGCGAGGTCGCAGAGAATCGAAAAGCTCTCGACGTTCTCAAGGCTCGTAAAGCCCAAGCCATCAACACCGAGCGCGCCAAGCACGAACGGTCCTATAAGTATACCGGCTATTAGATATGCCGTAACGGCAGGGAGATGCACCTTCTTTGCAAGTCTTGAAAGTAAAAGTCCCGCGAGAAGGGCAATCGACAGGGACAGCAGCAGTGCTGAGGTATTCATCTTAAGGTCTTCTTTCAAATGTATTTTATTACTTACCGATATAATGTTATAGCACTTTAGAGGCTAAATGTCAAGAGCAAAAATCGAAAAAGAAAATGCCGAATTTTACTTCGGCATTTCGCTATTCGGACACACCGAAAAATGAAGATATCAGCGTCATTCGGAAAGCAGCTTTTCAAGCTCCTCCTCGGTATAAACCGAGATTCCCTTGTCCATAAGGTATTCGGCGGTGAAGCCCGAGCGCTCGGTCAATGTACCGGTAAAGCTGCCGTCGTATATCTCACCCTTTCCGCAAGAGGGGCTGCGCGATTTGAGAAGCGCAAGCTTCGCGCCCGAGAGGCAGGAAAGCTGATACGTATATTCCGCACCGCGGATAAAATTCTCCGTCACGTCACGTCCGTCCTTCATAATAACCTTATCACCGATGCGCTCGGAGGGAACTCTCGGCGTAGGCAAGCCACCGTATATCTCGGGGCAAACGGGAATAAGCTCATAGCGCTCTCTGAGCGCCGACACGTCTACCTTTTTAACGCACTTGCCGTCATATCTGCACCCAATGCCCATAAGACAAGCGCTGATTAGCAATTTCTCTTTCATTTATTCTTCTCCTGCTTTATTAAATCTTCCATTATCTCTTTAACGTCCGTAAGATCTCCCGCGCCGATAATCGCGATAGCCCCTTCGGTATGCGATATGATATATTCGACAGCCTTATTGCCGTCAAGTGCCACCGCGTGCGGAATTTCCGCCGCTAATCGCTCCGAATTTATGTCGGGTATTTCTTCCTCTCTTGCGGCAAACACCCGGGATATAACGGCATAATCCGCCTCGCGCAGTGCATCAATAAAGCCATGCCACAAATCGCGCGTGCGGGTATACGTGTGAGGGCGGAATATCACACTCACCTTGCCGAAGGCCTGGCGCAAAGCGGAAATAGCAGCGCACAGCTCTGTGGGATGGTGAGCGTAATCGTAGTATACCTCGCGCCCGGAGAGAGTGCCGATATGCTCAAGGCGGCGCCCTATGCCCCGGAACTCGTAAAGTGCCGAGCGAATTACATCAACGTCTATACCGTACTCAAGCGAAAGTGCAATTGCCGCTGTAGCGTTCGCCACGTTATGTGCGCCCATTATACTGATATGAAACAATCCGAGGCTTTTACCTCGATAGCTGAGTTCAAAATCCGAGCCGAGCTTATCCATACCCGTTATATTATATAAGTAATCGGCGTGGGGCGCCAATCCAAAGGTTACCGCTCGCTCACCCAAAGCCTCTACGATTGCCCGAGACGCCGAAAAATCCGTCGATATTGCCACACGCCCCGCCACCTTATGCGCGTCTATAAAGGCGCGGGTAAGAAAATCAAGATTGGGGTAGCAATCGGTGTGATCAAGCTCTACGCCCGTTATTATAGCATAATCGGGATAAAAATGCAAGAATGCTCTTCTATACTCACACGCCTCGTATATAAAAGCCTCTCTGCCGCCCGAAACGTAACACTCGCCCGTGCCAAGGTCGGCGCCCGAAAATACCGTTGGTTTAAGACCCGCATGGCTGAATATGCGCGCGAGCATAGCGGTGGTAGTGCTTTTTCCGTGCGTGCCGGATATTCCTATCTTATTTTTATACTGCTTCATAATCGCGCCCAAAAGCTCGGGACGGCTGTACTCGGGTACACCGTGAAGGCGGGCGAGGTGCCGCTCTTCATCCCGCTCGTCTATAGCAAGTGAATATATAAGCGCATCTGCCACTCTCACGTATTCCTCCGGATGCTTCGAAATAACAACCTCACCTATATGCATCGCTCCGGGGGCAGCGTCGGATCCGCTAACCCTGTGTCCCATTTTTCCAAGGAACTGTGCAAGTGCTGACATAGAAACACCGCGAACACCGGAAAAATGCAGCTTCGCGCCACCCGTGTTAAGTAATCGACATAAATGCTCTATTCTACCATCGGGATTGAAATTCGACATAATTGCTCTTAGTTCCCTCCTTGTTTACCGTTTCTATATATTTTATTTACATTTAACTTCAGTATTGTTAAAAAATGGGTGAATTATTTTTAATATCTTTGTTGTATAATATATGCAGTTACAAGTTAAGAGTGACCGAAAGGAATGGTGCAAGGTTTATGCAAATTACGGATATCAAAATCAGAAAATTCTTCGACGAGGGTCCTATGAAGGCGGTTGTTTCGGTAACATTCGATGACTGTCTTGCAGTCCATGACATCAAGGTAATATATGCAAGAGACAGGTACTTTATTGTGATGCCCTCGAGAAAGAACCCCGACGGAACGTACCGCGACATAGTTCACCCCATCAATGCCGATTTTAGAGCAACTCTCGAGGAGGCTGTGATAGATGCATATCACGTACAGCTCGTTGCAGCTGAGCATGACGGCTTGGTAGATGGGATAAAGGACGAGGAAACCTACGTTATTTGACACGTGGCTTCTCATAGAATTAGCCAAGCCGGAGGAAGGCTTGGTTTAATATCTGTACAGAGTTTTAAAGGGGCTGTCGCATTTAGGGATAACCGAATAAAAAATGAGTGGAGACATTATAAAATGTGCCTCCACTTTTACTTTGCGCTTATTTCATTGATTTTAAGGTTGAAAACCTACGGTTTTCTCCATTTT
>CAYZZJ010000037.1:0-14410 GCA_964482885.1 uncultured Ruminococcus sp. | reverse complement strand
AGGAAAGCTTTCACTTTTACCGGACCCTGCTGTCTTAGGATTACCCTGACATTATACACCACAAAAAACCGTTTGTCAATAGGCTTTAAGAAAGTTTTTTAATTTTCGCTTTTCACAGGTGTCAGGCTCGCTAGCAGGCATAAAATAAAAATAATCCGGAACGTATTTACTTTTTTGCATCGTGGTGCTATAATAAGGGTGCGACACAATTTAAGATTTTTCCCGAGTATAGGGTGGTACTATGCAAATTTGTACCTCCCGTCTTTCCCTATACTCAGGTGAATGAATTGTGTCGCAGCAATGTGGAGAGTACATATTTGAGTGCGCTCGCTTGCGGGCGCATTTTTGTTTGTTCTTCCACGCAAATACTAAACCATTACGGTTAACGGAGGAAACGACTGTGAAATTGAAAGCATCTAAGGCTATAATTATAACAGCGATCTGCTTGTGTGTCGTTCTCTCGTTGGTGGGATGCGATGTGATAGACGGCGTGATGCAAACCTTAGGTCTCGCCGATACTCTCGAGTGCGAGCACCGCGATGCGGACGATAACTCGCTCTGCGACAAGTGCGAGGAGGAGTTTACTGACAGCAAGGATATCGAGGGCGATCCAGAGGAGCCCGAGGAGGCGGGAGATCCCGAAAACCCAGGCGAGCCCGGCGATGAGGAAACACCCGATGGAGGCGGCGAGGAAGGCGGAGATACCGCCTGCACGCATACGCCCGGGGAGTGGATCACCGATACTCCTGCAAGCTGTAAGGCTGCGGGCGCAAGACACAAGGTATGCACGCTTTGCGGAGAAACGGTAGAGAGCGAGACGATTAATGCGCTTCCCCACACCCCCGGTGACTGGGTAACCAAGAGCGAGCCTACCTGCGCTACGGCAGGAGAGAAAACCAAGGAATGTACGGTGTGCGGTGCGCTCACTGAGCGCGAGGATATCCCAAAGCTGACCGAGCATACCAAGGGTTCGGCAACTACCGAGAACGAGGTCAAGGCAAGCTGCACCGTAGACGGTAGCTACGACGAGGTTTATTACTGCACGGTTTCCGGCTGCGGCGCTGAAATTTCGCGTAACACACAGGTTGTACCCGCAGGGCATAATTACGTTGGCGGCGCATGCACCGCGTGCGGAGAGTACGTGATCTCTGACGGGCTTGAATTCCGCTCTAACGGTGACGGTACCTGTACGCTCGTTGGTATCGGAAACTGCACCGATAAAGCAATAGTTATCCCCTCTACGGTCGGCGAGGATAGCGTTACCTCGATAGCCGACGGCGCTCTCAGGGACGAGCTTGGAATTACCTCGCTCGTAATTCCCGACAGCGTGACGAGCATAGGACAATACGCATTTTACGGCTGCTACAATCTCATCGGTGCTGTCATAGGCGAGGGCGTCACCTCCATCGGCACTAGGGCATTCCAGTACTGCATGAGGCTTGTTGAGGTTGTAAATAAATCCGAGCTTATTGTTGAGGCGGGCGAAACCTCAAACGGTTACCTCGCGCTTTACACCATCGACGTGCATGACGGCACGCTCAAGGGTGCTGTAAATCAGAACGGATATCTTTTCTATACGGCAAATGACGTAAACTATCTTATAGACTACGTCGGCGAGGAGACCGAGCTTAGTCTGCCTGCGAGCTATAACGGCGAGAGCTACGTCTTAAAAGGAAACGCATTCTACGGCAACACCCTGATAACCGACGTAACGATGACGGGCGGTATCACGGAGATAGGAAGTCAGGTGTTTACGGGCTGCACGAGTCTTGAAGAGGTTGTTATCTGCGACTCGGTAACAAGGCTTGACGCCTCCGTTTTCTACAACAGTACGAATCTGAAGTCCGTTACGCTCGGTAACGGCATAACCGAAATCCCGCGTCATATGTTCTATCTCTGCACAAGCCTTACGGAGCTTGAGATCCCGGGCAGCGTAAATAAAATCGGGGCAGAGGCGTTCAGGGAGTCGGGAATTAAGAATATAACCATACCCGACAGCGTAACGAGTATGCTCTATGACGTATTCAAGGACTGCACGAAACTTGAGAGCGTGGTCATCGGAGACGGCCTCTCTATCATTTACGGCGGCACGTTCTCGGGCTGTGTCTCTCTCGAGAGCGTAACCGTAGGAAGCGGTGTCAACCAGTTCGGCGGTAACGTAGACTTTGGATGGGGTAACGTATTTGAGGGCTGCACAAGCATCAAGGAGGTATATATTCATTCTATCGAGGAGTGGTGTAAGATAAGCTTCTGGGATGAGCAATCCAACCCTCTTTACCATTCTGAGAACCTTTACGTAATCGGACAGACCGAGCCTGTAACCGAGCTTATAATACCCGGTGCCGTCGGCTACGTCCGCATGTACACCTTCCCCTGTAAGGGCATTACGTCGGCAATTATTTCCGAGGGCGTGAAGTCGATATACGGCAGCGCGTTTGCTAACTCCGGGCTTGTAAGCATAAGTCTTCCCTCAACTCTGACGACGATAGGCGCCTGGGCATTTGAGGACTGCACCTCGCTTAAGAGCATTGAGATACCCGAGGGGATCTCTATGATTGACACGGGTGTCTTCTACGGTTGCACGAGCCTTACCGACGTGAAGCTGCCGAGCATCCTGACGCTTATAGAGGACTATGCATTCGAAGCCTGCACCGCCCTTCAGAGCATAAAGCTTCCCGACGGGCTCAAGACTATCTGTGACAGCGTATTTGCAGGTTGCACGGCTCTTGCAGAAATTAAGCTCAACGAGGGGCTTACGGAAATCGGTCAGTCGGTATTTGAGGGCTGCTCAAGCCTTACCGAAATAGTAATTCCCGAGGGTATAAGCAACATACCGTATGGCGCATTCAGCGACTGCACCTCTCTAAGGAGTATAACGATCCCCTCGAGCGTAACCACAATCAGAGGCGGATTCTCGAGCTGCTACCGCCTCGTCGAGGTAATAAACAAATCGGATATCGAGATCACGGTAGGCGCGTCGAACAACGGAGGCGTAGCATACTATGCAATAGAGGTTCATGACGGCGAGAGCAAAATAGCTACCTATGGCGACTACCTCTTCTACACCACCGAGGACGGTACAAACTATCTTATCGGCTACGTGGGCGATAGCACCGAGCTTATTCTCCCCGAGAATTATAACGGCGAAAGCTACGCGATCAGGGAATACGCCTTCTATAAGAACGAAAAAATCACAAACGTTGTGATACCGAGTGCGGTAACGAAGATCGGCAAGTACGCCTTTGTTTCTTGCAGAAGCCTTACGAGCGCAAGCTTTGAGGACACAGAGGGCTGGTGGCGCTCGGCAGATGCTACGGCAACCGAGGGTACGGAAATTCTCACCGAGAAGCTTTCCACCACGGATACTGCGGCATCCTCGCTGGTGAGCTTGACAACAGGAAAAGAGTACTGGACCAACTCAAACTAACCAACTGCGACGAGCCGCGCCCAATCGGGCACGGCTCGTTTTATACTGTGATGGTTTCATCTCGGCATAGCAAAACAGGCATACCACACTCGTTGGTATACCTGTTTTGCTATTATTTGTTTACATATTTCCTCGGTTGACGGTCAATATTTCGTCTTGTTTTTGAGTACGCGGTATATAGACCTATACGATTCAAGGCGGCTGGTGGGTATCTTTCCCTCGGCTGCCGCGCGGGCAACGGCACACTCCTCGGCACTCTCGCCGACGTGGGCACAGTCCGCATATCTGCAAGCGCCGATATAGCACAAAAGCTCACGGAAGGTGGGGATAAGATCCTCAAGCTCGAAGAAATCAAAGCGCTCAAAGTCTATAAGCGAGAAGCCGGGTGTATCGGCTAAGAAGCCGGTATCAGCTCCCTCGCCTATCTCAAATATTTCTACGTGACGGGTGGTATGCCTGCCGCGCTCTATCTTTCGCGACACATCTCCCGTTGCAAGAGAAAGCCCCGGGAACAGGGCGTTCATAAGAGTGGACTTACCTACTCCCGATGCGCCTGCAAATGCGGCGGTCGCGCCCTGCGACACATGCTCTCTGACGTAAGCCGCAAGAGCATCAAGCCCCTCGTGGGCGGCAGATGAGGTGACGAATGCCGCTATTCCTACAGCGCTGTATACCGACGCAAGCTCCTCGGCATATTCTGGTGCGAGGTCAGACTTGGTAATAACGACTATCGGCTCGATGCGGTTATGCTCCGCTATAGCGATAAGCTTATCCACGGTTTCAAGCACAGGTGTAGGCTTCTTTACCGAGAAGACGAGAAACAGATAGTCGAGATTAGCCACAGGTGGGCGTATCAAAGAGTTTTTCCTCTTGAGGATCTCGGAGATAACTATTCCGTCGGGGGTGGTATCGTCGACGGTAATTCTGACGTTATCGCCGATAAGCACCTTTTCCTCGCCGCGCTTAAGCACGCCCTTTGCGTAGCAGGCAATTCTCTTTGCCTCGCCGTCCTCTGTGACGCGCGTTTCATACAAGCCGCCAAGGCCCTTCACGACCTTGCCGTACATTTCCTTAATCAACGGCTTCCCCTCCCCCAGCCGCGGCAGATGCACGTCTGAGCTGACCGCACGCGGCGTTGATGTCCGAGCCGAGCCTGCGCCTTACGGTCGCAACCACGCCGAGAGCCTCGAGCATAGCGGCGAATTTCTTCGCGCTATCCTGTGTGCCCTGCTTAAAGCCCGTTTCGTCAACCTCGTTCACGCGAATGAGATTGACGTGAAGGGGCGCGCCCGTACCGCGGAAGGCACCGTGCAGGAGTGCCGCAAGCTCGCGAGCGTCCTCCTCGGTATCATTCTTGCCCGATATGAGCGTATACTCAAACGAAATTCTTCTGCCGGTTTTCTTATAATATTCTACACAAGCCGACAAAAGCTCGTCAATATGCCACCTTTTGTTTACAGGCATGATGCTTGTACGCTTTTCGTCGTTAGATGCGTGAAGCGAAATTGAGAGTGTAATTGGAAGATCAACCTCGGCAAGCTTGAATATACCGGGAACAACTCCGCAGGTGGAAAGAGATATATGGCGGTAGCCGATATTAAGTCCGTCGGGGTGATTTACAAGCTTTAAGAACTTGACAACGTTGTCGAAGTTGTCAAGCGGCTCTCCTATACCCATCATTACGACGTTGGAAACGCGCTCTCCCGTATCAAGGTTAGCAGCTATCACCTGACCTAACAGCTCCGAGGGCAACAGATCGCGAACCTTACCGCCGAGGGTAGAGGCGCAGAACTTACAGCCCATAAGACAGCCGACCTGGCTGGATATACAAAGCGTGTTTCCGTGCTTATAGCGCATAAAAACGCTCTCGATACACTCGCCGTCGTGAAGGCGAAATAGGTACTTTACCGTTCCGTCAATTTTTGAAACGAGCTTTTTCTCCACCTTGGGCAGAGTGTCAACGGTAATCTCGGCAAGCCTCTCACGCAGCTGCTTCGAGAGGTTTGTCATATCGGATAGGGCAACGCCCGCGTGGAGCTTCGGGAATACCTGCTTTGCACGGAATTTAGGCTCACCGAGCGATGCAAAGAAGTCTATAAGCTCGTCCTCGCTCATAGAATAAAGATCGTATTTATTCGTCACGGGCGCCTCCCTTCTCCTGCATGGCAAGTCTTGTAAGCTTAGATATAAAGAAGCCGTCGGTGTTGTGTATATGCGGCCAGAGGGTAAGCATACCACCCTCTGCCACAAGCTCTCCTACGCTAAACGGCACAAGGGCAAAATCCCCGTGTGCATCAAGAAAACGGCGCACGACCGCCTCATTCTCCTCGGGGTTAATGGTACAAGTGGAATAAACCATATATCCTCCCACCCTGAGATAACGCGATGCCACAGACAGTATTTTATACTGAAGCTCGGGCAGCTCCTTCATACCCTTGGGGTCGCGGTAACGCATATCCGCCTTTTTGCCGAGGACACCAAGACCCGAGCAGGGCGCGTCGCAAATAACTCTGTCAAACGAGCCGGCAAGCTCCTCTTTTACCTCTCTTGCGTCCTGCATACATGCGGTGATAGAGCAAAGACCGAGCCTTTTTGCGCCATCGGTGATGAGCGAGAGCTTGCTCTCATGTATATCAAACGATGCGACACGCCCCCCGTCCTCCGAGAGAATTGCCGCAGCAAAGCTCTTGCCGCCCGGGCAGGCACAGACGTCGATGATGCTGTCTCCCCTATCGGGTGCAAGCACTGCCGCGCTGATTGCCGAGGCGCTGTCCTGCACGAAGAAATGCCCCTCGTCAAACCCGGGAAGCTCGGTGGGATTAACCGAGCCGGCTATACGCACGGTAAGCGGAGAGAGCGGCGACTGCACTGCATCGAAGCCCTTAGCCTTGAGTATATCAACCAGCCCGTCGCAACTTGTTTTCAGCGTGTTCACAGTCAGGTCGGTAGCGTTGTGACTATTGAAGTGAGCGAGCAGCTTCTCGGTATCCTCCTCACCGATAAGAGCGATAAAGTGCTTTGTCAGCCAAAGCGGGAAGGAATACGCGACCGCAAGACACCTCGCAGGGTTCTTCTTCCTGTCGGGCAGGGGTAGCTTGTCCTCAGACCTGAGGCGCGATATCTTACGCAAAACGGCATTGACAAACGCCGCCTCGCCCTTATTTCTCGTGAGCTTAACCGTTTCGTTCACGGCGGCGAAGTCGGGGATAGCGCTCATATCTACTATCTGACATACACCGAGGCGAAGAATATTAAGCGTGCGTGGGTCTATCTCAGAGGCACTCCTTGCAGAAGCGGCACATATATAGTAATCGTAGGTATATTTATGCTCGGTGACGGTATAAAGAAGCGCCGTCAGACTCGCGCGCTCCTCTCTTGTGAGATTGTCTGCGCGATGAGATTTCAAAAGTAAATTAACGTATTTGCCCTCAAGCTCGTACTCGTCGAGCATAAGGAGCGCAAGCTCGCGCACAGTCATATCGTCCGTCCTTTATTCCAAGATATCTCCGAGAGATATTTTTCTTCCTCTGATGAAGTCACCCGCGCTCATTCTGCCCTTACCCTCGGGAATAACTCCGCGAACGAGCAAGGCACCGTTGCCGCAGGCTACGGTAAACGAGCCTTCGCCCTTAGGATCAATCGCGATAACCTCGCCTACCCTTCCCTTTCCCGAGGTGGGAGCGGCGCGCCAGATTTTAAGCATCTTACCGCCGTGATAGCAGAACGCACCGGGAATAGGCGTCGTACCCCTGATGCGACAGTCAACAGTCTTAGCATCGAGGGTGAAATCTATTTTACAGTCGTCCTTTTCGATTTTAGCCGCATAGGTTGCAAGCGACGCATCCTGAGGCGTGCGAACCGCCTTCCCCTCTCTGATATCGGCGAGAGTGCGAATAAGCAGATCCGCGCCAATCTCTGCAGAGAGGTCGTGAATGGTCTCGAAGTTGTCCTCGGGAAGTATCGGGAAGGATACCTGAGATATGATATCACCGGTATCAAGCCCCTCGTCCATCTGCATTATGGTAACTCCGGTTTCTGCCTCTCCGTCCATAATCGCGCGCTGCATCGGGGCAGCTCCGCGGTACTTAGGAAGAAGGGATACGTGTACGTTAAGACAGCCGTACCTCGGGTAATTTATAACCGATGCGGGAAGTATCTTGCCATAGGCAACCACCACGATAACGTCCGGGGCAATCTCGGCAAGCTGAGCGTCGAACGCGCCGTCACGAAGCGTTTTGGGCGTGTATACCGGTATACCGTTTTCAAGTGCCACGCTCTTTGTGGGTGTGGGCGTCATCACGTTGCCGCGGCCGCGCGGCTTATCCTGTCCGGTTACGACGGCGACAACCTCCTCGCCCGCCGATATAAGCGACTTAAGGCAGGTAGCGGAGATGTCGGGCGTACCCATAAACATTATCTTCATATCAGTCACCCCGCAATTATTTACCCCTGCGGACCTCGCGCAGCTGAACGTCGGTATAGAGCTTACCGTCGAGATGATCGCACTCGTGGCATATAGCCCTTGCAAGCAGCTCGGAGCCTGTGAGATCATAGGTCTCGCCCTTGCGGTTCATCGCGCGCACGGTCACGTGCATCGGGCGCTTCGTGATACCCGAGCGGCCGGGGTTGGAAAGACAGCCCTCCGCCTCCTGTTGCTCGCCCGAGAAGGCAATAATCTTAGGGTTGATAAGCTCGTATACAGTGCCCGGCTCAACCTCTATGACCGCAACTCTGCGAAGCACGCCAACCTGGGGAGCTGCAAGTCCGCAGCCCTCTGCGGCTCTCATGGTATCTATCATATCGTCAAGCAGCGTGCATATTCTCGGGGTTATCTCCTCGACCGGGCGCGCCACCTTTCTGAGCGTAGGTTCGCCAAATTTAAGTATTCTGAGTCTTGCCATAATTGACTCCTCCGTAATAGGTTTTATCGTATATCAGCGAATTTTGTAAACAAATGTTATAAAGTTAACGGATTAAGGTCAACCGCGAGGCTGACATCGCGCTCCGAGGAGAATTCGCAAAGAAGCGTTTTGAAAAGGCCTCTCGACTCCTTGCCGAGCTTACACTTAACCACCATGCGCATTCTGTATTTATCGTTGAGCTTATACACCTGTGCCTCAAACGGACCGTATACCACGAACGGCAGCTTGCCAAGCTCGCCCTTTAAGATAGCGAGAATGCTCTCGGAGAGCTTTCTCGAGGCGGCGAACAGCGCCCCCTCCTCCGAGGCGGTGAGCGTCAGCTGTACCATATCGCAAAACGGCGGATACGCAAGCTCGCGCCTGACGGCGATCTCGCCCTCATAGAAGCGCTCGTAATCCTGCTTACAGGCAAGACGTATAGTTTCATTTTTAGGCGCGAAGGTCTGTATAACAGCGATTCCGTTATCACTTGCTCTGCCCGCCCTGCCTATAACCTGCGTCAGGAGCGAGAAGGTTCGCTCCGCGGCGCGGAAGTCGCTGACGTAAAGCGAGGTGTCGGCAAGCGCAACGCCGACGAGAGTGACACGCGGAAAATCATGACCCTTGGCAACCATCTGCGTGCCGAGGAGGATATCCGCCTCTCCCTCTCTGAAATCCTCAAGCATACGGTCGTATGCCAGCTTACCCGTAGTGGTATCTGCGTCCATACGCATTACGGGCATATCGGGAAGATATTTTTCCAGCTCCACCTCGAGCTTCTGCGTGCCGTAGCCGAGGAAGGAGAGCTTATCGCTGCCGCACTCGCATTTTTTCGGCACGGGTGCGGTGTATCCGCACAAATGACAGAGCAGCTTTCCGCCGCCGCCCGAGTGATAGGTCAAGGAAACCGAGCAGCGCGGACAGGTGATTACCTCGCCGCACTCCTTACAGCTTATCTGGCTCGAATAGCCGCGACGGTTGAGGAATATTATAGCCTGCTCGTCGCGCTCCTTAACGCTAAGGAGAGAATCGTAAAGGCGCTTACTGAGCGGTGAGGTATTACCGAGGCGCAGCTCCTCGCGCATATCGACTATAACCGTATCCGGCAGTCTTACTCCGCCGTAGCGCTCGCGCAGCGGCACGAGAGTATATATACCGTTCTTAGCCTTATAGAAGCTCTCTACCGCGGGCGTCGCAGATGCAAGAAGCATCAGGGCGTTATGTCGCGCACATCTGTACGCGGCTATATCCCGCGCGTGGTATTTGGGATCGGACTCCGATTTATAGGTATGCTCATGCTCCTCGTCTATGACTATCATTCCGAGATTATCAAGCGGAGCAAATATCGCCGAGCGGGTTCCTATAACCAGATCAACCTCACCCTTCTTTATTCTGCGCCAGGCATCAAGCCTTTCGCCTTGAGAGAGCGAGGAATGAATGACGGCAACGCGCTCGCCGTAGCGAGAGCAGAATATACTGACCGTCTGGGGTGTAAGCGATATCTCAGGTACGAGCATTATAACACTGCGCCCGTCCGAAATAGTACGGTCTATCGTCTTTATTATAACCTTGGTCTTTCCGCTGCCCGTAACTCCGAAAAGCAAAGCCGCGCGCGCGACAGGCTCGTCATACAAAGCCTCAATGGTATCATAAGCGGTGGCCTGCGCGGGCGTCAGCATAATCGGCGAGGTGTCACGCCTCTCGGCGTATTTCTTGTAAGGGTTTCTTATCTCCTCATGCTCGCTGACGGTAATTATGCCCTTTTCGCGCAGGGCTGCAATATGCGCACTCGTTACGCCCGGCTGTGCGCGTACCATTTCGGCATCGGCAGAGCCTATATCCATAAGATAGCGTATAACGCTTCTCTGCCCCTCGCTCCTTATACCCGCGCGCCCCGTCTGCATAAGCAACGTCACCGCCGCCTCGCGCGACATATTGAGTATACAGGTACGGCGGAGCTTGACGTTCAGGGTATTTGAAAGTGCGCCGGGAGGCAAGACCGTCCTGACCGCCTCTCCGAGAGTACACAGCGTATGCTCCTTCATAAACAAGCACAGCCCGAGCATCTCCTCGCTTAAGGCAAACGCTTCGTTCACCACCGAATGCACGGGCTTAATGCTTATAGATTCCCCCCCGGCGGAAGGACCGGCGTCCTTCACTGCGCTGACAACGCCGTATCTCAGGTTATTCGCGCGGCCGAAGGGAACACGGACTATACTGCCGGGGCGCACGCCCGGGACGGCAGCATAATCAAACGGCCTGTCGAGATGATACGGCACGTCGAGCATATATACTTCACAAAACACCGTATCACCTCCTCAGGACAATTTCCAAAAATTACTCGGAACGGGTAAGCACGAAGTCTCCGCGCTCGATCTTAGCAATAGCGATCTTAACAGCCTTCTGATCCTTGTACTCGGGATCGATAAGTGCCGCAAGAGGCTTCTCGGTCTCGTGATTCTCGATCATCTTCTGAGCCTTTGCTCTCATCTCGACGTACTCATCGGTAACGATGCGCGCGCCCTTGGCGATGCCGATAACAAGCTCGTAGCGGTTGAACTCTCCCTTGGAGAGCTGGTCAATGGTAGGGTAAATCATAATATATATATCCTTTCGTGTGTTTACTGAATTTAATCGGACGGCAGGAGCCGTCAGTCCTCGGGATCCTCTTCCTCAATATCATCGCTTGCAAGACGGTTCGTGATAGTCTCGGCTGCGATAGCGGAGAGGATAACGTGGTCGGAATCCGTGATGATAACCGCCCTTGTGCGTCTGCCGCAGGATACATCGATAACCCTGTCGTCCTCGCGCGCGTCCTGCACAAGACGCTTAACGGGTGCGGAATCCGGAACGGCGATAGCAACTATTCTGCCTGCCGAAACCATATTTCCAAAGCCAATGTTGATAAACCTCATAGCTCCTCCTTACTCGATGTTCTGGACCTGCTCGCGGATCTTCTCAAGCTCACCCTTGATGTTAACGACGATGCGCGCGATACGTGCATTGTTCGCCTTAGAGCCGATGGTGTTGGTCTCCCTGTTCATCTCCTGCATAAGGAAATCGAGCTTTCTGCCCGATGGCTCGGGGGTAGCGGCGATCTCGAAGAACGCGCCGAAGTGAGAGCGCAGCCTTACAAGCTCCTCGTCTATCGCGATCTTGTCAGCCCACACGGCACACTCGGTAAGCAATCTCTGCTCGTCTACCGCGGCAGAGGCATCGTCGAGGATCTGCCTTATTCTTGCCTCGAGCTTATCGCGATAGCCTACCACGTCCTCCTCGGAGATCTTCTCTATCTCGTTAACGTACCCCTTGACGGTATCAATCTTCGCGGTAAGGTCGGCAAAGGCTCTCTCTCCCTCACGCGTACGCATTGCTGCGTAATCCGATATAGCCATATCAAGCACGGGGCATATAGCAAGCCACTCTGCCTCGAGGTCACACTCGGGGCGGCGGGTGCGGAATATATCCTGGTTTCTCGCGACGCTCATAATGCTGATATCATCGGTAAGGTTAAACTCCTCACCGAGCTTGCGCAGAGCCGCGATATAGCTCTCGGCATAGCCGAGATCGAGATCTACCCTGCCTGCACCGGACTGATGCTCGTCTATTGTGACGTATACGTCAACCTTTGCACGGGAGACTGCGTTCTTCTGCACGTGCGCCTTGATACGCTCCTCGAGGAACATAAAGGCTCTCGGTATCTTAACCGAGCAGTCGAAAAATCTCGAGTTAACGCTCTTGATCTCGACCGTAATATCTCTGTCGACACCCTCGACCTTGGCACGGCCGAAGGCAGTCATGCTCTTAATCATTTTTCACCTCACCGGCATCGGAAACAGAGGCACGTCTCCTCGACTTCTTACCAAGGCTCTTGATAACCTCCATAAAGGAGTCGATATCCTTGAACTCGCGGTAGACCGATGCAAATCTGATGTAAGAAACTATATCTATATCCTTGAGGTGTGCAAGCACCATCTCGCCGATATCCTTCGAGGAAATCTCGGTTACAAGAGAATTCTGAAGCTCTGTTTCAATAGCGGTAGCCACCTCATCGGCATCAACGGGACGCTTCTGACAGGCGCGCTCTATACCGAGCATAAGCTTATGTCTGTCAAAGAACTCTCGCCTTCCGTCGCGCTTAACGACGGCGATAGACACGCTGTCGATAACCTCGTAGGTGGTAAAGCGCTTTCCGCAGGAGGGACACTCACGGCGGCGCTTTATGCTCGTGCCGTCCTCAACGGGACGGGAATCAAGAACTCTCGAATCCTGATTGTTACATGCGGGACATCTCATACTATGGACCTCTTTCGTGCGCGAGCACCCACTCGCGCGTAATTAATCTACTATATTTTAGCACACGGGGGCGAAAAAGTAAAGCACTTTAGGAAAATAATTTTGCGCGTGCGCACGTCGGACGGGCAAAGCCCGAAGGAGAAATACCTGCGATGAAGCGATCACGAAAGTGAATTTGGAACAAAAACGAAACGGTCATCTCGCAATCCGAGAAGAAAAACCGCCCTAAATCGGGCGGTTTTGCAAATAATTATTGTCATATATTGGGCTTATGCGTTGGTTTCGTCGTTCGATGCGCTCTCCGTCTTGCGGGAGAGGAGTGATGTCAGCTTCATCCTTGCCCATTCGGTAAAGCGCTCCATAAAGCCGATCTTCAGCTTCGAGAAGAACTTGAAGGTAAGCGGCCATACAGCACCCGCAAAGACAACTATAAGGAAGTATCTTATTGCTCTTGCGATATTATCGGGGCTGTCGGTGAAGAGACCAACGAGGAGCTTAAGCGGCGTGCTGAGACCCGCCTTTATAATCATAACTCCGCCGAGACCGAGGGCGAGCTTGATAAGCTGAGAGTACCAATTAGCCTTTGTGTCAAACTTAGTTACAAAACGGTCTATCGGATATACAACGAGAAGACCGAGCATGCAGCCGAGAAGCGTTGCACCGTTTTTAAGTGCGCTGCCGAGAGGGTCGTGAACCGTTCCGTCAGGACCTACCGTTATATCGGCGGCGTATTCCGCGGGAGGCAGAAGGTTTACGAAAACGAAGTACGCCACGGTGAGAGCAACCGACACGGCGACAACCACGGGCATATATTTATCGAAGCGCTCCTCGCTCGAGAACACGGGATAAAGCGCCAGCACAAGAACGAGAGCAACACCGAGCGACACGATTACGTCAGCCGGCGTGTGAACGCCGAGATACATTCGCGAGAATGCGACGAGAAGGATAATAACGATGGCGCTTATTCTGAGCGCGTTACGCTTGAAGAAGGCGCATATAGAGCCGAAGGTGCCTGCGATATTCTGCGTATGACCCGAGGGGAAGGAATAGCCGCCCGCCTCGGCAAATGCCGATTCAACAGCCTCAAAGCCTCTGTCTGCTCCAAGCACCCACGGGCGCGGAATGCGGCAGACGATTTTGAGCCATTGATTAACCACCGTACCGATAAGTCCCGTCATAAGCACGTAATATCCACCGCGCTTATCGACGCACCAGAAAATGAATATCGCTATCACAAGAAACAGCGTTTCCTCGCCAAGATGCGTTATCAGCGAGAAGAGAAAATCAAATACAGGGTTTCTTAAACCCTCAAGAAAATACAGAAATTCCATATACCTCTCCGTTCGGTATTGATGTATATATTATATAATGTTAGCTTTCCTTTGTCAACGAAAAGGAAAGGCTGCGCGACGTAGCGTGAATACTCCGTTGAGAGTATCACGCTACGTCGCGCTGCCTCTTTGTATTGTTCGTATCGGAAAATTACTTAAGAAGTCCCTTAACGCACTCTGCGATTCTCTCGCACTTACAGTTAGCGAAGAAGTACTCCTCGAACTTAGGACCTGCGATAGCACCCTTAACAAGCTCGCGGTCGAGGTTCTCAAGGATATAAACGATGTCATTGTGAGTAACCTTCTTAACCTCGTCGAGAATCTTCTTGTTCCTCTGCTCGGGAACCGCTCTCTCACGGGGATAGCCAAGACCCCACTCGGATACGAAGAGCTTCTCGAATACGTACTGGAGGTTGAGCTCACAGCCCCAGCCCCAGCCCTTTGCAAAGGGCATA
>CAYZZJ010000036.1:13029-14622 GCA_964482885.1 uncultured Ruminococcus sp. | reverse complement strand
TGGGTCCCTATCCCAAATCGTCGCATAGCGATACCGAAAATTAATTAACTGTTTGTACGGTCGCCACAGGCGACAGAATGGAGATTATTATGAGAATAGCAGTCATAAACGGAAGTCCAAAGGGTAAAAACAGTATCACCCTCCAGACTACCTTATATTTATCGAAGAAATACACCGAGCATGAGTTTGAAGTGCTTAACGCGGCGCAGATAATCAAGCTTTTGGAGCGCGACTTTTCGCGCGCGGAGAAGCTGCTCACCTCGGCTGATGCCGTTATATTCTCCTATCCCGTATATACTTTTCTGGCTCCGTACGGCTTACATAGATTCATAGAGTTACTGAAGGCATCGGGTATTGATCTTTCGGGTAAATACGCAACGCAGATCAGCACCTCAAAGCACTTCTTTGACGTCACCGCCGCGAGGTACGTAGAGGACAATATTGCCGACCTCGGTATGAAATACGTAAACGGACTTCTCGCAGATATGGACGATCTGCTTAAGAAAGAGGGAAGAGCCGAGGCTGAGCGCTTCTTTGAGTACTTCTTATGGTCTATCGAAAAAGGACATTGCGACGCGCGCCCCGCGATAACCTCGGCTACCCCTTATTCTCCCGTGAGAGCGGCGCTCCCCGACAGCGCGGCAGAGGGTGGGGAGAAGGATATAGTTATCATAACAGATGAAACCGATCCCGATTCATCACTATCCGCTATGATAGCGCGTTTCAGAGCGAAAACCCCACATAAGACAAGAATAGTTAACATTTCGGAGTATAATCTGCTCGGCGGCTGCATTGGCTGCTTTAGCTGTGCCGTTAGCGGTAAGTGCGTATATCCCGACGGCTTTGATGAATTCCTGCGCACGAGCATACAGACTGCTGATGCGATAGTATACGCCTTTTCTGTAAGTGACCATTCCATGGGCTCACGCTTCAAGATGTACGATGACCGCAACTTCTGTAACGGACACAGGACGGTTACCGTCGGCATGCCGATAGGGTATCTTGTGTCGGGCGCGTACGCCGAGGAGGAGAATTTGCGCGTGGTCGTTGAGGCTCGTGCATCGGTGGGCCATAACTTCCTCGCAGGTGTTGCGACCGATGAAAAGAATCCCGATGCCGAGATAGATATGCTTGTCGACCGCCTGAATTACGCATTTGATAAAGGGTACGTGCCGCCGCAGAGCTTCTACGGTGTCGGCGGTATGAAGATATTCCGCGATCTTATATATCAGATGCGCGGTATGATGCGCGCGGACCATAAGTTCTATAAAAAGAACGGCTACTACGACTTCCCGCAGAAGAAGTGGGGCAGGTCTATTGCCATGTACTTCGTCGGCTTCCTTCTTTCAAACGATAAGATAATGAAGAAGATGAAGGGCAAGATGAACGAGGGTATGCTGATGCCGTACAAGAAGCTCTTCAAAAAGGAATTCGGAGAGGAATAAGGGCTGGCATATTGGGCGAGATCGAAAAAGAAAATGGCTTTACGAAAGGGGTATTTTCTGCCCCTTCCTTTTCCTTTCACAAATTTGAAGGGTTAAGGTTGAAAACCTGCGGTTTTCTCCGTTTAATTAATTTTCTTTTTCTACCGCC
>CAYZZJ010000036.1:0-12929 GCA_964482885.1 uncultured Ruminococcus sp. | reverse complement strand
GAACGACGCTTCTCATCCCAATCTGCCTAGCCCTTATCGGCGGCTCTATCTTTGCCTGGGTGCTGTGCGGGGTGGCATATTGGGCGAGATCGAAAAAGAAAATAAGGCTTATAGGAGAGGTACTTAGTTGCCTCTCCTTTTTCCTTCTGCAGATTTAATGGTCTAAGGTTGAAAACCTGCGGTTTTCTCCGTTTAATTAATTTTCTTTTTCTACCGCCGTTTTCACCACTCACCGTACGTTTGTACGGCTTAACGTGGTGAAGAACGACGCTTCTCATCCCAATCTGCCTAGCCCTTATCGGCGGCTCTATCTTTGCTTGGGTGCTGTGCGGGCTGGCATATTGGGCGATCAAGCGCGCGTTAACCGGCACTAAGAGGACGTTTCGTGGCGCGCTGTTAAGTAAAGGGCAATTTGGAACCTTACTCCAAATTGATTCGCATAGCGAATTACCCCTTTACTTGTTAACCGTGAATGAAATATGGATTCGGCGGGGCTATGTATAAGCCTCTCCCTTTTTCAGACACTAAATAAAACAACGTGGGACGAGGCGCACTGTTGCATGCCTCGTCCCTTGCTGTATAATATGGTTTTTATTCGGTTACAAATGACGGTCTCAATACCGCAAAATCTCTGCCGTAGTACATGATGCGCTCGGAGAGTGTGGCAAAGTCGGCGGTCGCGCCGATGCCGGAGTTCACGAGAATGAGATTTCCGTCGCCTGCGTATATGTAGACGTTTTCGGCGCTTGAGCTTCTGGCAATAAGCACGTCACCGACGATGAGATTGTGGGTCTTTAAGAGCCTTGTGCGATCGTATAGCTTGCCTGAGGAATCGAAGCGCATTCCGCCGTAGAGGTGGTCGACGAGCATGCTCGAGAAGTAGGTCTCGTCGGTACGGAGCTTCGAGAGATATTTTGAGTTGTTCTTCTTCGTCGAGGTCGCAAAGACGCTCTCGTCTCCGTCACGCATAACGCTGTTTACGTCGGTATCGGTGAAGATGCCCTCGATGCCGAGCGCTCTTTTGTATATCTCGTTAACAAGCTCAAGCTTCGAGAGGGTAGAGCCCTCGCTCCTTAACTCCTCGATAGCGGCATTGATAGCTGTCTGCTGTTCGCCTGTCAGTGTCTTCTTTACGCGTATAGCCGCACATCTATGCATTACGCCGCCGACCCTTCCGTCTCTGCCGTCGATAAGAGTGCCGTCTGCGAGGTCTCCTATTTGCACGGTGTAGCTGACGCTTACGGCCTCGCCTGCGCCAACGGTGACGCTCCAATAAAGCTCGTCGCCCGAGACGGTATCGCCGCCCGACACGTAGACAGTACCGGTGGGTATCTTATCGTAGATGCTGACGGTCTTCTCGCTCTCGCCAACGTTGAATACCGTAAAGGTGAAGGTCACAAGATCACCGGGATTGACGGTGACGCTCGACGGGTGGCTCGAGGTCTTTTCAGCGCGTATATCCTGCATATTTTCAACGCGCGCTACGGTGTTCTCGGGGATAGCACCCGTAAAGGCGTTCAGAGGGCGGACGAGAATAAGCTCTGTGACGTAGGTCGTTCCGTACTCGTCGGAGCTTCTGAAGGGGTTGCCGCCGACCGACGTGGGATTAAAGATATAGTCGATGACCTTGTGGCATCTTATGGTAGGCTCGTAGACCTCGGTGCCGACACCGCTGACGCTCTCGAAGCTTGCACCGCCCGAGTGGATAAATCTGCCGTTACCCACGTAGAGCATTGCGTGGCCGGAGGTGCCGCTCTCAGTCTTACGCCTCACGTTAATGATGTCGCCAACCTGTATCGTCTGCATAAATTCGCGTTGTACCTCGAGCATATATTCCTCGGTGTACTCACCGGGCGTTGAGTTTGTAAATTGGAATACTCTCATTCCGTGGTTGCTCGAGTAGGTAGAGAGATTCAGTGTGGTATACATATCGTTTGGCAGAGCATATCCGAGCGCCTCAAGATATACGTCGTAGGTGAAGACCGCGCAGTTGACGTAGCCCCACTCATCGGTGGTATACTCCTCGGGAGCTTTCTGTCCGTGAGCCCAGCGATGCTCACCCGACTGGCTGATTAAGCCGAACCACACGTCCTCGTACTGCAGGCTCTCGCCGCGAAGCAGGTATGCCTCTGCGGTTTTAACGAGTGCCTCCTGGTATTCGTTCATGACCTCGGGTATTTCCTCAGGGTTCGATGAGGTGAAGAGCGTCATCGTTATCGACGGTCTTACGACCGCGTAGCTATCGGCTGAGGAAAGCGAGCCGATAAGCGCAAATATGTCAACCTTAGTTGCGGTATTTGTGATATCCCAGAGCTGTGTGCCCTCGACGATATACATACGTGCGTCGCTCTCAAGCATCACGATAAGTATATCTCCGGATACGAGATCCGACACAGTGAAGGCGGTGTTGTGCGCGCCCTTTATACCAGGGATATTCGCTGTTACGGCTGTGCCGCCGTAAAGCCCGGGTGCTATCGCATCGGAAAGCCTCGCGTCGCTACCCGCGAGGATAAGCGTGAGTATTTCGGCGGGTGTCCCTGTGAGAAGCTCGGTTATAGCCTGTGGATTGGTGAAGGCTATTGTATACGCGTGCTTTGCAAAGTCAAGTCCGGTGTACGTGGACGTCGAGAGTATCCTGATCGCTTTTTCTATGTACTTCTCGTCGACTTCGTTAAGTGTTTTCTCAACGTATAGGTCGTAGCAGTCGACGCTCTTACCGTTGACGGAGGCACCGCTCCCCGATATATATCCGCCCTCAGTGGCGGCATTGTCACCGCTTACCGATACAGTATAGCTCACAGAAGCCTCCTCTCCGACGGGGACCGTCACGGTCCAGGACAGCTTGTTGTCTATCTTATTATCACATCCCGAGATAAAGAGCGTTCCCTCGGGTACTGTGTCGGTCACGGTAACGGTTGCAAGATTATCACCCGTGTTCGTAACCGTTATGGTATAGGTTACGAGCGCGCCGCGGTAGGTCGTACCGCTCCACTCGATATATTCGGTGGGGTAGAGCGTGGTACCGCGCGGTACTGATGCCGTTTTCTTTGCCTCGACGCTTATCGGGAGAACGGCGCTGCCGCACTCGTCGCAAAGGTTGTTTCCGTCAGTATCCTTGTGTACTACGGGGATCTCGTCACCGCATCTGCCGCACTTACCGTTACAGCCCTCGTCGACGTGGTCGATACAGCTATCGCACTTATTGCATATGCCGTCCCCGTCCTTGTCGGAGTGGCCGAGGCTGACAGCCGTTTCACAGTGGTCGCATTGGTTGTCGCAGTCGTTGTCGGTATGAACGAGGCAGGCTTCGCACTTGTCGCACTTGCCGTCCCCGTCCTTGTCGGCGTGAGTAACCGTCATGGGCGCGTTGCACGCGTCGCACTTTCCGTTACATTCCTCGTCCTTATGAGTGAGGCAGGCATTACAGCCGTCGCATTTGCCGTCCTCGTCGCCATCGTTGTGCGTGATCTTCATTCCGTCGCCACAGCCGTCGCACATGCCGTCGCAGTTATCGTCGCGATGCTCGGCGCATGGGGCTTCGGTTTCCGTTTCGCACTTGTCACACTTGCCGTCGTCATCTGCATCAACGTGCGCGATCTTCATTCCCTCGCCGCAGGTGTCGCACTTAGCATCGCAGTTATCATCGTTGTGCTGGGTGCAGGCGATGTCTAACTCGGTGTCGCAGTCGTCGCACACACCGTCTCCGTCACCGTCTGCATGCTCGCACTCCTTGCCTCCGATCAGTCCCTTAAGCATCTCGCAGGACGAGAGCGTAAATATCGCGATCGCCACCGCGAGCGTTAAAGCCAACAGGCGCAGGATCGCTTTTTTAGAGTTTCGCGTGTTAGAGAGCATTTCTACCTCCGATAAGGGCAATATGATTTGTGTAAAATATTGACATTCGATGCCCCTCTTGCTATAATTATAGCATCATATCAGCGGCATTTCTTGTCAATAGCCGGATAATTAGTGCCATTTTTTTACCAAATAACGTCGGGCGGGAGAGAATAGTATGCAGGCGCGATTTAACGTCGAGAGGGAAAGAGCCAACGCCCTCTTTTATAAAAGCTATAAGAATGATTTTTGCCTTTTTCAGTTTCATTCGCAAATAGAGATATACTTTGTCGATGAGGGTGAGATGGATATGCTTGTCGACGGTGTGCAAGAGCGCCTTGTCGCACCCGCCGTGTCCGTCGCGCTCGGATACGTTACACACGCATATCACACACCCGATGCCTCGCGCTCGTCGGTTCTTCTTATCCCCGCACACCTTTGCGAGGAGTTCTCTCAGGCTGTGAAGGATAAAAAGCTCGCTTCCCCCTACATAAAAAGCCCCGAGATTTACCGTCAGCTTCGCGAATGCTACGATGCGCTGAGAGCGAGTGAGGGAAATCGCATCAAGCAGCTTGGATATATCTATACGATGCTCGGCATAATGCTTGACGAGGCGGAGCTTGTAGCTCTCGGAGAGGGCATAGACACCGACCTTGCACAGCGCATACTTATGTATATCGACGGGAGCTTCCGCAGCGGCATAACCCCTGCTTCGGTGGCACAGCACTTCGGCTACAGCCAGAGCTATATATCGAGATATTTTTCCTCCACCTTCGGCACAACCCTATCG
This sequence comes from uncultured Ruminococcus sp., assembly GCA_964482885.1. GTDB lineage: Bacteria > Bacillota > Clostridia > Oscillospirales > CAG-272 > UBA1740. Next base: position 8,305 of record CAYZZJ010000036.1, on the reverse strand, counting down.
AGGTACATAACCTCGGTCAGACTCAGAAATTCGATTTTTCTTATGCGAGAGGGAAGGCATGACGTCACTTATTGCGCACTCGAATCGGGCTTTTCCTCAATGAGGACCTTCTACCGCGCCTTTCGCATTGAATTTGGTACATCGCCGACAGAGTTCATTAAGGAGAATGGGTAATGAATATGTAAAAAGCTCCTGCGGCGTTCTGCCGCAGGAGCTTTCGCTTGCGATGAATGTTTTATTTATCCGAATGGTGCTTTATCAGACCGAGCAGCTTCGATATCTCCATTACGACGAAGGGTGTAAGAGAGAGACCGAGGCCGATAAGGTACTTATCCCACGAGAGCCAGGTAAGCTCGAAGGCTACCTGAAGCGGGGGGACGAACAAGACGAGCGCGACGAGCGCTGTCGATGCGAGAGCCGCGAGATTGAGCGTTTTGTTCGTAAACAGACCAATCTTGAAGAGCGACTTCTCGGAGCGCATATTGAACGCCTGAACAACCTGGCAAAGTGCAAGCACCATAAATGCCATAGTGCTGCCCGCCATCTTCATCTCGTCGGTAAGACCGCCCTTGAAAAGTAAAGCAAAGTTCTCAAATCCGATGCCTGCGCAGTATCCTATAAGAGTAAGAAGCGCAAACATACAGCCCTGAAGAACGACGCGGATACCAAGACCGTGGGCAAATATGCCCTCATCCTTGGGCTTCGGCTTTGTACTCATTATATCGCTCTCGACAGCCTCCATGCCGAGTGCTATCGCGGGCAGGGAGTCGGTAACGAGGTTTATCATAAGCAGCTGCATTGATACAAGAGGGCTTACGTGCCAGAGTATCATAGCGAGGAACACCGTGATGACCTCACCGATGTTCGTGCCGAGAAGGAAGCCGACAACCTTACGGATATTTGCATATATTCCGCGACCCTCGCGCACTGCGTGTACAATGGTGGAGAAGTTGTCGTCGGTGAGCGTCATATCCGCAGCACCCTTTGCAACGTCCGTACCGGTTATACCCATAGCGCAGCCGATATCTGCCGCCTTAAGCGCGGGGGCGTCGTTTACTCCGTCACCCGTCATAGAAACAACCTGACCCTTCTTCTGCCAAGCCTTGACAATTCTTATCTTGTTCTCGGGCGATACTCTTGCGTATACCGAGATCGTCTCAAGCACCGAGTCAAGCTCCTCGTCACTCATAGCGTCAAGCTCCACTCCGGTAACCGAGCGGTCACCCTCGACGAATATGCCAAGCTCCTTCGCTATTGCCGTAGCGGTTACAACGTGGTCGCCCGTGATCATAATAGGCTTGATGCCTGCCTCGCGGCAGACAGCAACAGCGTCCTTACACTCGGGACGGGGCGGGTCTATCATTCCGACAAGACCCATGAAGGTAAGTCCGGATTCTATCTCCTCGCTCGTCAGCTTCTCGGGGATCTCGTCTATCTCGCGATACGCTACCGCAAGCACGCGCAGAGCCTTCGAGGACATCTGCTCGTTGATTTCCTTAGCACGGGTGAAGTCGCCCGAGATACATCTTGCCTCCATCATATCCACAGCGCCCTTGACTATAACTATGAGCTTACCGTCTATCTCGTTGATGGTGCTCATAAGCTTTCTGTCGGAGTCGAAGGGAATACCCGCACGGCGCGGGAAGCTCTCGTTGAGAGAATCCTTGGTCATTCCGTTCTTGTGTGCTGCAAGCACGATAGCGGTCTCTGTGGGGTCACCGATGTGCGTTTCCTTACCCGCATCGTCGAATATTACCGAGCCGTCGGAGCAGAGCGTTCCGTATGCGAGCAGCTTTCTTATAGCCTCGGTGTTGTCCTCGCCGATTTTCTCGGTCTCGGCTGCACCGTCAACGTACGCCTCGGTAAGGGTCATACGGTTCATCGTGAGAGTTCCCGTCTTATCCGAGCAGATGATGGACGCGCTTCCGAGCGTCTCAACAGCGGGCAGTCGGCGTATGATGGCGTTCTTCTTTACCATTCTCTGAACGCCGATGGAGAGAACTATCGTAACTATTGCGGGCAGTCCCTCGGGTATAGCCGATACGGCGAGAGAAACAGCCGTCATGAATATCTCAAGGGGAGGAATATCGTTAAGAAGACCTACTACGAATATTACAGCGCACGCGCCGAGTGCAACGAAGCCGAGGTATTTGCCGAGCTTTGCGAGCTTCTCCTGAAGGGGCGTATCTCCCTCCTCCTCGCCGGAGAGCAGGGTTGCTATCTTACCCATTTCGGTATTCATACCCGTTGCGGTAACTACTGCGAGTGCGGTTCCGTAGGTTATGCTGCAGCCTGAGAACACCATGTTCGATCTGTCACCGAGCGGCGCGCCCTCCTTGACGGGAGCATCAGCGTCCTTCTCAGCGGGAACGGACTCGCCCGTCAGGGCTGCCTCCTCGCTCTTAAGGCTCGTCGAGCGGATAAGCCTTGCATCGGCGGGAACGAAGTCGCCTGCCTCGAGCAGGATTATATCACCTACGACAAGCTCTGCCGCGCCGATCATGCACTCCTTACCGTCGCGGATAACTCTCGCGTGCGGAGCGGACATGTTTTTTAATGCCTCAAGAGCCTTTTCCGCCTTTGATTCCTGCATAACTCCCATAGCGGCGTTGAGAACTACTATGAGAAGTATAAGCACAGGCTCGAAGAATTCCTTCGGGTCACCTGCCTCGGGACCGAATACGTCAACACAGGCTACAACGAACGAAATAATAGCCGCAATGATAAGAATTATTATCATTACGTCCTTAAATTGCTCAAGGAAGCGAGCGAGCATAGTCTTCTTTTTCTTTTCCTTAAGCTTGTTTTCTCCGTCGCGCGCAAGGCGAGCGGAAGCCTCCTCGGACGATAAGCCGAGCTTCACGTCCGTACCCAGCCCCTCGATGACCGAGCCTGCGTCGGTTGCATAGGGCTGCGATGATTCTTGTTTCATTTGCCTTTCTCCTTTTAGTTATTTTATTCCAACAAAAAAACCGTATGCAGAGCTGCATACGGAACATATCTCCCCATGCATACCTCCACAAAGCTACACATGAGTCTTGTAATTTGAGGAATATGCCAGGCATATTGCCGATTGTTGACATAATCCGCACCGAGTGGCGCTTACTACTCCCTCATACGTATACAATATACCATAAGAAAGAAAAAAATGCAAGGGGATAATTAAAAAGTTAACAATATTCAAGGACAAGCCTCACCTTGACTTTTAATGCGTATGATGGTACAATTACATAGAATAACCCGAAGGAAGACTTTATGCAGATACAGCTGTCGGATCACTTTGATTACAAACGGATACTGCGCTTCACCCTCCCCAGCGTGCTTATGCTGGTCTTTACGTCTATATACGGAGTGGTGGACGGCTTTTTCGTATCCAATTTTGTTAATAAGACCGCCTTTACGGCGATAAACTTTATATGGCCCTATATGATGATACTCGGTGCGGCGGGCTTTATGCTCGGTACGGGCGGCTCAGCGCTTATATCCAAGCTTCTCGGTGAGGATAAGGTAAGCGCGGCTATGGATACCTCGGACACGCGGGCAAATAAGACCTTCTCCATGCTCATCTACGTTTCTATTGCCGTAGGCGTTGCTCTCGCGCTCATAGGAGTCTTCACGGTGCGTCCCGTTGCGGTGCTTCTCGGTGCTACGGGAGATATGCTTGAGGACTGCGTGCTTTACGGCGTGGTGCTGTCGATTTCGATGCCCGCTTTTATCCTTCAGAACGAGTTTCAGGGATTGTTTGTCACAGCGGAGAAGCCTAAGCTCGGTCTTTATATAACCGTCGGCGCGGGAGTTACCAACATGGTGCTTGATGCACTGCTCGTTGCGGTGATACCTATGGGGCTTCTCGGAGCCGCCCTCGCTACCGCTCTCAGCCAGTGCGTTGGCGGTGTTCTTCCGCTTCTTTACTTTGCGCGTAAGAACCCGAGCCTTTTGCGCCTTGTGCCTGCAGCACCGGATTTTCCCGCCCTCGGTAAGATATGCTTCAACGGCTCCTCCGAGCTTCTTTCAAATATATCCATGTCGCTTGTAGGTATGCTTTATAACGCCCAGCTGATGCACTATGCCGGCGAGGACGGTGTCGCGGCTTACGGCGTTCTGATGTACGTTAATTTCGTGTTCATCTCCGCCTTTATCGGCTATGCCGTCGGCATCTCTCCCGTTGTCGGCTATCACTACGGCGCAGGCAACAGAGAGGAGCTTAAGAGCCTCAGGCGCAAGAGTACGGTGATAATACTCATTACCTCTGTGCTTATGTTCGTGCTGTCGGAGTCATTGGCGTATCCTCTCTCGTATATGTTTGTCGGCTACGACGATGCGCTCATGGATATGACCCTGCGCGGCTTCTTCATATACTCCTTCTGCTTTCTTTTTGCAGGTCTCGCTATCTTCATTTCCTCCTTCTTCACCGCGCTCAACGACGGTCTTATATCCGCTCTGCAGTCCTTCGCGAGGACGATAGTATTCCAGGTCGCCGGCGTTCTTATTCTACCAGTGCTGCTGCACCTTGACGGAATATGGCTCTCGGTTGTTGTGTCCGAGCTTCTTGCTCTGGTGCTTGGAATAATACTCCTTATCATCTATAAGAAAAAGTACAACTATTAATTTTTAAGGAAATAAGCCGCCGCAGCGTAAGCGGTGGTTTTTGTCATCATTTTTATCCTTTCACAAAATTCAACGAGAATATTCTATCACGCGTCACCATAACTTTCAGGTGAGGGAGAACAGGCTTTTTTCACCGCTTGACACCCCGCGCGTATATATGGTAGAATTGGTGTGAAGAAAGGCGGTAAATATGGACACAAAGCAGCTTTGCGATATGATATACAAAAGGCGCTCGGTAAGAAAATACTCCGCCGAGCCGATAAGCGATGAGGTTCTCGTGCTTATAGAGGCGGCGTTTTCTTCTCTTCGCCCGCTTTATCCCGAAATAAAAGTGAGCCTCCGCATTGTGAGCCGCGAGAAAGTGCGCTCTCTTATGCCCTGGATGCCCCCTTATGCGGTGGCAATATATTCTGAGGACACGGATGGCAGCCTTGAGAACGTGGGATTTATCCTCGAGCAGCTCGATCTCTATATTCAGTCGCTCGGCATAGGCTCCTGCTGGGTGGGGCTTGGCCGCGTGAAGGATGAGCCCGTTACAGAGGACGGGCTTAAGTTCGTGATGCTTCTTGCGATAGGCAATACCTCCGTACCCGAGAGGGAGGGGATATCCGATTTTTCGCGTAAGGAGCTGTCCGATATCTCAGACACTGCAGACGAGAGGCTTGTTCCCGCGCTTCTCGCGCCCTCCAGCGTCAACAGCCAGCCCTGGTATTTCGAGTGCTGCGATGAGGGGTATAACGTGTATAAGCGTAACCATGTGCGTACTACCGGATTATCGCGCATGAATATGATTGACGTCGGTATAGCTCTTTCGCATCTTTACGTGTCCTATCCCGACAGCTTCAAAGCCTCGCGCCGCGACACGCCTCCCGAGCGTAAGAATATGACCTACGTCTGTACGGTCGGTATATGATTTAATGGGGGAGAACGGCTCTCTCCCATTTTTATTTGTCATTTGCCTACCTCCAAATTCTTCTATAATGATTATCGGAAGTCGAAACAGTGCGGGATGGCACTGTTTCGACGCCAAATCTATGATTTGGCAACAAATTTTCGGATGGAGCTTCGCCATGCGAAAATAAAATCCCGGGAGAAAATTTGCCGATATTCATTGAAATGATATAGAACACGATTCATTTTGACAAAACGAATCGTGGGTGAGTCGACTCTATCGACTCACAGAAACGCTTTTTTGCGTTTCTACATTCTATAGTCATTATATTTTGAAAAGGGCTTGACATATAGGCGCGGTTGTGATACAATCAATGCATACAGATAGAGGCGCATTGCACGATAAGTACCGCACGCGTACGGCCCCCGAGGCCGTGTGGGAAAGGCGTCAGTGCCGAAGCTTTCACTGTGGGAAGGTGATTGCTGGCAGTTCGGAGAATATCCGCCCTGCTGTCGCAGAAATGCGGAGTGCTATCGCATACAGACATATTGTCGCTGTGATGTCGGATAGCCTCTGTTGGCTATCTTTTTTTATTCCCGAGAATAAAGTCATACGGAGGACAACATGAAAAACACTGTATTTACCGGAGCGGCTACCGCTATTGTAACCCCACTCACCAAGGATGGCATTGACTATGAGCAGTTCGGCAGGCTCATAGATTGGCAGATAGAGGAGGGAATTGACGCTATCGTTGCCGTCGGAACGACGGGCGAGGGCTCGACTCTCACCGACGATGAGCATAAGGAGGCTATCCGCTTCGCCGTGGAGCGCGCAGCGGGCAGAGTACCCGTAATAGCCGGCACAGGCTCTAACGATATCGCCTATGCAATCAGCCTCACCGAGTATGCCTGCGAGGTTGGCGCGGATGCTATGCTTCTTGTTACACCCTATTACAACAAGGCTACTCAGAACGGACTTATCGAGTCCTTCCGCGCTATCGCGGATGCATCGACCAAGCCCTGCATACTCTATAACGTACCGAGCCGTACGGGCTGCAATCTTTTGCCCGCATCGGTTCTTAAGCTCGCAGAGCATCCGAATATCGTCGGCATAAAGGAGGCGAGCGGAAATATATCGCAGATAGCCGAGCTTGCCGCGCTTGTCGGGGATAAGATAGATATCTATTCGGGTAACGACGATCAGATAGTTCCCGTGCTTTCTCTCGGCGGTAAGGGAGTTATATCCGTGCTTTCCAATATAATGCCTAAGGCAACCTCCGAGATGTGTAAGCTCTTCTTCGAGGGTGACGTTGCCGCATCGCGCAAGCTTCAGCTCGATCTGCTCCCGCTCGTAAACGCGCTCTTCTCCGAGGTTAACCCCATTCCCGTTAAGGCGGCTGTGAGCGCTATGGGATACTGCGAGAACTACCTGCGCCTGCCGCTTACTCCCATGGAGGAGGCGCATGCCGAGGTGCTGTATCGCCTGATGAGAGAGCAGAATCTTATTTAACGAAAGGTGCCTGTTTAGGCAAGAATATGAGAATTTTAATTAATGGAATTTTCGGCCATATGGGCCGTGAGGTTGCTTCGCTTTGCGAGGCGGGATACCGCGGTGCATCACTCGCACTCGGCGTTGACCGTGAGGAGAGCGAATACGCGGGCGTACCCGTATACTCCTCCTTCTGCGACGTTCCCCGCGAGGCGGCGATAGATTGCATAGTCGATTTTTCACACCACAGTGCGGCTCCCGCCCTTCTCGCGTTTGCAAGAGAGCGCGGAATACCCACCGTCGTAGCCACCACGGGACACACCGATGACGAGCTTGCCGCAATACGCGAGGCGGCTCTCGATATCCCTGTATTTCATTCGGCAAATATGTCGCTCGGTGTGGCTCTGCTTGTAGAGCTTGCGAAAGCTGCCGCTGTTGCTATGCCGGAGGCGGAGATAGAGATAATCGAGAAGCATCATAATCGTAAGCTCGATGCACCGAGCGGAACGGCTCTTATGATAGCCGACGCTATAGCCGAGGTGCGCCCCGAGGCATACACGACTCTCGGCAGATCCGGGCACGGCAAGAGAGCGAAAGAGGAAATCGGCATACACGCTATCAGAATGGGCAATATAGTAGGCGAGCATGAGGTTATCGTCGGCACGCCTAATCAGACGCTTACACTGAAGCACGAGGCACACAGCCGCGCACTTTTTGCGGAGGGCGCTATTGCCGCTGCGGCGTTTATCGTGTCAAAATCTGCGGGGCTTTACGATATGAAGAGCCTTGTTGCAGACACGGCGGATACCGCTGTGGTATAGTCTAAAGGAGATAATATGAGAATTGCAATTTACGGATACGGAAACCTTGGACGAGGCGTTGAGTGCGCCGTTAAGTATAATCCCGATACCGAGCTTGTCGGCGTATTTACGCGCCGTCCTCCCGAGAGCGTCAAGACGCTCACGGGCGCTCCCGTGTATCATTCTGACAACATTTATTTGCATAAAGACGATATAGACGTGCTTATAATCTGCGGAGGCAGTGCTACGGATTTGCCAAAGATGACGCCTATGCTTGCCAAGGATTTCTCTGTTGTAGACAGCTTTGATACGCACGCTGCTATATCCGGGCATTTTGCTGCAACCGACGCTGCCGCGAAGGAGGGCGGAACCCTTGCGCTTATTTCCGCGGGCTGGGATCCCGGTCTGTTTTCGATAGCAAGGCTTTACGCCTCTGCCGTGTTGCCAAGCGGCGCGGATTACACCTTCTGGGGCAGGGGCATCAGCCAGGGACACTCGGACGCTATCCGCAGGATAG
>CAYZZJ010000035.1:0-14929 GCA_964482885.1 uncultured Ruminococcus sp. | reverse complement strand
TGAATTTTCCAAGATTTTGCCTTGTTTTTATTGAATTCTTAATGAGACAGCCCCAAATCTATTACATAAGTGCGTCAAAACGTACGGTTTGCTTCGCGGGCGTATTCATCGCCGGTTCCACGAGTGCAGCTTAAGAGGCTACTGTTATCATATGCTTTAGCGCTTAGGTTGCCATAGTTATAATTGTTGCTGAACGTGGGGTTATTTGTGTGAATCATGCCGGCTATACCGCCTGCCATCGCGACGCCGCCCCAATCGGTGCCTATAGCCGTAATATCACCATAATTCGCACACGACGTAATCGTTCCGCCCTCTGCGTATCCGCATATTCCTGCAGAATATGCAGCATATCTATCAGCCCATATAGCCATGCGATTAATGCAATTCTCTATTGTCGCATTCAGCGCATACCCACATATTCCGCCAACATATGTTCCGCCATTGGTGCAACAGGAGTATGTTATAGATCCGTATGTTTCAACGTTCGATACGGTGCCCATGCATTTACCCGCAACAGAACCGAAAAGCGCTTTCATGTTACTGTTATTATTAGCAGGACCCGTAATGTTGATATAAACGTCGGTAAGCACGATGTTACTTACACTGCCCGTCTCTCCGATACAGCCAAACAAACCAAAGTAACTCCTGCTGTTCTTTTCTGTAATATCCTCGGTTCTGGTCAAGCCTATTATCTTGTGGCCCAATCCGTCAAGCTCTCCGGTGAATATTTCTTCGAGATAATATCCGCCAAACGGAACCCAGTTTGAAACCTCGCTAATATTAATGTCATCTACGAGTACATAGCTTCCCGACAAATCTTGTCTTATAGCCTCAAACCCAGCAACATCATTTATATAAGTATACCCAAGATATTCCTTTTCCCATTTCGCAACCACGGTGGTGTCAGAGGCTATATTCCAAGCCGCAAGACCTACACCGTCGCCATCGGTAATCTTAGTGCCGTCCGCAGTATACCATCCGCCAAATGTATAGCATTCTGCGGTAGGCACAGGAAGTGTGTATGTAATACCGTATATGACCTCAACGGGATCGCTCTCAAAGACAATATCCGTAAGCACACGCAACTGATTATCTTCACTTGTCGCATAAGGATCTAAAATGAAACTGACATTGTACTTAAATATCTGTACTACAGCACCGCAGTTGTTGCACCATCCGTCATAATCCGTATCCAAATGCACTATATCCAGCCCAACTCCGCAAGCATCGCACACACCATCGCATTCGAATCCGGAGTGTCCAAGTGCCGCTCCCTGAGTTGCGGTGCATTCAAGTTCGCTTCTCTGACACTTCTCGGGTTCGGTACAGGTTGCATCAGCCCAATCGTGACCAAGAGCCTCGCCCTCTGTAGTAGTACAGCCTACTCTATCACATCTCTTAGGCTCGGTACAGTTGGCATCAAGCCAAGCATGACCAAGCGCATCAACCTCGTTATCTGTGTAAGTGTCACCGCAATGGCAGGTGTAAATGGTATATCCGACGGCTTCACAAGTAGGCGCTATTGCCACTGCGCCGTAATCGTGGCCTGTAGCGGAAACAACTACGCCCTCACGGGAAAGCTCAACGCTACATACCGAGCAGTATACTACGTTATCGTAAGAGCCTGTATTTGTGCAATCCGGAGCAATCTCATTTTCAACTACAGCATCGCCCTCGGTATGTCCAAGCGCATCAACTACGCTCTGTGCTACAAACACCTCGTTACATACCGAACAATGACTACCCTCGGTAAGTCCGGTTTCGGTGCACGTGGGCGCTACTGCAGCATCTGTTACCTCGGTATGGCCAAGAGCTTCACCCTCGGTCTTTCCGCATCCTTCTCTATTACACCTCTTAGGCTCGGTGCAATTAGCATCTAACCAAATGTGTTCTTTAGCCGGAATAATTATTTTCACATAATTTTCACACGCCTCACATACGCCCTCTATTTTACCATCATTCTCACAAGTCGCCTCCACGCCGATAACGGGATTAGGTACCTTGTGTTCATCCCCCTCATAGACAATGTCTACGCGATATTCACCGAGATAGTCGTATGTGGCATTTCCCTTCTTGTAAGACCACCATTCGTCATTACCCTCTACAGTAATAACCATAGTATCAACAAAGTTGCAGGGGGTATCCTCTTTAATCGTTACAATGCCGCCCGATACTTTGCAATATCCCTTCTCAAAGGATATTGTGACCGTATAATCTTCAGTTTCATTAACATCAATCTCCGACACCTTGCTTGTAAGTGTCTTAAGGTCGAAATAGTTAGCTAAAAGAAGATCATTTTTCCCTATATCAAATACTTCGCCCTTGCCCAACTTAATAGTATCAACGTAATTGACGTATGAGTAGTATGCAGTATCATATCCCAGCGCAAACAATGGAAATTCTTTATCTAAAATAGTTATCTCTCCGTGCCAGAACAACAATGTATAATACGCCTCGACGTCTACGTAGATTCCCATCTCAAAGTATGCTGCTGCATAGTCTGCACCATCATCAGAATTCAGGTCCATATCCACGTATACTCCGGCCACTCTTGCATAGCATCCTGCGCCGGCTCTGAGTCCTGCGTTGGCCCACGGTCCTATTACAGCAACTGCAACGTTAGCGTCTATGGCAAATCCTACGCGCACCTCTGCCATACCCATCATCTGAATGGAATGTTCCTTGACCTCATCATTAGACTCGCTATATGGGCGGAAGCCGCCTTTTTTCTCAAGCCTTATACCGTATATATTTTCCTGCTCATACTCATACTTGTACGAGAAGGAGGCCTCAAGCTTGAAGTCCAGCACAAAATCAAGATCTATCGTCACGTTTGCTACTACGATAGGAATTCTGATTGTTGCTAGCGTTACGCTCTTTTCACTGCTTTTATTTATGTCGCTCTTCGCCGCAAGCCTCTTGATTTCCTTAAGGTTCTCGCCCCAGTCCGAATACTTCATTGAAGCCTTCATTAAATCCTTGAAGCTGTTTCCTTCGAGATCCTGAGGCTTACACTTTTCGCAGTACGAAGCGCCTGTAAGCTTATTTAAGAATTCCGCCGTTACGCCACTATGCTCTTGCTCAATATCTCCCGCGCTGTCACAATCCGTGGTGTGAATGACATTATTGCTTATTGTGAGCTTTATATGGTCCACATACAGCTCAGGGCGGCACACCTTGCATGCCGGATACGTTTCGGCATCTGCGAGTCTCTCCTTGGCAACCGCTTCGCTTATGTGCTCGATGTTATTAGAGTTTACCGCATACCTACAGTTCGCGAGGTGTATGCGATTGCTAGTGAGATTCATTGCATATGCCGATTTTTCACCATCCGCATCATCATCCAAGGTATAGTCGGCATTGATGTTTATATCAAAAGTAAACTTTATATTACTTCCCTGCTTGAAGCTTAGGTCGAAATGCGAAAGTCCCGTGGGGATGAACCACCACCATTTAATCTTATACGAAAGGTTCATGTTAAAGTAAGCATCGGCATCAACAACAAATTTAACGGTGATGTTACCAAATTCCTGTCCACTGACCGTTTTAAGTGGTATAGTTATCGTACCGGTTATTTCAAACCCAATGCTACTTCCATTTAACTTAACGTCGGTTTTTATGTCAATATTATCCAAAAATGACTTTACGCTTATGTGCTCCGCATCAAGCCCCATGTCAGCCGCATATTTGCGCGCCGCAAGATGAGTGGAATTAAGAAACGCTAAAAAGTCTTCGTCATTGTAGAGCGCTCTGACCGCCTCGGCCTCAAGATTCTCGTTAAGCTCTGTAGAGTCGTCAAATTCAATTTCTTGATCATAATACAAACTGAATTTTTCTGCGTCGAACACCTGATCGAGAGTAGGGGCTTCCAAACGAAGGACATATTCGCCTTCTCCCAACTTGACAATGCTTGCCACCCTTCCAAGATAATACTTCTCGGAATTCATTACGTCAACCTCATCAAGACTGGTTATATCTCCGATACAAAGAATCTGATCAACCTTAATAACGCCGACCTTGCAAACCTTGACATAAAGAGCGCCGGAGCTTTCAACCTTGCCAACCGAGTATGGGTAATATCCGGGAGACCTTTGCTCAAGCGTTTTCAAGAAAACTATATCGTCGCGGTATACGGCTATGTTGTCGTGATCCGGATTTTTCTCCGTGGTAAACGTTATCCTCCTTGCACCGCTCTCCTTCTCAACAGCATACTCAGGAAGCACCACGGTATACGTTGTATCATAATCATAACCACCGTCAGCCAACACATTCCAAAGGCCCGGAGTACTGCTATCCGGCAAGACCGAAATGTTTAACATGGCCTTGCCCTTCTCCATATACTCCAAATCATCCTCAAAATAGCTGTCATATATGATTATGTTTTCCAGCAAGTAGCTCATATCCTTGCTGGACAAGACCTGAATAGCGACGTCCACGGGCCGTAAATCTTTATATATCACCTCAATGTCGCCGACCTCTACTGTGTCATCATCGCTTGTTTTTTTGTTACTACATCTCGTGCACTCGTAAATGGTTTTGCCGCTATTATCGTCTACACCTGCCACTACGTAATTATGACCGAGAGCGTAAACTGTTTTGGTCTCCTTTTCTCCGCATCCGGACGCGCACACGCGCTCATACTTTCCGTTGCTGTAGCACGTAGCCTCCGATACTACAACCCATTCGCCGAAGCTATGCCCGCTCGCAAGCTTGTATTCAACACTATACTCATTACCGCACTTGCATCGATATGTAATCATACCGTCATCTGTGCAGCTTACATTCGATTTTTTTCCCTCTTCACCCCCGTGATTCGCGTTATCCACCTCGGCAAAGCTGGCAATTCTCTCATCTTTGACCTCGCCGCACTCGGTACAAGCGGTTGTACGTTTTCCCTCGGTGAGACAGTTCGGCTCTATAGTGTTAGCCCACTCGCCCCAGGTATGCTCGCCCTTCTCGACGAGGTTATCTATGTAGTAGTGACCGCACTCGCAGGCGTACGTGGTATAACCGCTGTGGGAGCAGGTCGCCTCGGTTACGGTCTCGGTATATGTGTGACCGAGAGGTGAACCGACCTCAAAGATACCTTCACCCACCTCCCCACATTCGCAGGAGTAATAATAGCTCTTTGCATGAGTGCAATCCGCAGCACCCGCAAGATACTTATCCTCCTCCTTCCTTTCTGTAAAGGCATGCTCGTGCTCGCCGAACAGGCCGAAAAATCCTCCCTCGCCGCAAGAAGTGAGAGAGAGCAAAAGAAGCACGGAGGCAATCGTAGCCACCGCAAATTTCAAGAACCTACCTATACCTGTCGTTTTCATTTTTCTTCTCCTTAAGTCGAATACTAAAAGTAAATCCTGAGTCCTTGACATAAATTGAAGCTTCATAGCGTTCCAAAGCCGCCAACCTGTGTCATACGGACAGTATAACACAAATGTATTCGATTGTCAACATATGTATTCAACAATTTTGTACGCGTGTTGTACACTATCTTTAGATGACAAAGTACGATAAAAGGCGGTGCACTATGTCAGAAACCTATCTTGATCCCATGGTGGTTGGAGAGACCATTACCTTTTTCAGAAAGAAAAAACAGCTGTCACAGGAGGTACTGAGCGGACTTGCCGATATAGGCAGAACGCACCTGAGCGCGATAGAGCGCGGCGAGCGAAAGCCAACCCTGGAAACCCTGTACCGCTTAAGCTGCGCTCTCGGTGTCAGCATGTCAGATATCACGCTGGAGATAGAAAACAGGATCAAAAGCGGTATAAAGAATATTTAATATAAAAGTCAAGGCTCGCAGATGCGCGAGCCTTGACTTTTTCCTTTTCGGGTGCTATAATGTTGACTGTATTAAATTTAAGGATAGAAAAATGAAGATAAAAAAGCATCTGCCTCATCTGATGCTCCTCGGCGCAGCGGCAATATGGGGCTTCGCCTTCACGGCGCAGGATATGATAGACGGCATCGGCGCGAATACGGTCGTTGCGGTACGCAGCTGGATAGCCTCGCTGTTTCTCATAGCTATAATTCCCCTCTTTGATAAGCTGCGCGGTAACGGGCGCGCGCTTGTGTCAAGGCGGGGCGTGGATATGACGCGCACCGAGCTTGTCGGCGGTGTGCTGTGCGGCATTTTCCTTGCCGTGGCGTCGGTATTCCAGCAGCTGGGTATACAAAACGGAACCGACGGAGGCAAGGCGGCGTTCATCACCTCGCTATACGTCATTCTCGTTCCCATCTACTCGCTCGCCATGAAAAAACGCGCACCCATAAACGTCTGGTGTGCCGTCGGAATAGCTGCCGTCGGCTTCTACCTCATGTGCATCAAGGAGAACGTCGGCATCGTGGCGTCGGATATATTCGTCGTCATCTGCTCGCTGCTCTTCCCCCTCCACATTCTGACAATCGACTACTTCTCACCCAAGTGCGACGGCATACGAATGTCGCTTATACAGTTCATCACCTGCGGCGTTATCGAAACCGCCGTGGCTCTCATATTCGAGGCGCCCGTTGATATGGCAGCGGTATGGCAGAATATTCTCCCGCTCATCTTCCTCGGCATCGGCTCAAGCGGTATCGCATATACGCTTCAGATACTCGGGCAGAACGGCCCCGATCCAACCGCGGCATCAATAATAATGTCGCTCGAGAGCGTTTTCGGCGTCATAGGAACGGCGCTGTTCCTCGGTGCAAGGCTCGAGCCGAGAGAATATGCCGGCTGCGTCATTATCCTTGCCGCGGTTATCCTATCTCAGCTCGATTTCAAGAAAAAGACCCAAAAAGATAAAGAATAGAAGGGAGCTTCCCTTTGGAGCGTCACTCTAAAGGACAGTTTCAAAAAATACGGCATATCTCGAAAGAGGCATGCCGTATTTCGCTTTTGTGTCCACAAATGCAATGCTTCGTATGCCTTAATTAAAGACTACAATAAAATTAAAGTTATTTTACTATGCGAAAAGTCTGCACAAACCAAGGCTCCCTTGTGTAAAGGGAGCTGTCGCGAAGCGGCTGAGGGATTGTTTTTCGCAATTCGCAAATTCAACATTTTACAATCCCTCCGTCACGGCAAGCCGTGCCACCTCCCTTTATACAAGGGAGGCTCTCTACCGTCCGATAATTAAAACGAAAAGGACAAAGAACGCAAAGCATCCTCTGTCCTCCTGTCGGTAATTAACATATTCTATTGGATTTCAAAAAACGTCAATCGGCAATCGGTGTGTCGGCTATGCCGAACCATTCCTTCCGATATCTCTGTTTTAATGCCGCGCACGGCAGATATTCCCGACAATGCGCATCGACAGCTTCGCCACAGAATAAATCAAAAACGCGATAGCTGTAAAGCCAACAAGATACAAGGTCACAAATACGCCCCACGGAACACGATCAAACACGTATCCGACAACGGGCATTCCGCTGTTAAAATAGGGGCTTATATAGAACATATTGAAGTCGTTTTGCTCTCCGTATGCAAGTAAGACGCTGTTCATCAGATCGTTTGCGAACATCGCCACCACAGCAAAGGACAGAAACACCAGCGTAGCTCTGACGAAATTGGCTATATTCAGCTTTTTCCTATTATAAACGAGCATAAGCACACCGACAATAACCTGCGAGCCATGCTGAACCATCGTATGAATATTCGTGACGAGATAGGTGGTAAAAACTGTTGTCGGCACGACGCAAACAAGCAGTCCGCCGAAGAAGGAATACAACCCCATGTATATCATCATACCGTCGCGCACGCGCGACTCGGGCAAAAGAAGAATAAACGGCAGCAGCCAAAGTCCGGTCGCGCAAAGCTGAAGCGGAAATGAGTACCACCGATAATCAAAGACCAGAACGCCATCTACCAGAGTGTTTGAACGAACGAACTGATCGACAACCTCGGTAAATACCATAGCCAGCCAGAAGAAAAACAGAACTCCTCTGATCACCCCGGGCTTTGCATTTCTCAGAAAATAAGAAAGAGCAACCGTTAAAGCAAGAATAATAGCAATAGATACAAGATGAAAGCTCTCGTACGGCAGAGGCTCGGTTACGGTGACGTTCAGTCTGTTGTATAAATCAATAATAAAATTCCCGCCCTCGGCGGACGAATCCGCTGCCAAGGAGGTGGAGGAAAGCATGCCTCCGGCAAATGCAGAATAGTACAAACCATCACCCCCAAAAAAGCCTTGCGCCCATTTCACCGGGCAAAATACCGGCAAAATGAAAACTACGATTTACATTTATACCCATTTTTCTTTAATTGTCGCCCTCACAAAGCTTATCCGGAAAAACAAAAATACGAAAATCTCACCGTTGCATCACGACCCATACGCCCATGAAGGAATGCATCTAAAGAGTATTGCGGCAACGAGTCAGGCGTCTGTCTCCCTGCCCTCAAGAGCCGCGAGGCTCACACGGAAGGCACGCGCCGCAATAAGTCGCTCCTCCTCGCTCTCGCTCTCAAGCATGGGTAAGAGCCTGCGGTACACCTCGCCGGCAATCGTCATATCACGCTTGAAATGCTCCGTTCCAAAGAGGGGAAGAGTCTTGTCCACTATGTCAAAGAAGTAAAGACCGAAGGCATCGCACTCAAACTTCTTCGGCACGACGAATCTCGGGTCAACCTTACCGACAAGCTCGACCTTCAAGGCGGTCTCAACACCGTACTTCTTCGAGCTTACGAGCTGGCTTATCCTGTTGGTTATCTCGTTATTTGCGCTGACACCCGTGATGTCTATCTGCTCGACAACGAATTTCAGTCTGCCGAAGGAAACGTGCTTTCCGTCTATCGACAATTCGCCGTCGTCGTAGTTGATATTGAGCAGCTTGATACCGCCCCTGTCGGGATTGTCAAAGCCGGTACACTCGAGCGAGCCGCAGTAGCTGTACATAGAGCCCGAGCGCTTTATGAACTCGGTCTTTGCGTGCCTGCCGCCGAGAGCGTAATAATCCGCGCCGAAGCGGCTCATATCTCTGCCCGTGATAGGACAAGCCGCGGTGTCAACGCTAGCGCCGAGATCGGCATATCCGCACACGATATTGATACGCGAGCCGTCCTCAACGTGGCTGTCCGCAAGAGGGTTTATGGGCGAGCCGCCCTCACCGGGATACGCCCAGCCGTATATCGACATTCTGTCATCGTCGAAGTCGAAGCGAGAGAGCGCGGGCGAGGTGAATACCGAGCAGTTCTCGGGAAGTCTGCCCGACTGATATATAGGGTTGTCGGCATAGTTGTCGCTCGCACCGGGCGCGATAATAAAGCGCGTCGAGGGGCAGTTGCGGAACTCGCGGATAAGGAACTCGACGGTCGAGTTCGTCGCATGATCGTTATCAAAGAGATCTCCCGCGATAAGCACGTAATTTATCTCGCGCTCCTTGACGAACTCTATCATTCTCATAAAGGTCGCACGGATCTCGCGGCGGCGCTCGTTCGTCTTATCGACGGTCATGCCCGCTATGGGAGCATCGAGATGCACGTCGCTGCAATGCATGATTTTTATGTTTTTAGAGGTGGCTGAGCCTGCCATATGTACCCCTCCCGTTTTCTATACTTGAATTAGGATATATTATCACACCATAAGTATATCACTTATGCGCGCGCTTTGCAATATTTTTTTTGAAAAAGCAAAAATCTCTTGCATATTTCGTAAAAGTATGCTAAAATAAAATGGAGATAAATTCAGGCAGAAACCGGAAAGGAGAATGATATGCTGGGACTTGCCGCAAGGAATACGGCTAAGCTCGTCAGAGCTAAATCCAAGAGTGATAACGTCCGCCTCGGCAGACTTTTCACAAAGCGCGAGACGGCTGCTCTCATGGCGTCGATGCTCGTCCTCGACGAGAACAAAACCGCATATACCCTTCTCGATCCCGGTGCAGGCACGGGCATACTTTCCGCCGCCGTGATTGAAGAGATATGCAAGAAGTGCCCTAAGTGCAAGCAGATATTCGTCACCTGCTATGAGAACAATCCCGAGTTTGTCCCCATGCTAGAGGACAACCTTGAGCGCATCAGGAAAAAGGCGAGGCACGACTACGACGTCCGCGTCTACGTCACCGTCTACGCAGAGAATTATATCACCGAGTCGCAGAACCACTATACGGTCACTCTCTTCGACACGGTTGAGGATAAGTTCGATATAGTTATATGTAATCCCCCGACAGATATGGTCGAGAAGTACACCGACGAGGCGCGCAGAGCCGGCGGTGTCACTCAGGTGAAGATTAGCGCGGCGTTCCTGTTTGCTAAGATGGCGGCGCGCCACCTTGAGGACGGCGGCAGGCTCGTTATCATGCTGCCTACGACGGTAGCATCGGCATCGGCGCTTACGGCGTACAGACGCGAGATGGCAGAGCTTCTCTCGCTTGAGAAGATACATCTCTTCGTCGCGAAGCAGAAGAATGAGAAAAGAGCCATTCCCTTAAAGAAGTCTGTTATTCTCGCCTACACCAAGGGTGAGCGCCCCGATACGATTGAGATATCCACCTCCACCGACTGGGGTAAGCCCGAGGCTACCTCCGCGCTCCCCCCTCTCGATTACGGCTTTATCGTAGATGAGAAGGACGGCTCGCTGACTCTGCCGAAGAGCATAGAGGATACGAGGATAGTTAAGTACATATCCGCCTTCCCCGAGACGCTTGAATCTCTCGGGCTTAAGATGTGTACGGGTCTTGTCATTGACTCGCGGTGCGAGAACCTTCTCTTCACAGATCCTATCAAGAGCTGTATACCCCTTATCAGACCCGCGGCTATCAGAGGCGGTCAGATACGCTTCCCCCTCCCTATAAAGAAGCAGTATATCGCACCCGTAAATACCGCTCTTATCCAGAAAAATAAAAATCTTGTTATTGTAAAGCGTATTCCCGCGAAGAGTGATGAGAGATTCGTCAACGCCGCTGTGTATATGGCGAACCAGCTACCGCAGTTCACCTATATCTCGACGCATAACAAGATCAACTTCATCGACACCAAGGATAAGAACGACGAAATGTCACAGCGCTTAGCCTTCGGCATCTTCGCCCTGCTTAATTCGACGATATACGACCGCTTCCTGTCGATTATATCCAAGTCGAAGCAGATTAACGCCAAGGAGCTGCGCTCCCTGCCCCTTCCGCCCCGTCCGATTATCGAAAACATCGGCATGCGAATTATCGCCGGCAGGCAGACCGACGTCGCATTTTGCGACTCTATTGTGAACCCTACTTTACATATCAAGGCTAAATAAGCCATGTATAGCTACTCAGCGGTTGCCGAGCATCTCGGTAACCGCTGTTTTTTCTTTTCCGCGAGAGCAAGGCAAAGTGCCTACCCGTGCAAAAAGCATCAAATAACCTTCGCCTTTAATAGCGCGGCAAACCGCCCCAAAGCCTTCCCTTGCCAGTGTTGTGCAACGAGTTGCACGCGGTGGCATATGAGCGACCGCGTCGGCGAATATGACGGATGAGTGGTCGTACTTGTCCGATCATATGAGAAAAGCGAAAGGGACTCGGAAGATGAATTGCAAGCATTAATCCTCTAACAAACTTCAACGAATGCTTTTGCTCGGCTAACTACTCATCCGTCACTCGACAAACAAGATTTGCCGAGCGACACCTTCCCTGGCAAGGGAAGGTTTACCAAACCCCGCACCTGTGCTAAAAAATAGCGAACGGCCTCCGCCCTTGAGTAACGCAGCTAGGCGCCCTTAACTTTCCCCTTTGGATAGCGTAGTGAGACCCCTTTGACCTTCCCCTCTGGGGAAGGTAGATTTTGCGTAGCAAAAGACGGATGAGGTTTCTGCTTGTAGGGCGGTTTCGAGCCCGCAGGCGAGGCAGGGGGACCTTTAACCTTCCCCTTTGGGGAAGGGGGACCACGCTAGTGGTGGATGAGGTTGGTGGATGAGGTTCTTGTAAAGCTAGATATCGCAACCTCATCCGTCAGCCGTTAAACGGCTGCCACCTTCCCCAAGGGGGAAGGTCAATTCACTAACATATCGACGCGTAGTGCCTTTAGAAAAGACGCACATATGTGATAGGTAATATTGTACAATTTTCAGACAATTTTCGCCGCGTTTTGATGCTTTGCTACAAATCTTTTATATGCTATTGCATATCCACTATACTTGTAGTATAATCTCCGTGTATTCTGTTTTTTACGCGCATACCAAAGTATATCATTAAAATCTTTTCAAAGACAAAAAACGGAGGTATTACGATGCACAACAAGAGAAATCTATCGACTGCCCTTATCTGCGCGCTGCTCGTTATCGCGCTTGCGGTAGTCCCCATGCTCACCCTCACGGTATTTGCCGAGGGCGAGGACGATGTCAAGCTTTACGGTCCTGGAGGAATGCTCTACACACTTGATAACGGCAAGCTCCCCGAGGTTGCCGAAATCCCCGAGGGTTACACCTTCGCGGGCTGGTCTACCACTAAAATAGACGCTGATACAACCACGGAGCCCACCATCCTTAAAGCAGACACCGCTGTAACGAGCGGAACCTACTATACCGTGTTCACTAAGACGGAAAGCGAGCCCAAGACGGAAACCGTTTATCAGAAGACCGATATCGCTGATATTACTGCCACAGACGTTGTGGTTATTACCATGGCGGCGAAGAGCGGAACCGTTTGGGCACTTGCCAATAACAAAGGCACAACCGCTGCTCCCACAGCAGTGGTAGTAACCACAAGCGGAACTAACATAACCTCCGAGATTGCCGATGCTCTTCTTTGGAATATCAGCGCAAGCTCGGGTAGCTATACTTTCTACCCCAACGGCACCACCGCTAAGTGGCTCTATTGTACGAGTACTAACAACGGCGTAAGAGTTGGAACAAACACAAGCAACGCCTTCACGATAGACTCGGCATCCGGCTATCTTAAGCACACCTCAACCAGCCGCTACGTAGGCGTATACACGACCAATCCCGACTGGAGATGCTACACAAACACAACCGGTAACATCGCAGGCCAAACCCTCGCATTCTACGTGAGCAGTACTACCACCACTACCGTTGACACCATCTACTACTACGGCGGTGAAATCTGTATGCACGGGAACGAGGTTGAATCCGCTCCCGAGAACAACCAAGTCACCGTTTCCTGCGAAGACTGCGGCGCTATACTCGGCACTAAGGACTACTGCGCGCACGAGAAACAAGGTAACCAAGCTGTTACCGCAACCGCTATACACGATGGCTACAAAATCGTCACCTGTGTTGACTGTGGTGAGGAGCTTAGCAACGAGATTCTCAGCGCAACCTGCGACCACAGCTACAACACCGTTGCCCTCGCAGGCGACGGCAGCGCTAGCGTATGCTCAAGCTGCGGTCACACCAAGGATAGAAACACCGGTGCCATAACGATAAGCCCCGACCTGTCTAACGTAAGATTCTATATTGCCACCAAGAGAACCAGCGGAAATTATTGGTATATGACTAACGACCTCGGCACAGCTTCTACAAAGCGTTATCAAGCCGTAGACTCCGGTCTTACCTCTCTTCCGAGCAACATCACGAGTGCAGATGATAACAAAATTTTTGCTTTAGAGAAGAGTGACAACAATACCTATAAGATTTACGCCACCGGAATCGCGAGCAACACAAAATATCTTGGTTATACCAGCGGAAATAGTGGAACGTTCGTCGCTGCAGATAGTGCCCTAAAACTCACCATAGATAAAAACGCCAACGGTACATACAATATACACTTCACAGCCTCAGATGCCGAGCGTTATATAGCGCTAAACGGTACTACCAATAACAACTACTTCGCATTCTACAAATCCGGTCAGAAGCAGGACCTTACCCTCATCCCCGTTGGAGACAGCGAGATTCCAGAATTATCCGAAACCAAAATTACCTACCCCTCCCTCACCGGTACTCAGGCACAGCTTGGCGAGGACCTCGCAGCTAAGTTCGGCGTTAAGATTCCCGACGGAATCGACACTGATAAGCTCTCTCTTAAGATCACTAGCGGTCACGGCAACGTAAGCACCGTTGACAGCATCGCGACCGAGGGCGACGTCTCCTACTTCCTCTACGACGGCATCGCACCCCAGTGCATCGGCGACAGCATAAAGGCTGAGCTTTGCTACGACGGCCAGACCGTTGACGTTTACGGCTACAGCTTCACCGAGTATTTGAGAGAAGCATGGCTCGAGAACCCCGGCGAGGAGCTTGCACAGCTTATCACCGACCTTCTTGCCTACGGCAAGGCGGCGCAGGAGTACACCGGTCACGAAATAACCGTCACCGACGAGGATATCGCAAGCTACGGTGCAGTAAATCGGTATGCGCCCACTGAGGACGACAACGTAAGAGCTATCGCGGGTAATAAGGAGAGCGCCGTTAAGTATAAGGGCGTTGGCGTAAGATTCGACGTTGTTAACAGCATCTACGTAGTTATCTCGGGCGCAACCTCTGACACCACTGTAAAGGTCGGTAACAAGACCTACACCGCAAATGCGGAGGGCGAGGTTAAAATCTATCTCGATGCTATATCCGTCCTCGACTTTGGAACGGCAGTCACTATCGAGCTGTGCGAGAGTGACGAGGTAATACAGACCCTGACCTACAGCATCAATTCCTATTGCTACTCTATGATAAACGGCAACAAGTCCGACGAGATGAAGGCTCTTGCGCTTGCCCTCTACAACTACGGCATCTCTGCCGCAAACTACGCTAATTAAGGAGGAGCCGGCGATGAATAACAAGAAGTACGAGCCTGTTGAAATCGAGTTTCTCCACGTAGCAGACGATATCGTTACCGTAAGCGGCGGCTTCGACGGCGATATCGACGAGCTTGAGTGGTAATTAAATCCATAAAAATCAAAGGACTGTCGCATTTAGGGATAACCGAATAAAAAAATGAGTGGAGACATTATAAAATGTGCCTCCACTTTTACTTTGCGCTTATTTCATTGATTTTAAGGTTGAAAACCTATGGTTTTCTCCATTTT
>CAYZZJ010000034.1:0-15352 GCA_964482885.1 uncultured Ruminococcus sp. | reverse complement strand
GAGTGAGCAAATCCTGCCTCGTAGGTGATAGGAGCGATGTTGCCGTCCTGGTCAGCCCACTCGTCCTCTGCAACGAGGTGTACCTTAGAGCAGTCAACCTTGAAGTAGTTGATAAGCTGTGCAAGAGGAATGTAGGTATCAGGCTCGGGGTTACCGAGGATCATGGTAAAGCTCTTACCTGCCTCGGAAGCTGCCTTAAGTCTGGTGAAGAGGGTGGAAATAAGCACGGGGTGAGGGTTCATCATAACCTTAACCTCGAACTCGGGGTGCCACCAAGCCTCACGCTTTTCAAGATCCTTGCCGCTAAGGCTGCGAACGTACTCGCAAACTGCCTTGTCCTTGAAGGGAACGAAGTCAGCGGGAGCAAAGTCAAACTTAGTTGCGGGATCGGTAATGAAGTCTTTCATTTGTTTTTCTCCTTTATGAAAATATGTTTTTATTGATTATTCAAAAATGAATTTACCGAACAGATGCGGACGGTGGAAGTTAAGCACGGAGCCCTCGGTTATATCATTCCAAGCGAGGAAGTTAGGCTCTTCTGCAACCTCAACGCACTTATAGCAGTTAGCGCGCATCACCTTGCCCGAATAGAGCGAGAAGGTCGGGAATATCAGTCTGACCGCCTCGACGGGTATCTTGTAGGTTATCGACCAGCCGTCGTTACGACGTCTTACCTTCGCACCGAAGATATTCCTGTTCTCGGGCAGAAGACGGAAAAGATTTTTCACCGACGTACCAACGCCGAAATAGTATATACCGTTCGGGTTGAACTCGAGGTTCATATATCTCTCATCGCCCTCAACGGGTGCGAAGAAGAACTCAAGACAGCTGTCAAGGCAGGGCTCAGCGAGGAAATCCTTACCCTTAGCAGGGCTGTGCGGCTCGGTGGTTGTGAGGCTCGCGTATATTCCGCTCTCGTCATAGCAGAACTTAGCCTCAGCAGAAACGTCCTCCTTGGTGTCGCGGTAGCGAACCTCCATTTTTATAGGCTCGATATCCGCCCACACGGGCTTACCGGATATGCGCTTTACGATATATTCCTTCATACCGTCTCACCCTCCAGGATAACCTTATGTACCTTCATCTTGTAATCGACGAAGATGAGGTCAGCCCTCTTGCCTACGGCAATCTCACCGCGGTCGATAAGCCCGACTGCGCGAGAGGGGTTGTAGGATGCAAATCTGAACACGTCGCAAACCGAAGCGCCGGTATGCTTGATCATATTGCGGCAGGAGATGTCAAGCGTCATCTTGGAGCCTGCGATCTCGCCGGTATGATCGAAGTTGATATCGTCTACGTCATCGTATCCCTCGGGGATAGGACCGTCGCAGGCGTAAGCGTCGGAGATAAGTATAATTCTGTCGTCACCCTTGACTCTCCTCGTGAGTCTGAGAAGATAGGGATCAACGTGAATACCGCGGCTGTCGCAGATAAGCTCGGCGTAGATCTCGCGGTTGTAATACACGGTCTCGTCAACGCAGGGCGTTCTGCACTCGGGATACTTCTCGAGCGTTCCCGTAGCGTTAAGATGGTGAGTACCGATCTTAAGCCCGTAGGGCATAAGAGCCTCGATCTGATAAGGCTCAGCCTCGCTGTGCGCAACCGAGAATACAGCCTGAGGATTCTTCTCCTTGACGTAGCGGACGAAGTCGATTATGCCCTCTCTCTCGGGTGCGAGCGCCCATACTCTTGCAATATCGTATGCAGCGTCGACAACAGGTCCGTGCTTTGCAGCATCAACGGGTCCCTGCCAAGGGTTGTTGGTCTTATCGCAGCCGAACTTGGGGTTGAGATAAGGTCCTTCCATATAAAGGCCTGCAATATTCTTGCACTCGGGCTTCTTCATAGCCTCGCGCATAATGCCAATGGCCTCGACGTACTGCTCGGTATTCATGCTGAAATAGAGCGCAGGAAGAACCGAGGTCGTTCCGTGATGAAGATGATGCTGGCTGGCTCTCTCGGGTGCGTCCTGGAAGAACACGTATCCGTCGGAGTGGGTATGAATATCCACAAAGCCGGGACCGACGTACAGTCCGTCGGCGTCTATCACCTCGCAGCCCTCGGGCACGGGTGTCTTGCGCATCTCGCCAAAGCCGGTAATTTTACCGTCCTCGAAGAAAAGCACAGCATCGGGAATAAAATGATCTCTCATAACGAGAGTTGCGTTAATTATAGCGGTCATAGTAAGCTTCACCTCTTAGTTACCCGCACTCGCGGGTATTACTATACACGTTAATTATATCACCCTAAAGAAGGGATTGTCAATACCCAAAGAGGTTTTTTTGAAGTTAAACGAAAGGGGTTCGTAAGAAAATCGAAAATTAATATTGCGTTTCGCTTTCGTTTGTGATACAATATAGTAAAAAAGCAAACTCCGGAGGAGATTATTATGAATATAGCAGTAGAACAGCGCCGCGCCGAGATAATTGAGCTTTTACAAAAGAGAGGAAGCGTGCGAGTTTCCGAGCTTAGTAAGATGTACTCTATCTCCGAGGTCACAGTGCGCTCCGACCTTGAATATCTTGAATCTCAGGGACAGCTCACCCGTGTGCATGGCGGTGCTATCGGAACGGGAAAGCTCTACGCTAATATGGACCTTACCGAAAGGTATATGACGAACGCCGCGGCAAAGCGTGCGCTCGCAGCCCCTGCCGCAGCCCTGATAGACAACAACGACACAATTATGATGAACGCAGGCACCACCCTTGCCTACGTTTTACACTGTATCCAGGGAAAGAAGAATATAAGTATAGTAACGAACTCTATCCAACACGCCCTCGAGGTCAGCGCATACCCCGGCGTTAACGTCATTCTTCTCGGCGGTGAGATAGATGCAAAGTACCACTTCACCTACGGTAACGATGCGGTGGAGCAGCTCAGGAAATATCACGCGAACAAGTGTATCCTCTCGGTCGACGGAATTGACGAGGAGAACGGTCTTACCCTCTACTACGCCAACGAAGCACCCCTGCTCCGAGCTATGATAGACTCGAGCGAGGAGGTCATCGTAGTAGCCGACGCGACCAAGCTCGGCAGGAGCGCGTTCTCCCGTGTCGGAGAGCTTGAGAGCATCGACGTTCTGGTAACGGGAAGGAAGGATAACTCCGCCGAAATTGCCGCCCTCAAGGAGATGGGCAAAGAGGTTATCGAGGTAGGATAAGCGGCAAACGGCAACACGTTTATACGAAAAGAGCAGACAGGCAAATTGTCCGTCTGCTCTCGTTTTTTGTTATTTATGACAATAGTTATTTACATTCAGCCTACATATTCCGGCCATACGGCGATTTTACCGTCGCTGTCATAGTGCCAGAAGCGACCCGCTGATACAGGCTCATCGGGGCTGTACACGTATAGCTCCTCAGCCTTTTCAAGTATAGAGGAATTTGTAATAGCGTTATAGTCGTCGATGCTCTCTCCGCAGTAGTAAACAGAGAGGTTAAGCCCCTTGTAGAAGTTAACAAGCGCAAGGTAGGGCTTGTAGGGAGTCACCGGGAGCATGGTCATCGTGGTCATGCTCGCGGGGATAACTATACTCTCGAGCGAGGTGCAGCCGCTAAGGTTCGCGAGTGCCATCTCGGTCACGCCCTCGAGTATTACCACCTCCTTAAGAGCGGTACACCCGGAGAACGATGGAACGCTATTGCCTAGCACCGCGCGCTCAAGTGAGGTACAGCCCGCAAACGGGCTTGTGCCGAGTGTCGCGCTTGAGGGAAGGTATATTTCCTTAAGCGACGAGCAATTATTGAATGCGTAATATCCTATACTTGTAACGCCCTCTTCAATTATGATCGAAGCAAGGTTGGTGCAGCCACTGAAAGCGAATACGCCGATAGTCTGCACGTCAGCCCTTACGGTAACCGACTTGATCGATACAGCACCCTCAAACGCGTACATTGAAAGAGCCTGAATACCGGTGATATCCAACTCCTCGGCGAGTACGCCGCCGAAGTAAAGCTTACCTCCGCTGACAAGCGGATTGGCCTCGCTGCTACTAAAGCTTATTCCAAGCCACTCGGAGAGCGATACCGCATATACGTCAATACCCGAGCAATTTGAAAACGCATTCGAATTAACCTTCGACATAGAAGCGGGTATGCTTATACTCTCAAGCGAGGTGCATCCGCTGAACGCACTGTCCACTATCTTACTCACACCCTCGCCGAGCGTAACCTTCTTCAGCAACTTGCAGTTCCGGAAGGCGCACTTGCTTATCGTAGCCACGCTGCCGGGAATAGTTATTTCAGTAAGCGCCGAGCCGTCAAAGGCCTTTTCTCCTATTTCGGTAACGCTATCGGGGATATTGATACTCGAAAGAGAGGTGCAGGAGCCGAAAGAGAACGATTGTATTGTCTTTACCGTGGAAGGAATATTTATGGTGTCAAGAGAAGAACAGACATTGAAGGCAATAGCGGGTATCTCGGTAACACCCTCCTCAATAACAGCCTCCTTGAGATTCTCGCACTCCGCGAAAATGCTGATTCCGAACCAAGTAGCGTGTGCGGGCAGAGTGACCTTGGTAAGGCTGCCACAGCCCTCGAACGCGCTATTGGTAATAGTGGTCAGATTGCTCGGCAGAACGAACTCGGTAAGCAGCTCTGTACCGACATAAAGATCAGCGCCCTTAAGGATTCCATCTCCAAAGGTATTGCTGAGCCAGACCTCGAGGGATGGCGTATAAAACCTCTTAATTCCGTTACATTCCTTGAAGACGTCCGTCTTGAACACGTGCGCACCCTCGGTCACAACCTCGGCAAGCGAAGTGCAGTACGAAAAGGCGTAGCTACCAATTGTGACGAGATTTGCGGGTATGGTGATCGATTCGAGCGAGGTACAGTATCTGAAGGTGTTTGATGCCAGCTCGGTAATGTAATTACCAAACGTAACGCTCTTAAGCGAGGTGCATCCGCTGAACGAGTACTCGCCCGTAGCCGCAAGATACTTACAATCCGCAAAGGATATGCTTTCAAGTGAGTGACAGCTTGCAAACGCGTAGGCTCCGATTTCATTAAGATTCTCCGGAAGCTTATACTCGGTGAGCGAGGTGCATCCGTAAAACGCCCTCTCTTCTATGTACTGAGTTTCACCGATCTCTGCTGTCTTAAGTGCCGTGCATCCCTCAAATGCGGATTTCCTTATAGCAAGCGCCGTAGGAATAATAACACTCTCAAGTGCGGTACATCCGCTGAATGCGCTCTCGCCTACGGTAGCGCATTTAAGATCCACATTTTTCAGCGCCGTGCAATTCTTGAATACCGTCTTACCGATATCCGCCGATGCCGATTCGCCGAAAACGGTGAGAAGCGAGGGGCAGCTTGCAAATACGTTCTCGTTAATTATCACAAAGCCCTCTATCTCAACGCTCACAAGGTCGGGGCAGTCTGCGAACGCGCTCATACCTACGTCCATCCGTATAGTACCACCGGACACGTAGGAAACGATAGCTACGTTTTCAATTACCGGGATGCCCATCATATACCCCTGAGCGATATATCTGTTTGAATGGTCGTAACCGACGATAGTGAGATTCTTGAGTCCGGACGGAATATAGAAGGTGTTGTAATATGCGCCCATATTCTTGGTAAATGACGTGCTGTTTTCATAGCTTTCGCTACCGAACAGTGTTCCAAGGCTCTGCTCGTCGGGATCGTTCGATGGCATTTCCCCTGCATGACACGGGATACTTAGGCTCTCGAGCGAGGAGCAGCCGTTAAATACAGCCTCGGTGTAAACGAAATCTACAATCTCGGGTACAGAAATCGATTTTACCTCCGCCAGATCTGCCAGTGCATAATTATGGAGAGTGTATCGGAAATTATTTGGAGACTCCGGCAGAACAAGCTCGGTGTCCTGACCTACGTAGGCCATGAGATAACGATCGGTCACTATAGTGTTGCCCTGCTGTCTCTCATACTCTAAGAATAAGAATCCGTCGCGACGCTCGATCACACTCTCTGCAGTGCCGATGATCCACGCGTATCTCGCAACTCCGCCGTTATCATTATTGTTATAAAGCGTAAGCGAGGAAAGGTTCACCACCTCGCGCAGCTTCGGCGTATTGGCAAAGGCAGCGTCGTTTATCAGCGCAACGTCACGGCCGAGAGTTACGCTGACGAGATTTCGCAGTCCCGCAAATGCTGACTCGCCTATTTCGGTAACGCCGTCACCTATCACGAGTATTGCAAGTCTCTTTGAGCCCTGCATAGCCGATGAGGCTATTTCACCGCCGCCGTTGACGGTAAGCTCGGTGATCCTTGCCTTGGGCAGTGCATGAAGCGCACCCGCAGGAGCGGTAGCGCGCTCGATAGGACAACCAAGAAACGCATCTGCCGCAATCACGGTCTCAGCTCCAAGCACGGTGAGATCGGTAAGAGCCGTACACTCCGAGAATGCAAGCGAAGCAACCTCGGTAACGTAAGCAGGTATTGTAAGCGATGTAGCATCGGTGGTGAGCACGCCCGTGATGATACACTCGGTATCGTTGGAGATAAAGATATAAGGAGCTATAGCTTCCTTCACAGCGAAGACAGCTACTACGTCTGCGCTTACGGTAAAGCTGTATTCAAGCTCGTCGGATAGCTTCTCTTCCCCACTGTACCAGCCAAGGAAATCAAATCCGAGAGGGACGTAAGGCGTAGACACGCTCACCTCTGCGCCGTACTTGTATTCACCGGCACCGGCGAGCAACGCCGAATTTACACCGCCGTCTGCATATACACTGTAAACACATCTTCTGTAGTACACGGAGAGAACGAGCGAGCCGTCGGCAAGAAGCTCTCCCGAGGTTTTGCTGAGGTGGGGGTAGAACTCGAAGCCGTCGCGATCCTTTTGCGCGGCAGTAACGGTCTCACCCGCATTAAAGCCGTATTCGGTCACCTCGTCCTCGAGCGTGTACGTGCCGTCAAGCTCCTCGAAATAATAATTAACCTTATAGGCAGGACCGTTACCGATCCACTTTACCTCAATCTCGGTGTCTGCGGTTATCGGGGTGGTAAAATCAAAGTCGGATACGAGAGTATATCCCTCTCGCTCTAAGTCGGGCAATACCGCCGTCTCGCCCTCGTCTACCGTAGCCGTAGCCAACACACTGCCGTCATCAAGCACGAAGCTGACGTTACACGTCAGAGCGCGGCGGATAACCACAGTGTAGGTCTTGCTCTCCTCACCGAGAGTTACAGTCACGTAAAGGGTGTTGTCACCGGGATTAAGGGCTATATTTTCAAGGTCTGCGGCATTATTACCCTCGGCATCGTAGGACACCGAAAGCTCTGCCGCCGAGTTGACCTTTATCACCCCGGCGAGCGAAAGAGCGGTAATACGGCTTGCAAGCCTGATGCGGAGCGTATCGCCCTCGCGCTCGAAGTCGGGAATGGAAATATCAACTCCGCTTATTGATGCGGGTATATTCTCCCCCGCCGTAATAGTTTCTCCGCACACGCTGCAGCGGGTACCTTCGGTCATACCGTCCTCGGTATCCGTAGCCTCCTTGCCGGGTACGGTCTCGGGAGTGTGAGGAAGCTTTTCGAGCTTCTCCGTGAGCATAATCTCATCGCATTCATCGCATTTGAGATAGCGCGAGCCCTCCGAGGTACAGGTGGGTTCGGTCTCTACGATCCAATTTTCCGATGCGTGGGTGTGATCGCCGCCAATAATATCGCCGAGCATATCGCAGGACGCGAGCGAAATCACAAGCGCAAGCACCAGAGCAAGACACAAAGCCGTCTTTTTCATAAAAGCATTTCCTTTCAGAGCTGTAATGAGGCGTAGATAAAAGCAATAATGCCGCACGCCTCTGTCGCCTCAATTATATCACGGCAGTAAGGATAATTCAACATATATTTTCTCTCTGCGGCAAAAAACAAATCCCCCTAATATATATTAAACATCGCGTATATATATTGACAAACGCGCGCAGATGTGCTAAAATATTTATTGCGAAAAACAATAAGCTAATCGAAAGCAATTCCAAAGTAAAAAGAAAGAGGACGAGTATGAAGCGTTATCTTGGTCTTGATATAGGAACAACCTCGCTTAAGGCGGCGGTGTTTGACGAGGAGGGCAACCGCCTCGGTCTTCGCCGCGTTGATTACACGCTCGACACCGATGCCGAGCGCGGGTACATAGAGTTCGACCCCGAGAGCTACGTCACGATGTGCAAGAGCGTGATAGCCGAGCTTACCGAGGAGTGCGGCGAGATCGCAGCCCTCTCGATAGATACCCAGGGCGAGACGCTGATACTCGCAGACGAGTGCGGCAAGGCAGTTGCCCCCGCGATAGTGTGGCTTGATAACCGCGCAACCGCCGAGGCAGATGCAATCACCGGGAAATTCGGCACGAAGCGCGTCTACGACGTAACTGGACAGCCCGAGATCACCGCAGGCTGGCCGGCATCGAAGCTGCTGTGGGTTAAGAACAACCGCCCCGAGGTATTCGCGAAGGCGAAGATGATCTTTATGCTCGAGGACTGGGTGCTTTACCGCCTGACGGGCAATTTCGTCACCGAGCCTACAATACAGTCCTCTACCATATATTATGACATACACAATATGTGCTGGTGGGACGAGATGCTTTCCTTTATAGGTGTTAAGGAGGAATATCTCCCCCGCGTTGTACGCTCGGCAGAGATCGTCGGAGAGTACGAGGGCATCAAGGTTGTTGCAGGCACGCTCGATCAGATCGCGGGCACCATCGGCGTCGGTGTGGTTGACGAGTCGCTCATCAGCGAGATGACGGGTACTATCATGGCTATCTGCGTTATGAAGTCCGAGGCGCCTGCCTTCGACCCCGGCAGCATAGTTCCCTGCCATCTGCACGCAATTCCCGGCAAGTTCTGTATGATACTCTGGTCTGCTACCGCAGGCATGGCGCTTAAATGGTTTAAGGAGCAGTTTGCAAGCGAGCTTTCCTTCCGCGAGCTTGACGAGCTTGCAGAGGCTGTTCCCGCAGGCTGCGACGGTATGAGCATGCTTCCCTACTTCTGCGGCTCCACGATACCTAACTACAACCCCGATGCCACCGCTACCTTCGCAGGTATAACCCTCTCTCACACGAAGGGACACTTCGCAAGAGCGATAATGGAGGCGGTTGCGTTTATGCTTAAGCTCGACCTCGAGTATGCAGGCGTTAAGCCCGACAGCTCGATAAGAATTACGGGCGGCGGCGCTTCCAGCCCCCTTTGGGCGGGCATCAAGGCGGACGTCACGGGTATGAAGCTCGATACAGTCCTCGAGGCTGAGACCGCCTGCCTCGGTACGGCTATTCTCGCCATGGTTGGCGACGGTGCTTATCCCTCAATTGAGGACGCGGCGCGCGCTACCGTCAAGACGAAGAAGTCCTACTATCCCTCGGGCGCGGATTACACCGCAGCGTATGAGAAATACTGCGCGCTCGACAACCTTCTCAACAAAAGATAAGAATAAACAAATAAGATACAAAGGAGATTTACTATGTATTCACCTTACAAAATCCGTGCGCCGTTCTTCGAGATCGGCCCCAAGTGCATTATGTGGGGCGAGAGAATGCTGAAGCTCGCCAAGGTTGTGGACAAGATTGCCGAGAAGTATGACCTCGACATCATCGTTACCCCTCAGTATGCGGACATCAGGCTTCTCGCCGAGAATACGCAGAACCTGCACATCTACGCACAGCATATGGATTCACTCTATCCCGGACGCGGTCTTGGCTCCGTCCTTCCCGAGTCTGTTAAGGAGGCTGGCGCGGTAGGCGTTATGCTCAACCATGCCGAGAAGAAGCTCACCCTTGACGAGATCCGCGCTACCATTGCGAGAGCCGACGAGGTCGGACTTGCTACCATAGTCTGCGCAGACAGCGTTGAGGAGGTTTCGGAGATTGCGAAGATGGGTCCCAACCTCATCGTTGCAGAGCCTACCGAGCTTATCGGCACGGGTGTTGCAAGCGATATGAAGTACGTTGTAGACACTATTGAGTCTGTCCGTCAGATCAACCCCGACATCATGGTTCTTCAGGGTGCGGGCATTTCGGGTCCCGACGACGTTGCTAACGTAATCCGCGCAGGCGCACAGGCTACCGGCTGCACCAGCGGTATCATGAAGGCTGCTGACCCCGAGGCTGCCGCAGAGGAGATGCTCTGGGCGCTTCGCAAGACCTGGGACGAGGTACACGGCAAATGATGAACTCCGCTCTTGACCAGGCCTACGAGGCTTTTAAGATAGAGGCTGAATCACTGGCTGAAACCGCAAAGGTGCTTGACCGCGGCGAGATGCAGCGCGCAGTCGAGGCTCTTGCAAAGGCAGAGAGAATTGCAGCCGCAGGCTGCGGACACTCGGGCATCGCGTGCAGACACTTCGCACACCTTATGTGCTGTGTCGAGCGCCCCGCAAGATTTCTCTCCCCCGCTGAGGCGGTTCACGGCGGCCTCGGCTGTATGAAAAAGGGTGACGTTATGGTTCTCGCATCGCGCGGCGGCAAGACCGACGAGCTGATGACCATCATTGACGTATGCAAGACCAAGGGCGTTACCATTATCGGTGTTACCGAAAACCTCGCATCTCCCCTTGCGACCGATGCGGACATCGTCCTCGCCATGAAGGTCACCAAGGAGTGCGACAAGTACAACTGCCAGGGCACCACGAGCTTTGCCGTTACGAGCGCGATATTCGATGCGCTCCAGACCGCGCTCGTTGAGTATACCGGCTATCAGAAGATGGACTTTGCCCTCATTCATCCGGGCGGAGCCGTCGGAAAAAGACTTAACAACAAATAAAATAATTTTTACATAAAAGGAGAATTTTCACAATGGAATTCAAGGTTTATCAAAAGGAGCTTGAGCTTCAGTCCAGAGGCTGGATCCCCACCTTCCACGACGTTTCCCGCGAGGTTGTAGAGATCGTACAGGCATCGGGCATTAAGAACGGTACCGTATGCATTGCATCTCACCACACCACCTGCTCGGTTATGATCCAGGAATGCTCTCACGACATCGACACCTTCGATCTCGAGTACCTTCAGCACGACCTTCTCGACATCATGCGTAAGCTTATCCCCGACTACACCAACGAGGGTGACTACCGTCATCCCGGTCCTCTCCACGCACAGTTCGGCCGCTACGTAAACGAGCCCGGCAACTACACCTCCATGAACACCGACGGTCACCTTCGCTCGGTATTCTTCGGCAGAAGCGAGACCATGACCATTAAGGACGGCGTTCTTGACGGCGGTGAGTTCGCTCACATCTACTTCATCGACTGGGACCACGTTCGCGCACGTCGCAGACAGCTTAACGTAACCGTTATGGGTACCACCGAGGACCTCGCAGAGGACAGAAAGTACCGCGGCGGTGCAGTTATCAACACCTATCGCAAATTCACCGAGGAGGAGACCGCTCACGATCCCCGCTACACCCTTCAGCTTGACGCAAGATACGAGGACTAACTTACTATGAGAATTCTGCTAGATACCGCAAACCTCGAGGACATTCGTTATTTCAACGAATACTTCCCCATCGAGGGAATAACCACTAACCCCACCATTCTTTCAAGAGAGGGCGGTAACCCTATTGAGGTTATCCGCAAGATACGCCGCATTATCGGTGCTAAGAAGGAGCTGCACATTCAGCTGACCGAGACCACCTTCGAGAAGATGATCGAGGAGGGCGAGGCGCTCGTTCACGAGTTCGGCGCCACCACCTTCGTCAAGATCCCCGTCACCGCCACCGGCCTCAGAGTTGTCAAATACCTCTCCGACAGAGGATACAACGTCACCGTTACCGCCGTTCTTACGGCAGCACAGGCACTTCTTGCAGCGCGTGCAGGCGCGACCTACGTCGCACCCTATATCAGCCGCTCGGAGAACCTTTGTGCAGACGGTGTCGGCACGGTTGCGGATATAGCAGAGATCTTCGCTAAGTCCAAGCTTAATACACAGATCCTCGCCGCCAGCTTCAAGACGGCGAAGGAGGTTCTCGACGTCGCGGTCGCAGGCTGTCAGTCAGCGACCGTCGGCCCGGATATTATGAGAATGCTTATCTCCCATACCACCACGGACACCTCTATCGCAGGATTTGAGCGTGACTGGAAGTGTGCGTTTGGCGACGTTACGCTTCTCGGACTTCTTAAACAGTAAACAATCCCTGACATATTCCGCATATCGGTATATGCCACCTACAAAACAAGGAGATTTTAATAAATGGCAACAGTTGTTATCATGCCCCGTCAGGGACAGAGCGTAGAAAGCTGTATTATTACCTCTTTCTCCGTTAAGGTCGGCGACAAGGTAAACAAGGACGACGTCCTCTTTGCCTACGAGACCGACAAATCCTCCTTCGAGGAGCCCGCACCCGAGGCGGGTACTATCCTTGCTATTCTCAAGGAGGAGGGCGACGACGTTCCCTGCCTTGAAAACGTGCTCGTTATAGGAAACGAGGGCGAGGACATCTCGGCACTTATCGCGTCGGGGACTCCCGCCGAGGAGGCACCCGCAGAGGCACCCAAGGAGGAGGCTAAGGCTCCCGAGGCGGCACCCGCGGCTCCCGTCGCACAGGCTACCGCTACAGAGGGCATCGGCTCTATCTCTCCCCGTGCAAGGCTTCTCGCAGAGAAGACCGGCGCAGACCTTCTTAAGGCTGTACCCACCGGTCCCGACGGCAGAATTATAGAGCGCGACGTTCAGGCGCTCGTTGACAGAGGACTTACCGTTTCTCCCGCAGCAAGAGCATCCTACAGCGATGCTGTTGAGGGCAGCGGCATCAACGGCAGAGTTACCCTCCGCGACCTTGAGGCTCCCGCAGCACCCGCAGCTGCACCCGCGGCAGCAGCACCTGCCGTCGCAGAGTATGAGGACGTTAAGCTTCCCAATATCCGCAAGGTTATTGCGCGCAGCATGCACGACTCCCTCTCCACCATGGCTCAGCTTACTCTCAACACCTCCTTCGATGCTACCGCACTCCTTGAGCTGCGCGCTACCGTCAAGGCAAACGGCGAGAAGCTCGGCCTTGCTAACATCACTCTTAACGATATGGTTCTCTTTGCTGTTGCAAAGGTTCTTAAGAACCACCGCGATCTCAACGCTCACTTCCTCGACGACACCATGCGTTACTTCAACACCGTTAACCTCGGCGTTGCAGTTGACACTCCCCGCGGACTTATGGTTCCCACCGTGTTCGGCGCAGAGAAGCTGAGCCTCAACGAGCTTGCAGTAGCTGCAAAGACGGTTATCAAGGAGGCACAGGGCGGTACTATCAGCCCCGATAAGCTTCGCGGCGGCTCCTTCACCGTTACCAACCTCGGTGCGCTCGGCATCGAGAGCTTTACCCCCGTTATCAATCCTCCCCAGACCGGTATTCTCGGCGTTTGCGGCATCGAGAGAAAGCTCAAGGAGGTTGACGGCAAGGACGTATCCTATCCCGCTATGGGACTTTCCCTCACCTTCGATCACAGAGCGCTTGACGGCGCACCTGCGGCTAAGTTCTTGAAGGAGCTTTGCTCCATGCTCGAGAACTTCAACCTGCTTCTTCTTAAGTAAGGGGGTAAGGAAATGTACGATCTGATAGTTCTCGGCGGCGGCCCCGCCGGATATAACGCGGCTGAGCGTGCAGGTCACGCAGGCCTTAAGACTCTCGTTATCGAGGAGCGCGCGCTCGGCGGCGTCTGCCTCAACGAGGGCTGTATTCCCACTAAAACGCTTCTTTATTCCGCGAAGATCTACGACTACGCTAAGCACGCGGCAGACTACGGTGTGAGCTTCGGCTCTGCCGCAATCGATCACGCCTTCGTCGTAGCACGTAAGAATAAGGTTGTAAAGCAGCTCGTTTCGGGCGTCGGCGCAAAGCTCAAGAAGGCTAAGGTAGACGTTGTAAGCGCTACCGCCTGCATCAAGGAAAGAAGCTCCGAGGGCTTCGTTGTTACCGCGGGCGACAAGGAGTACGTAGGTAAGCAGCTTCTTATCTGCACCGGCTCCTCCGCGGCTCTGCCCCCCATCGACGGTCTTGCAGACTCTCTTAAGAGCGGATTTGCGCTCACCAACCGCGAGGTTCTCGATCTTGAAAAGATCCCCGAGAGCATCGTAGTTGTCGGCGGCGGCGTTATCGGTCTTGAGATGGCGTCCTATTTCAACTCCGTAGGCTCGAAGGTTTACGTTGTTGAGATGCTCGACCACATCGCAGGCGCAACCGACAGAGAGATTTCCACCATGCTCGAGAAGGAGTATGCTAAGCGCGGCGTTGAGTTCATTCTCGGCGCAAGAGTTCAGTCCATCAAGGACGGCACGGTTACCTACGAGAAGGACGGCAAGACCGTTACCCTTAACGCTGACCACGCCCTTGTATCCATCGGACGCCGTCCCCGCACCGCAGGCATCGGCTGTGAGAATATCGGTCTTCACCTCGAGCGCGGCGCGATAGTTACCGACGAGTACGGTAAGACCAACGTTCCCGGCGTTTGGGCTGCGGGCGACGTTAACGGCAAGTCCATGCTCGCTCACACCGCATACCGCGAGGGTGAGGTTTGTATCAACAACATTCTCGGCGGCAAGGACAGAATCAACTACAACTCTATCCCTGCGGTTATCTACACCAACCCCGAGGTCGCATCGGTAGGCGAGACCACCGAGTCGGTTAAGGAGAAGGGACTTGACGCATCGGTCGAGACCGTAACGCTCAAGTACAGCGGCAGATACATAGCAGAGAACGAGCATGGAAACGGCATCGTTAAGATCATCAGAGATAACAAGCATCAGAACATCATCGGCGTTCACATGATAGGCAGCTATGCCTCCGAGATCATCTACGGTGCGGCTATCCTCGTTGAGACCGAGATGCGCGTTGCTGATATTCAGAAGCTCGTATTCCCCCACCCCACCGTATGTGAGGTTATCAGGGAAGCAATGTTCATGGAATAATTTTTATAAGGAGATATAAATATGCCTAAGAGTCAATACGTCGACCCCGCGAAGGCGTTCGAGGCCGGCTATATCCACTTTGAAGACATCCCCGTATGTCAGTACAACAAAACCCTCGCTGAGGAGAAGAAGATCTACACCAAGGACGACTTCCTCCGCATCTATCGCGACATGGCTATCATTCGTGAGTTTGAGACCATGCTCAACGAGGTTAAGGTAAAGAGCGAGTACAACGGAGTTCAGTACAACAACCCCGGTCCCGCTCACCTCTCTATCGGTCAGGAGGCGTCCGCAGTAGGTGAGGCATACTGCCTTGATATCAACGACTTCTCCTTCGGCTCTCACCGTAGCCACGGCGAGATTCTTGCTAAGGGTCTTTCCTCTATCCATAAGCTCGATGACGAGGAGCTTTACGACATCATGAAGGAGTTCCTCGGCGGCTCGGTTCTCTCTGTTGTTGAGAAGCACATGAACGCAGGCG
>CAYZZJ010000033.1:0-15446 GCA_964482885.1 uncultured Ruminococcus sp. | reverse complement strand
CCGAGGAGGTCATCACTTGGGAAGAAGCAAAGAGCATTTACAAAAAGCAATTGCGACTGAAGAACGAGAATTTCACGCATAAAGCTTTTGTCTGCTTCTATATGGATGACTACAAGTTTGACGGAGCTCGTGGCATTTGGCATGATTCAGCCCATGCGCTAAAAGTTCTTCGTCATTTTGCAGGTGTTATTACACCTGATTTCTCGACGTACCAAGATTTTCCCGAGCCACTCAAAGTCTACAATACCTATCGGATGCGAGTGTTCGGATATTGGCTTGGTACAAACGGAATCTCTGTCATCAATAATGTTAGATGGGGTACGCCGGAAAGCTACCGATACTGTTTTGATGGAATTGATACAAACAGCGTTGTATCCATCGGAACGGTTGGGGGTAGTCCTCGCAAGTATGTTGATCGCTACCGTTTTGAAAAAGGTCTTGAGGAGCTTGTTCGTGTACTGCATCCTCACACCATAATCATCTACGGTTCGGCTAACTATCCTTGCATAGAAGAGCTGAAAGAACAAGGCATCACTATCATTGCTTTTTCTTCTGAAACCGCGAAAGCATTTGAAAGGAGAAGAGGCGATGAGTAAAGGCGGAAGCGGTCATTTCAAAGGCACAAACGGCGCTACCGCCGAGATATGGGATAACATCACATCAACTCAACCTAATTATGCCGGAACAGAAATCCCTCGCTCTTTTGTCATAACAACCCCCAGCAACACCTTTTGGGTTCACGGAAATGCTACAGAGCATATGGCAGAATATGTTATTAAACAGGCAAACGCTGGTCATTCTTTGGGAAGTACAAGATTAGATTCCCAAATAATACTTTCAGATATGCATGCTTCTCTATCGGAAGTAACAAAAGGAGGCGTTAAATATAATACGTCTCTTCGACATGGGAACTGGGAATTTATTATCAAAAAATCAAACGATAGCGGAAAACATGACGCAGTCATCCACGCAATGTATAAGAAGTAAGGAGAAATATAATGAAGTATTCAAATTCTATTTTTGCAAAAAAAGTGATGGTTGAGGACTATCTACCATTGTTAATCAAATCCCCCGAAATATCAACGGATGCAGATTATTTGATTTATCGCAAAGGAGATAATTCTTTGCTTGAATTAGTGTTTGATGCAACAACTCATAATGTACATAAAATTTGCCTTGTCATTTGCAAAGAATACGAAATAGCTTCTACGGA
This sequence comes from uncultured Ruminococcus sp., assembly GCA_964482885.1. GTDB lineage: Bacteria > Bacillota > Clostridia > Oscillospirales > CAG-272 > UBA1740. Next base: position 14,233 of record CAYZZJ010000033.1, on the reverse strand, counting down.
ATATACACCTCCATCCTATTTTGTAGTTGGAGATGTGCTTATCGACGCTCCTGACGATATAGCAACTGAAGTTTTCTGTTGCAAGATTTATACAGATGCGATTCAGTTAAAATTAAGCAACCAACCTGCTGAGATGACCATTGTTTCGAAAAACATTGTTTGGGAACTTGATTCTAAGGGTGATTTAATATCACTTACTGCATACAATCAATCAGCGGAAGTTATTAGTCACACACTTAAAGAGTTAAATTGCTAAGTAAACCTACCGGATGCCGCGTTCTTCTTGCGACATCCGGTTTTCATATTTTTAGAGTTCATTCTCGCGGAATCGTCCACGGAACGCCTTTGCTTATAAACAATAAAAAATCAAGAAAATAGTTCGCTGTCATACGTTTGAGTAACGAAATGCGCTGAAATACTACAACAAAGAATGTTTTTCTTAATAAGCAATGTCGAAATAGTCAATAATTTGTAAAAATGTGTTGTCCCTACTTGAACACACTCGTGAGCGGCAGCCCAATTATACAAGACGGTAAGCTCGTCGGCACGGTGACACACGTGATGGTAGCGGATCCCTGCAGCGGCTATGGTATTTTCATAGAAAATATGCTTTCGGCAGCCGAGCAAAACGCTCTGCCGAAAGCAGCATAGCCGCGGGAACCTAGCACAGAGTACGCAAGCATGGTGGTAATTTGCGACAGCAAATCAATTCGGATTAAGGTTCTGAATTGCGCCATACTTGACTGCACGCTAAACAAAAGTCCGGCTACACTAAAACTCCGAGCGTGCATGGGATACGGTATTTTCATAGAAAATATGCTCGCGGCATCTAATGCCGCGGTGCAGCCAAAGGCTGCGTAAAAAAGAAAGGCAATATCATTCTGGAAATTAAACCCAGTTTGATATTGCCTTTCAGTTCGATTTACGCCTCATTCTCCAAAATCCAATCGAGAAGCTCCTCGTATTTCATTTCACCTGCCGCGACGGCAAGGCCGACACGGGCAACCTCCGCATTGGTGGGGCGTAGCTTGATACCGTTGGTTTCAAGGAACGTGAGAAGAACGTACATACCGATTCTCTTGTTTCCGTCTACAAAGGCGTGGTTCGAAATCAGAGAAAAACCGATGCGTGCTCCCTTTTCCTCTTTTGTGGGATAAAGCTCTTTTCCGTCAAATGTGGCAAACGCTGATTGCAGCGCACTATTGAGAAGCGCGGCATCGCGGACGTTAGGGTCGCCACCCGTTTCCTCTGTTATAAGCTTGTGCAACAAAAGTACTTTTTCTTGACTGAACTTAACCATTTTCAATTCTCAGCTTTCAATTTTCCATTTGCTTCTTACTTCGCCAGCTCCAGAAAGGCAGGTCGGTAAAGCTTCAATATACGAGCCGCGACAAAGTCGATCTTCTCATCATCTGTCATTTCAATAGTGGTATCCTGCTCGATATCCACGAGCTTGTATTTCGGTTTGTTGCTCTTGAAAATATAAAGCTCTCCGTGCTTATCGACCATTCTCGCCACACGGGAAAAATTCTGATTTGCCTCGGAAATCGAAACAATTTGTTTGGTGTTCAAATTCATTATATATACCTCCTTTTTTATTTTCAATATTATTATATACAAATTTTAGGATATTGTCAACCTAAAATAATAGGTTTCATAAAAATTCCATTAAATTTTGTTCTCCTTTATTGACCACACTACTGAGAGGCAGCCCGATAATCAAGAGCATTCGTATCCGAGAGCTTGCTCGCGAGGACGAATGCCGCAGATTGCTCCTCGGCGGCTCGATGTCAATCGAGCATACAACGAAGTGCCAAGGGCGCATAGCGCACTTGTGCCGAGGGAGTATAATTCGGGACGGCAAGCTGGTCGGCGCGGTGACTACCTCTTCTCTATACCGAATCCTCTGCACGTCTATATGCTCCTTATACGCAGTACCGCGCGGGCGTGCGGGTTGACATCTAAGTAAAAATGTGATATGATTTAACAGAAATATGAAACTCAAGGAGAGCGTTATGACAAGAGAAGAATATCTCGCGGAAAAGTATGCCGCATACCGCGACAAGTACACAAGCGGAAAGATGGATTTCTACCATAATCCCTCGATAGCGCGCATTGATCCGTTCAAAATAGCGGACGGCCTTTGGTACGTAGGAGATAAAAAGGTTTGTATACACCTTATTGATACGGGCGACGGACTTATTCTTATCGACTCGGGATTTCTCGGCGCTACCCATATTCTCGTCGACAGTATATGGAGGGCGGGATTTGATCCTAGGGACATTCGTATGATCATACACACGCACGGTCATTCCGACCACTTCGGAGCATCGGACGAGTTCAAGCATATGTACGGCTGCAAGCTTGCTATAAGCAGAGTTGATGCCGAATACACGAAAAGACAGGCAGAGAGCGGCAGCTTTGGCGGAAAGCTCTTCCCGTTAGCTAAGGTGCCCGAATTTGACGTGCTTATCGAGGACGGCGAAACTATCGAGCTTGGCAACGTAAAGATCAAATGTATTCTTACCCCCGGACACACCGAGGGCGTTCTCAGCCTTTTCTTCGACGTAACCTATGAGGGAAAGACCTACAAGGCAGGACTCTTCGGCGGTGCGGGTACTAACTCCATTAAGCTCTTCGCTATTTATAAAAACGGCTATCCCGAAAACGCTCCCGAGCAGATGCTCGACTCTATCGCACTTCTTAAGGGTATTGACGTAGATATCCACCTCGGAAATCACCCCGGCAACAACAAAACCCTCGACAAGCGCAAAAGACAGCTTGAGGAGGGTGGCAACCCCTTCATCGACAAGACCAGCTGGGGCAGCTTCTTAGAGAAGCTTGAGAAAGAGGTACACAAAACTATCGAGGACAATGAAAAGCTGAAAGCAGAGCTTGATGCTCTTTGATTACGTATTACAACGCGCCCGCAGACGTCTTGCGGACCTCAAAAACGAAAGCAACGCCGAACACCGTCGGCGTTGCTTTTTATTATTACCAAGCTATTACTCCCGCTATGTTTAATCCAATGGATACAAAGCATAGGGTAAATGAAATGATAGCGAAAACAAATCCGGCTACGTGTAATAACCTTTTATCGGATTTTGCAAATAAAATAATCGAAAAAACTCCGCAGATTACGGAAAATGCGATTAAAATGGCCATTGAAACTATCAATACCGATATCCAATGCTCCATTCCTCCGCCCGAAATCTTGCTCAAAATTTCGGTGCTGAAATTCATAAACAATCCAAAAAGAAGGTTGGAAACGGCGAGAACAAAGGATATTATACCAAGCACCAAGCCACCGTATTCACCTAAGATCCTTTTACCTGCTTCAACGCCCTCGCTATGCAGCTCTTTATGACCGCATTTCATACCGGAATCAAATTCGCTTCCGTCAAACTCTATTTTCATTCGATTCCTCGCATTATATTACAATGTAAGGATTGGGCTTTCCGAGCAAAGCTATAGCATCGAAAACCATGCCTATAAAGAAAAGTCCAAAGGTACACAAATAAAGAATTCCGGAGAGCATTTTGCCCTCATAGAATTTATGCGCACCCAAATAACCCGCAAAAATGCACAAGAAAAGTGATACCCACTTATTTCTTAAACGCGCTCCGGGAACAAAGCCTGCATTTGTGTTTTGGTTTGCGTTCTGATTGCTGTTTTGGTTTGTGTTATTGATAACTATTTGCTGAGGCGCTTCGCTTCTCGACATCTCCTCAACCTGGCATCCGCAATAAGGGCATATCACAGCCTTTTTTGCAATTTTCTGACCGCACTCCTTACAAAATTTCGTTTCTTGTGCTGTTACCTGTTCTTCCATTGTCACACCTCCATTTTCTACAACGCGCTCATATGTATCATATTTTCGCAAGAGCTTACGCGTTAGTTGTGTACATTGTAACACATATGGGTAGTATTGTCAACCCATATGGATAAATATTTTTCTGTATGAACATGATATTATATATACAAATGGGAAGTATATGGAGGAGTTTATGGATATTTTAAGAAAAATAAACAAGATGCGTCTTGATAGAGGCTGGTCAATTTACCGCCTATCTGTAGAAGCAGACATTCCTCAATCGACACTTACAAATATGTTCAACCGCGAAACATTACCCTCTATAACTACGTTGACATCAATATGCAATGCGTTCGGCACTACACTATCAGAATTCTTTTACGAAGAATCTTTGCCTAACGCCCAATCTATTTGTGACAGCGAGCTTCTTGAGCTGTTTAATTCGGTAAGCCGTGAGGCACAAGAGGCAATTATATCTTTGCTACGCGAGATGAAAAATAACAAATAAGCCGTACTTGTAAAACAAACAGGCGCCACTGCATTTTTGTGGTGCCTGTTTGTTTTACATTATTTTCGCAGAGGTATTAAGCCCCGCGTACGGCTCGTCAAAGACGGCTGCGTCAACGTCATCGAGCGAGCAAAGACGGTAAAGAGAGCTTGTGCCAAACTTACTGCTGTCGCAAAGGAATACGCTTTTCGCCGAGCGCTCGAGCATCACACCTCTTATAAAATTCTCCTCATCTGTAGCATCGGATATATTCCCGTTTTCGTCAATTGATTGCGAAGAAAAGAAGAATATGTCAATATTTATTTGCATAATAGTGTTATAAGTCTCGGTACCCGAGAGTGCGGCGGAGCCGTTCACCGCGCGACCTCCAAGACAATGAGTGTCTATGCCAAGCTCTATTGCGCGCAGGGCGGTCTCGAGATTGTTGGTGAAGAGGGTTGCCGAATTCAGCCTTGCTATGTACGGCAGCAAAAAGGACGCCGTGCTGGAGCTGTCGAGCAAAATGCTCTGCCCGTCTGAGAGGAGAGCCGCCGCCTTTTTAGCGATTATGCGCTTTTCCTTTATGCTGCGATGCGCCCTGTCGTGAAAGCTCGCCACGCCGCCCGTGTACTCGGGCAGAGCCGCGCCGCCGTGGGTACGCTTCACAAGTCCGCTCCTTTGCATAGACGCAAGATCTCGGCGCACACTCGACGGCGAGGTGAAGGTAAGCTCGGAAAGCTCTCCTACCGATACGAACAGCCTCTCACTAAGTATTTCGAGTATTTTTTGTTGTCTCGCGGAAATGCTCATTAGACCCTCCCGATTTGCTCATTTGCCAACTTTCGCGCCATATCTTGCGCGAAAATGCTTATTCTGCTATAATGATAGCATAAATAAATATTTATGTCAACTTATGCGAGGTGCTTATGCTCGAAGAAATGAAGCGTCGCGTTTGCGAAGCGAATATTAAATTAAGAGACAGCGGGCTGATTACGCTCACCTGGGGTAACGTATCCGAAATAGACCGCGCGAGCGGTCTTGTGGCTATCAAGCCGTCGGGAGTAGATTACGATGCTATGTACCCCGAGGACATGGTTATTGTCGACCTTGACGGTGTGGTAGTTGAGGGCGAGCTTAACCCCTCTTCGGATCTGCCCACACATCTTGAGATCTATCGCGCCTTTCCCGAGGTTGGCGGTGTTACGCACACCCACTCACGCTGGGCAACCGTATTTTCCCAGGCAGGCAGAGATATACCGATGCTCGGCACTACGCACGCAGACGCCTTTCTCGGTGATATCCCCTGCACCCGCCCTCTGACGCCCGAGGAGATTTTCGGCGAATATGAGCGCGCGACGGGAACGGTCATAGTAGAGGCGATGGCGGACAAAAATCCTATGGATATCCCTGCGGCACTGGTCTTTTCTCACGGTCCCTTCACCTGGGGGCGCGATGCTATGGACTCGGTTAAGCACGCGATAATCCTCGAGGAGGTCGCTATGATGGCGTACCACACTCTCGCACTTAACGAAGCGGCGAGCTTCCAGAGAGAGCTTGCTGACAAGCACTATTCAAGAAAGCACGGACCGGGTGCATACTACGGTCAAGGGGGCAAAAAATGATTATAGACAGCATCAAATATAACGGAAAATGCTCCTGCGGCAGAGAGCATACAATGCAGACCAAGCTTTCGGTCATCGAAGCGGGCTGCCTTAAAGAAATAGACACCTACCTCTCGCGCTTTGGTCTTTCGGGATACACGGTAGCGGTGTACGATGAGAACACCTACCGCGCTACAGCTGACAGACACCCCAAGGCAGACCTCGAGGTAATACTCAATCCCGAGAATCTGCACGCAAACGAGCATGGCGTTGACGCGCTTATGGCAGAGCTGCCCGAGGACGCCGAGCTTCTCCTTGCTATCGGTGCGGGCACGGTACACGATATAACCAGATACTGCGCGTATCAGCGCGGAATCCCCTTCGTATCCTGCCCTACGGCGGCGAGCGTCGACGGCTTCTGCTCCTCGGTTGCGGCAATGACCTGGCACGGCTGCAAGAAGACGCTGACTGCGGTTGCACCCACTATCGTTCTTGCGGATACAGACGTCATAAGGAACGCACCCGTTCGTCTTGCTCGCTCGGGCATCGGCGATATGATAGGCAAATACGTCGCGCTCTCGGACTGGAGGATAGCAAGCGTCATTACGGGCGAACTTGTTTGCGAGCGCATATATGGCATGACTATGTCGGCTACAGAGGCTGTTCTCAGAACGGCGGACGGAATACTGAGGGGTGATGCCGACTTCTATGAAAACCTTATGTACGGGCTTCTGCTCTCGGGGCTTGCGATGCAGATGATGGGCAACTCCAGACCCGCATCGGGTGCTGAGCATCACATCTCACACATTATCGAGATGGCACCCGCCTCGCTCGGGGTATCCTCTGACGCGCTTCACGGTGAGAAGGTTGGCGTCGGCACTCTTATGGCGCTCTCGGAATATAAGAAAATCGCGGAAAAGTGCAACCCCGTGCGCGATTATTCACCGTACAGCGACGAATATATCCTCTCGGTGTTCGGTACGGGCATGGCAAAGGAAATACTCGAGGAGAACGCAAACGACGCCGCGCGAGGAATTACAATGGATATGCTTAAGGGCGCTATGCCTAAAATACGCGAGATTATATCCGCACTTCCTTCGCCCGAGGCTCTTAAAGAGGTCTACGTGAGGCTAGGCATGAACGCAGCCCTCGCCGATATAGGCGTAGATGAGGGTATGGCGGAGGCACTTATCATAAATTCTCCGCTTGTGAGAAGCAGGCTGACCCTTATGCGACTTCGCAAGTGCTTTATATAGAGGTGACCCATGGACTACGACGGAAGAATTATACTCGCCGCCCACAGAGGTGACAAGGCGAGATGCCCAGAGAACACCATGGCAGCCTTCAGGGCGGCTATCGAGCTGGGAGCAGATATGATTGAAACCGACGTCAGAATGACGCGCGACGGCGAGCTTGTGCTTATCCACGATTCCAGCACGCTCCGCACCACGGGTCATGACGGCATAATAAGCGAGATGACGCTTCGAGAGGTAAGAGCGCTTGATGCAGGCTCGCTCTTCTCCGAGGAGTTTGCCGGCGAGCGCATCCCGACCGTAAAGGAGTTCATCGAGCTTTTGCGCGGCTGTGATATTCAAGTCAACTGGGAGATAAAGGATTATCCCACCGTCGAGGGCGAGAAATTTGCGGACGCAACGCTTGATCGGCTCGTCGAAATGATCAAGGAGGCGGGGCTTGTAGAGCGTTCGATGCTCAATTCCTTCAGCGACAGAACCCTCGAGCGCGCAAAAAGACTGTGGGGCGACAGCTTTACGATCCACGGTCAGGGTATAGGTCCGTGCGCCCGTTCTAAGGACGTATCGGATATGCCGCGCGAGGCACTTTACGACTGGTGCTGCCTTTATCCGAACGTAAAAGGAGCGCGCCCGATCGACTTTCCGGGGAACTTCGTATACTGTGTGACGAACGGAATTTTACCCTGTGTGTGCGTGCCCGACGAGGAGGATGCCTACTGCAAATACATAGCCCTGGGATGTAAAATGTTCACCTCAAACGACGTAATAGCTGCAGATAAAATCCTGCGAAAACTCAAATTCAGGTAAACTATTATTGTCATAGTGCAATATTCACCTCTGAAATGCCTCTTGTTTTTCAAAACAAGAGCGATATTATCCAAGATTTATAATATTTTTCGCTCGGCTCTTGATTTTCGCTTAATTTAGGTGTATAATATGTATAAAAGAACAATAATAACTGATAGGAGTTGTCTATGTTTGATGCATATGAAAGCGCCCTCGGCTTTGACGCTGTCGGCTTTATTAACGATTTCGGATTTGAGATATCGATGTTCGCGCTTGTAGCGTGCATCGTACTTGCGTTCTTTGCAATGCGGCTTTTCAAGATCATAATGTCCGCGTTCGGAGGTGCGGGCGTCGGCTTTATCGCCTACTACCTCTTCGGCCCCGGTGCTATGTTCGGCGACATCCTTCCCGAGGTTGAAGGAATTAACATGGCTGCCGCCATAGGTCTCGGCGCTGCTGTGCTGGGCTTTATACTCGGCGTAGCGCTGCCTAAGCTCGTCCTCTTTATTGGCGGTATAGGCATTGGCTGTGTCGGCGTTAAGTTCCTCATACCCATGCTTGCCCCCGCTGTAGAACTTGATCCCACGATCATTCTTATCATTGGTGCGGTTGTAGGTGCGATCCTCGGAATTATGCTCTCGCTGCTCCTCAGACCCGTATATATCCTTATCACCTCTCTCGGCTGCTCGGCTATCGCAGGCGTTATACTCGTTGTGCTTGTTATGCCCGGTACGGATATGCTTATGGGTGCCATCGGCGGTGCAATCTTCGGTCTTATCCCGATGATCTATCAGTTCCGCTCGAGCGCTTACGAAATATAACCGATTAAGTAGTTGAATATAAAAGCAGGTATGCTTCTTTATGAGTGGCATACCTGCTTTTGTTTTTATTACGGTTAACCTTGCGCTGTCATACAGCTTTTACCCCATATATTTTCTGAGCTTATCTATCGCGCCCTTCTCTATGCGCGACACCTGCGCCTGGCTGATGCCTATTTCCGAGGCTATCTCCATTTGCGTCCTCCCCTTGTAGAAGCGCATTTTGATAATTCTAAGCTCACGCTCGTCGAGCCTGCCTAAGGCGTCCTTCAGGGCAAGATTTTCTATCCAATCCTCGGCATTATCATCACCCGCGAGCTTATCGATAACGTACATTCTGTCCTCGCCGTCACCGTAAACCGAGTCGAATATGGAAATCGGCTCGACTATAGCCTCCATAGCCTCGCACACCAAGCGCTCAGCCACATCAAGCCGCTCGGCGATCTCTCTCGTTGTCGCCTCCCTGCCCTCCGTACGCGATATATCCTCCTTTACGCCGAGCGCCCTGTAAGCGAGGTCGCGCACGCTGCGCGAAACCCTTATCGCATTGTTATCGCGCTGATAGCGGCGTATCTCTCCTATAATCATCGGCACTGCATAGGTCGAAAATCTGACGCCTAAATCAAGATTAAAATTATCAATAGCCTTTATCAGCCCTATGCACCCGACCTGAAAGAGGTCATCGGCGCTGTCGCGCTTCGGGTTAAATCTGCCGCTGACAGACAGCACCAGGCGTAAATTTCCCATTATAAGCTTCTCGCGCGCCTGCTTGTCACCCTCTTGCGCGAGCTTAAGAAGCTCTCTTTTTTCCTCCTCTGTGAGGGTCTTTAAGGTCGAGGTGTCAAGACCGCATATCTCCACCTTGTTCAAATAAAATACCATCCTTCCCCGAGCGTGACCGCGCGGAAGGTACAAGGCTGTCGCATATGCTCGGTTTATATGAGGATAGTATTGCCAAAGAGTGTGGAAACTAGTCGAAATATAAATAGAAAAGCATTTTTTCCCGACACGGGGTGGCACGAACAAAAAATGAGCGCCGATGAACCGACGCTCATTTTTGACTTTTAGTGACCTTTAATTACGTTAGATAGGATTACCGCTGCTGTCAAACAGGGGCAGAACCTCGAGATAATCAATATCATCTCTGCCTGCAGCCTCGCCCTCGGCAAGGATAGTCATCTTACCGACGATTATACCGCCCGCCTGAGAAACAAGGTTCTCAAGAGAGTGCAGCGAGCCGCCCGTCGAAATAACGTCATCGACTATAAGGACCTTCTTACCGCGCATAAACTCAGCATCGTCACCGTCGAGATAAAGCACCTGCTCGGAATCAGTGGTGATAGATCTGGTTACGCACTTAAGGACATTCTTCATATAGAGCTTCTCGGACTTGCGCGCGAGGACGTATCTGTTCTCACCCATAATGCGCGCCATAGCGTGGATAAGGGGAATACCCTTCGACTCCGCAGTTATCATAACGTCGTGCTCGGGCGCGCGCGCTGCAAGCGCCTCAGCACACTTCTCGGTAAGCTCAACGTCACCGAAAAGCACGAACGCTCCTATGTAAAGACCGCCACTGATGGGGCAAAGAGGCAAATCGCGCTCAACGCCGCCGACCTTCATTTTGTATACCATTACACCGAACCTCCATAAAGAGTTATTTAACAACATAATCAGTATACAACTTTTCGGAAAAGAAATCAAGGGATTTTACTTATAAAAATCGTGACCGCCGATAGTATATAAATATTCGCACGACTTAATAATCCAGCTCGACTCTGCAGTTGCCGGGTTTAAGAAGAAGAGGGAGTCGTCGGAGAGCTTTGTGCCCTCGAGGCATATTTGCGCGGCGAGAGTGGCGGTGTAGGTGGGAGTGTTATAAATCGAGCCGTCAAGCACGGGACTGAACTGTACGCCCCACTTGCGGTCGAAGATTACGCCGTATATGGTGTTCGGGTACTGCTTTGAGGCTACTCGGTTCAGAATGACGTTTCCTACCGCAAGCTGACCTAAAAGTGATTCTCCGCGCGCCTCGGCGGTTATTATTCTCGCAAGCCAAAACACCTCGTCGGACTTATAATACTTATCCGCAGATATGAGCGGAGTGAGCTTACCCGTCATGCTTACGGTATCGCCGCTACGGTTACCCGTGAGTCCCGTTGCCTTTGCAAGCACGCTCATAGGCACGTACATTCTGCCGTTCGACATTATTACGTTAGGCGAGAAGCCGAAGAGAGGTCTGCCGTTGGCGTAAGTCACGTAGCCGCCGTCGGTCGCCGTCAGGGTAAGTCCGCTTGCCGTAACGGTCATAGTGCGTGTCGAGGAGTTATACGACGCCTTAGCTCCTATGGCATCGGCATACGCGCGCAAGGGCAGATATACCGTGCTGTTTATATGTAACGCGGATTGCGAGAGAGTTAGCCCGCCGACGGTCAGCATGAACGCTTTATACGAGCCCACGTTCTTGCTCACGATGCCCGGCAACTTGTAGCTTATCTTCCCGTCTGCTATCGTTACGCCCGGATAAACCCAACTTTTGCTTGCATTATCCTGTATATCTTCCCCCGAGATGTCGGAAGATGCGGCGTCGATACTTTTCGCCCCATCTGCGCGTACCGCGGGTGACATCGAGCAAAGCATCGCCACGAGCGTACCTGTCGCAAGCACCTTCGGTATGAAGAGCTTACTCTCATGCGTGTTGTTTTTCTCTTTCATTTTCATATCCTCCTTGTATTTGCTACCCTAATATTGTAACACGTGTGACACCACGGTTTCAATGCAAAATATATGGGGGATATGGCATAAAATGGAAGGACATAGCGTGTTATCCTTAAGGGGGAACACGCATCGAGATAAATCCGCCACCACAGTTCTCGCAAGGCGCGAAGCGACTGAATATCGAGAAGGATTTATCTCATATCGAGCTTGATCGCAGCGAGGGCATATCGACAATAAAGATTCCCCCGTCAAACGGGGGTATTTCATTTTCGGGTAAAACCCTAAATGTTACTGGCGACGCACAAGTGCGTCGTGTATTGGCCTGCCAGCCATGCAATTGTTACTTGCTACCCGTAAACGGGTTTCACTATAAGCCTCCCTTGTGTAAAGGGAGGTGGCATTTTCATGGGAAAATGACGGAGGGATTGTATCTTCTTTCTCTTGCCATTTTTTCTACTCGATATCCTCCCGAAATTACAATCCCTCACCCGACTATGTCGGGAGCTCCCTTTACACAAGGGAGCCTTAAAGTAGGCAACGCTCGTTTTAGGGATTGGGTTAAACAAGGGGGCCTTCCACACAAAATAACATTCTGCGCTTACTTTCTCCTTCGCTACCGTTCATCGGCCATAGCCTATATTCAACCCCACGCGACTATCGCGTGGTTTTCTTTATACAAAAAAGAGCATTACGGGATAGCCCTTCTGTCACTTTTATGCTGAGCACATATGATTGGGCGATATTTATCGATAGTCCACATGTGAACTAAAATCAACATATTTTATTTTTTTGTGCTATAATTAAGAAAAAAGTGCGAGGGGGTGAAAAAGCGAAGGCATTACTTGAAAAACTATGGAACGAATATCTTTCGGACGAATGTGCCGCAATTGATACCGAAGAAGAGCGAGCGCTTATAAAGGTTGTCGCGGAATTACACGAAAGCGCGAACGCTTTGCTTAACAAGGATCAATCAGAAGCTGTGGAGGAATGCATCGATGCGCTATGCGATATTGAATCTCTGTTTGCAAAAAAAGCGTTCTTCAAAGGCTGCGAGTTTGGAGTTTCCTTTTTGTTGGATACGGTAACCGATAAACAGAATTTTAATAGAAAGCATTTCATTTAGAAAAGAGGACGGAGTCTGATACCCCGTCCTCTTGATTTTAGCAGATTGTTTATTTTGTAAGGACTATTTTCCTGAGTCTTTTTTCTTCTTATACCTTGCCAGCTTATCGAAGAGGATTCTGAAGGCAAGCGAGGCAACTACGATTCCGCCGGCTATACCGAGGGCTACCGCCATGGTCTGACCGAAGTATCTGAGCGCCTCCTCCCACTCGGAGCGCAGAATTTTCTGCATGGTGTAATAGAGGTCGCCTCCCGGAACTATCGGAATGATAGCAGCAAAGAGAATTACGGTTACGGGAGCGCGCCTGAGCCTCGCGTATATTTCCGCTATCGCACCGCCCGCAAGGGTCGAGAGGAAGGCGGCGGCGAAGAACGCCTCGCACGCGGGATACAAAACTATATGGTATACGAAATAAACCGCAACGCCTGCAAGTCCCGCAGGAATAAGATGCCTCGTTGCGGTCTTGAAAATAACCGCGAATGCAACCGAGCATATAAAGGAGGTTATAAGGCGTATAATGAAGAGTTCGGTCGTCATATCACACCTCCGCCGAGCAGCGTAGCCGCTATCATATATGCAAATGCTATCATAAGCGCCTGAAGCACAGCCTGCATAGCCTTAAGGCTGCCCGAGGCGAGATCGCCGAGCAAAAGGTCGCGCATCGCAGAGCCGAACGCAACGCCGGGCACGAGCGGCATAATAGAGCCGATGATAATAACTGAGCCGCTGTCACCTATGCCGAGCATAACCGACAGCCCTGCTATAAGGGCTATGACGAGCGCAGAGAGCGCAGTCTTCATAAGATTGTTGATGTACTTGGACGGGAAGATGTCAAAGAGTGAGATAACAGCTCCTATAACACCTCCGACCGCAGCATCGGCAACCGTACCGCCGAAGAAAAGTGTAAACGCGCTGCAAATAGACATCATCGCAAGCATGGTTACCCACCAGCGATAGCTGACAGCGCTCTTTATCGCGTGCAGCTTCTCGTCAAACTCATCGAGCGGAGGGGTTGTGGCACAAACCTCGCGCGAGAGCGCATTGAGCTTCTCGAGGACGGACAGCTCAATAGACGAGCTGCGCACGCGCCGCATCTGAGCCGAGTAGGTGCCGTCGGGCATTCTGACAGACGCGTTTATGACGGATATTATGGAAAAGACCTCAACGTGCTGAGCGCCGTAAGCACGGCAAACGCGCTCGATAGTATCCTCTACACGTGATACCTCTGCGCCGTTTTTAAGCATGCCCTCACCTATATCGAGAGCGAGGCAAAGCAGGTATTCTGCAAAGTTTTCTTTATATACCTCGCGGCTTATCATTCCTTAAGCTTCCCTTTCCCGACGTTGCCGACGTTTTATCACTCTGCCCTCACGGGCGCAGCCCGAAATTCTTGGGCGAGATAATTATACAACACGCGTGATCAAAAATCAATAGTCTTCCATTTCTTTTTATAAAAAGCTCGCTTTTTGCCGAAAGCGCAGCGCTCTTCAATTTATTTCTCCGACTTTTCAAAAAAATTGCCGAAAGGTATTGACAAACGCATTTTTTTATAGTATAATAGTCAAGCAATAAAGCAATGGCTCGTTGGTCAAGCGGCTAAGACACGGCCCTCTCAAGGCTGAAACGGGAGTTC
>CAYZZJ010000032.1:0-15510 GCA_964482885.1 uncultured Ruminococcus sp. | reverse complement strand
TAATGTCTCCACTCATTTTTTATTCGGTTATCCCTAAATGCGACAGCCCCTTTTATGGCTATGAGCGGTTGGATCGTCAACTCTGTTTGAATTCTCGCTAATGAAAATCATTATATTGAGCGCTCGGCAGAGCAGGTAAAGTAAATAACCTGCCTTTCCTTAGCGATCTGCTTTATCAGAGCCTTTGCACTGTCGAGCCTTTCATTGTCGAGCGAGATAAACGGATCGTCAAGTATAACGAAGGGCACAGCTCCACCGTATAGCGAATCCGAGAGTGCGATTCTCAGGCAAAAGGCGTGCAGATCGCGCATTCCTCGGCTGTAGCTTTCCGCAACTCGGGTTTCGCCGCGCTCGAATTTTTTTAGCACGAAGTCGGTACCCATAGCAAACTCACCGACCTCACCGCTTAACATACCGACGTACTTAAGGAAGCTCTCCTTCGTGCCGCCGATATAGCGCGAGGTGATTGCGTTAGATGCCTTCGACAGCATATCCGCCGTTGCGGTTATAACGCCCAGCGCCTCGGTACATTCCGCCAGCCTGTCGCACAGAGCCTCGCGAGCCGCCTTCACCTCGTCGGTGCGCTCAACGTCTGAAAGCGCCTCATTGTATTCACGCTCTATAAGTGCCTGCTCGCGTCGTAGCTCGAGTAGCCTCGCCTTATGTGCGTTGAGCCTCAGCTCAAGCTGACCCATATCCCTCGCCGCCTCGGTTACCACCTCTTCACACTCGCGTATTCCATGCAGCGCCATAAAGTCGCGGCACTCTGATTCACGCCTTGACAGCGTCATTTGTACATAATTGTATGCATTTAACTTGGAACGTACCTCCTCGAACGGGTCGGAGCTTGCAGTTTTATACTTGTCCGTGAATTGCCTTGCCTTTGACTCGAAGTACTCTGTGCGCATGTCGTAATCGGTGCGCGAGCTTTCGTTCTGCTTCGCTATTTCGCACAGAGCGTAATAACGCTTGTATTTTTCATCAATCACCGCGAGCGCGGTGCTAAGACCGTCAGCACCGTGACTATACCTTCCGATAAATTCGTTCACGGACTCCTCGGCATGAATAATCTCGGCTCTCAGCTCGGATATCCTTGCAAGGTCGCGTTCCTTCGCAGCCTCGTGCGCCAGCAGCCTCTCGTATAAAGCCTTGAGGTCGAGCTTGTTGCCAAGCGCAGCCCTCAGCTTCTGTACCGTATCGGATTTCTTTGCACCGCCGTTCATAAGCGTGGGCATCGAGGACGCAATAAGCATAACAGCGCCGAGAGCTATAAAAATTACGTTATCGGCAAAGAAATATGATACGAAAAGGACTACCGAAATAATTGCAAATATCACAGATAAAGCTCCTGACAGCTTATCCTTGCCGGTTAGAACAGCCTTGAGAAGCTCGTCGGAGGAGGGGAGCGTGCCGCCAAGCTCGTCTGTAAGCTCACTCTCAGCAAACTGCATATTTTTCCTTATTGCCTCCGCCTCTGCTTCAGAAGAGGATTTTTTTGAAAGAGCGGATTTTATCCCCTCTATCTCTGCGAAGTCCGTACTCCGTGTGAAGAATTCGCGAAGCTCGGTAAGCTCAGCGGACTCTACGTCGCGCCTCTCGGCTCTTAACCTCTGTGCCTCACGCATAGCATCGCGGGCTTCATCTATCTCGTAAGTAGTAGGTACTCCCGCTGCGAAAAATTCGCTAAGCTCGGCAAGCGAGGTCCTGTCGGCATCAATAGCCGCTCTCATCTCGGCATACTGCTCACGGTAGGAGCGGCCGCTTGCCCTGATGCGCTCCTTTGCCATTTCATCGGCTACCGCCTCGCGATCTCTGTCCACCTCGGCTATGGTAAGCTCGATTTCCTTAAGTTTTGCTTCCTTTTCCTCGACCTCCAGCCTGCGCCTCTCAAGCACGGTCAGCGCTCCGTCACACTCTGAGATTTTCGCTCTAAGTGCCGCAATCTCTCCGCTGCCGCCGCGCTTGTGGTAGTATTTTCTCTTTTCCTCGAGCCTCGAGAGTGCTGAGCTTATCGCGCCAACGTCGCCCGTGGTTCCTACAAGATTTGATAGCTTCGCGGCTATTGAATCGTTGCTTACAGCCCCTGACACATTCTTCTCGGAAAAGAAGAGAGTTCGCTCAAAGCCCTGCGCGTCAATGTCGAAAAGCTCGAATCCTATATTCTCGCTGTAATCGCCCGACGGCTCACCCGTGTCGCGTAATATGAGTGAAAAGCTGTCGTCGGCAGCCCTAGCACCGAAGCTGCGCTCTATTCTGTAGACCTTGCCGCCTGCCTCGAAGGTGAGCGAGCCGCCATATCTGCCACCCTGCCAAGGGAGATATTTTTTCCTGTCGTTCTCGTCGAGAGACTGCCGCCTCTCTGCCGAAAGCCCGTAGAACATTGCTTTAATAAATACCGAAAGTGTGGTTTTACCCGAGCCGTTCGCGGCGCAAAAGGCATTCAGACCATCCTTGAACCTGTATTTATATGCGGAGAGCTTGCCGAAATTTTCAATATAACATTCTATAAGCTTCATAATCTTACACCTCGCAGTCCTCGCCCATAAGAGCGCTTATGCCGCAGCGTATAATTTTGTCCTTCATTTCGTCGGACAGCTCCTCGCTCGCCAGAACGAGGCGTATAAACTCGCCCTTGAGGGATTTGTCGTACGCATATGCCATGGGGTCTATCTTAATTCGCGTTTCGTCCTTGATCTCGAAGAAGTAGAAGCGGCTTTTGTACGACGTAAACAGCAATGCGGTATCCACGTAAAATTCCGGCGCTCTGTATCCCGTGAGCAGCACGCGTACAAGATCGGAGGAGGGAAGCGTGGCAATGGCTCTGTCAAGCTTATTCTCAATTTCAAGCCTTGTTGCTACATCTGAAATATTCACCTCGACAATCCGCACCTCGCGCTTAGCGCAGGGGCAGAATACGTGCCTTACCGCGGAGTAATCGGTATCTATAAGGACGAATCCGTGACGCCCCGGCTCGTCAAAGCCGCGACCCTCGGGCGCACCGCAGTACACCGCCTCGCGCCCGTCGCCAAGCTCGTAGGTGGTATAAGAATGGTAATGACCGAGTGCCAGATAATCTATTCCCGACTTACGCGCATCGGGGAGGCTGATGCCCTCGCCCTCGCCGCTATGCTCCTTGACCGCCCCGTGTAGAACGGCTATATTCTTCTTGCCGGGCTTGACGGAAAGCTCGTCGAACATAGTATTCGATAGCTCGTTGCGCCCCGCGATAACCACGTCGCCGTATTCGAAGTAGGTCCAGGCATCGCCAAAGCACTTCAGGTTTTTAGGTAACGAGGTAAGCTTCTCGAGAAATGCTCCTCCCTCGTGGTTTCCCCTGAGATAGAGAAAATCTATATCCTCGTTTTTCTCCATTATGTTACGAACGCGCTCGGCAGCCCTGCGGCTGATTTTCTCGGTATCGAAGAGATCTCCTGCGATGATTATAAGCTCCGCTCCCGTCCTCTTAGCCTCGCTGACAATATTGCCAAGTGTGAGGTAAAGCTCTCCCTTGCGCTCGCGCACCTGATCGGGCGTGAGCTTGACGAATGCCGATTCAAGGTGTATGTCCGCTGTATGTACAATCTTCATCAGTTTTACCTCCTTAGCTGAACAGTTCACGGTCAAGGTCTATAAGACTCCACTCGCTCGGCGGCACTCCGTACCTTGCCGAGAAGACCTTTGAAAAATATGATTGATCCGAAAAGCCGCACATCTCCGCTATATCTCCGATACGCCTCTCGCCCTGCCTTAAAAGGTGGAGGGCCTCGGTAAGTCTGACCTCGGTCAGATATGCGTTGACCGTGATTCCGTACTCCTTTTTGAATGCAACGATAAGCGCAGATTTTGAGCAGCCTATCTCGCGGCAGATGTCGTTTATGCTGGTTTTTGTATGGAAATGTAAAGAAATGTATTCTTTTGCAAGGTGCGCGATTGACGGCTTGCTGCTCGGGATGGCGTGCGATACCGTCAGGTACTGCGCACATATAGTCATTATCTTGACGAATGAGGGAACAAGCTCGGGGCTGACTACGGGGATCTTCGGCATAGTCCTATCCATCTCGTCAGTACTGAATCCTATCTCGGAAAGTCTCCTTTTTCCGTCTTCCTTTGCGGTTTCGCTCTCGTAAACCTGTCCCATCATAAGAAAGCCCGTAAGAGTGCCGAAATTGTAAAGAGGGCTTACAGCCTCGGTCATTCCGTATCGGCAGGTGTATATGTGCGTGCCCTTCTTGGCTATCGCAGACTTGCAGGCAAGATGATCACCCTCGGCGCATCTTGCGTATTCGCACTCTCGCTCCTGAATTGCTCGGCACAGCTCGCACTTGTTCTCAGGGTATGCAGCAATCTCGCTGTAATCCGCACCGTGCAGAGAAACGCGGAAGCCCGTTATCTTATGTAAATCCGCAAGAACGGAAACAATTTCCTCGCGCGTCATAGAGCGCCCCCTTGATTTTTGGTATTATTTTTGAAAAACAATCCTATTCTACAAACAATTATACAATTTTACATTGAAAAAGTCAATATAATATAGTAGAATTTATATACTGACATAAAGTTTTACGGAGGCTCTTATGAGGTACTGTATAGGTATAGATCTCGGCGGCACGAATATCGCCGTCGGTCTTGTTGATCTCGACAGCAAGCGCATACTCGATAAGCGCAGCACCAAGACACTCGCACCGCGCTCGGCTGAGAGTATTGCCGCTGATATGGTGACGCTGGCAAAGCAGCTTTGCGACAGCTGCAGTATAAGGCTGCACGACGTTGAGTGGATGGGAGTTGCGACTCCGGGCGTTGTTAAGGACGGAGTGGTCATCGGCGCGCCCAACCTCGGTTGGAAGAATGAGCCGCTCGGCGAGATAGTGTACAGTATGACGGGCAGGCCCACCTTCGTTGCCAACGATGCAAACTGCGCGGCGTATGCCGAGGCTAAGTGGGGCTGCGGTGTCGGTGCTTCCTCGCTTGTCGCGGTCACTCTCGGTACGGGCGTCGGCGGCGGTATCGTCGTTGACGGTAAGATCTGGGAGGGCATCAACGGCTTTGCCGCAGAAATCGGACACATGATCATAGAAGCGGCGGGCAGGCAGTGCGGCTGCGGAAAGCGCGGCTGTCTTGAGGCATATTGCTCAGCGACGGCACTTGTGAGCGAGGCTCGCAGAATGATGCGCCTGTATCCCGACAGCCGGATGTGGAAGCTTACGGGCGGTGATATCGCGCGAATGAATGGATATTATCCCTTCACCGCGGCGAAGAGCGGTGACGTAGCAGCCACCCAGGTTATAAACGATTTTGTAAATTATCTCGCAATAGGCATTTCAAACATCATAAACGTATTCCAGCCCGAGGTCGTTTGTATCGGAGGCGGAATATCCGGCGAGGGAGACAATCTTCTTATGCCGGTAAGAGAGAGACTTAAGTATACCTCGTTTGGAACCGAAAATTCGCGTACCCGTGTAGAAATTGCCAAGTACAGAAACGATGCCGGAATAATCGGTGCGGGTCTGCTTGGATTAATGAAGGAGGAATTGCAGTTGAAAAGCGTAGTTGAGCTCATCGTAGAAAAGTTTAAGGTAGAGGGTGCGTTCGTATCCGCACAGCCCTTCGGTAACGGGCATATCAATGATACCAGACTCATAAAATGTAAGCGTCCCGACGGCAGCTTTATCGAGTACGTGCTGCAGAAGATTAATAAGTCGGTGTTCAAAAATCCTCCCGAGCTTATGGAAAACTATGCGAGCGTCACCGAGTACATAAGAGCAGAGATCGAGCGTGAGGGCGGAGACCCCGAGCGCGAGGTTCTCAATCTTATTCCCTCGCTTGAGGGTAAGACCTACGTTGTCGATAACCGCGGAGAGTATTGGAGACTTCTTACTTACGTAACCAATTCCTTAAGCTACGATAAGGTTGAGCGCCCCGAGCAGTTCTATGACAGTGCGGTTGCTTTCGGTAACTTCCAGTACATGCTCAGGAATTATCCCGCCGACACCCTTCACGAAACTATACCCAATTTTCATAACACTCCCGATAGATACAGACAGCTTATGGATGCTGTGAAGCTCGATGCCTGCGGACGACTTTCTGAGGTTGGAGCCGAGGTTGAGTTTGCTAAGGCGCGCGAGCAGTTTGCTCACACCCTTGAAGACGCAAGAATAGAGGGAAGGCTCCCTCTGCGCGTTACCCATAACGATACCAAGCTCAATAATATTCTCTTTGATAAGACCACGGGCAAGTCGCTTTGCGTGGTTGACCTCGATACCATAATGCCAGGCTATTCCGTCAACGATTTCGGTGACTCCATACGCTTCGGTGCAACCACCGCGCTTGAGGACGAGGCAGATCTCACAAAGGTCAACTTCGATATAGAGCTGTTCGAGCTTTATACCAAGGGCTTTATCGAGGGCACTAAGGGCGGACTTACTCCCGCCGAGATCGAGCTGCTTCCCATAGGAGCGATCATGATGACCTACGAGGTTGGTATCCGCTTCCTTGCAGACTACCTCAACGGCGACGTGTATTTCAGAACTCACAGACCCGGACATAACCTTGACCGCGCGCGCAACCAGTTCAAGCTCGTCAGCGATATGGAAAAGGCTCTGCCCGAGATGAGAAAAATAGTTGCAAGGTACGCTAAGGCATAATCCGAAGGAGCTTCGATGCGGCTGTCGGGAAGAAGCCCGACGGCTGCCGGAAGGGCGAAAACGTAAACAAAACACAACAAAAAGCAGGATACCAACCGAATTCGTGGTGTCCTGCTTTTATCTATAGCAAAAATTAAGCGAGGTAAGCCTTCTTGATTCTTACGGCGATTTTAGGCTTGTCGCGGAAGTCGGTGGGGATAGATGCTATTTCATCTACCGCTTCAATTCCGGATACGACCTTGCCGAACGCTGCATACTGACCGTCAAGATGCGGAGCATCTGCATGCATGATAAAGAATTGCGAGGATGCAGAGTTGGGGTCGTAGGAGCGCGCCATGGAGATAACGCCTCGAACGTGCTTGATATCGTTCTTAACGCCGTTTGCGCGGAACTCACCCTTGATGTTGTTCTTTGCGCCGCCCATGCCGTTGCCGAGGGGGTCGCCGCCCTGAATCATAAAGCCCGGGATAACTCTGTGGAAGGTAAGCCCGTCATAGAAGCCCTCACCAACGAGCTTCTCGAAGTTTGCGACAGTGATGGGCGCCGCCTCGGGATAAAGCTCTATCTCGATTTTTGCGCCGTTTTCCATTTCGATAATTACCATAATATTCTCCTTATAGGTATAAAAATTAATTAGCTGAGTTATACTTGAATAAAAACGGGAGGGGTGTATATGGATGAGAGAAAAATCAGACTTGCGGCGTATGTCGTCGCTCTTATAATAGGCGGCGGTGCGCTGCTTTTTCTGTTCTTCAAGCACCTCTTTTTAGTAATACTTCCGTTCCTTCTTGCGTGGGCGTTGGCGTTTGCCGTCCGCCCCGCCGCCGAGTCAATCGGCAAAAAAATCAAAATTCCAAGGCGCGTTTTGCGCGCCATTCTGGCAGTGCTTATATCGCTTACCGTCATTGGTATCGTATGCCTTCTCGTATGGGCGATCTCCTCGGAGCTTTGGCGTCTGTTATCGGGGCTTGGTAACGGGAACGCCCTGCGCGACCTTGTAGACCGAATAACCTCTGCGGGCATAATTAATAATTTTTTCGACACCTTCGGTGACCGACTCGGTGACGTGTTTTACGAGCTTCTTATATCTGTTGCCACGGCACTCGGTAAGGCGATCAGCTCTTGGGTGGGCGCCGTGCCTAAAATTCTTCTGTTTATTTTGATAACGGTTATTGCATCGGTATATTTCGCCCTTGACCTTGAAGGGATCAATTCAGCCGTCGCACGCATCACGCCCGCCCCGGTGTACCGCTTCTTAAAGGGGATTAAGAGTGGCGCATTTTCGGTTGGAGTGCGATACCTGCGCTCCTATCTTATACTCATGCTTATGACCTTCGTTATTATGCTCGTGGGACTTCTCCTTCTCGGGCGTCCCTACGCTCTGCTTTTGGCATTCGTTATCTCTGCACTCGACGTCCTTCCGGTAATCGGCGTCGGCACGGTGCTTATTCCGTGGGGCTTGTACGAGCTTGCCTTCGGAGAGGTCGGCGTAGGCATAGGACTTATCATACTGTTTTTCGCATACGAGCTGATACGCCAGCTTGCCGAGCCGAGAATAATAGGCAAGCACCTCGGGATACACCCGCTCTTAAGCCTGCTTTTGCTGTACGTCGGCTATTCGCTCTTCGGTATTGTGGGTATACTGTTCGTGCCTGCGGTTATTGTTTTAATTAACGTCGCCCTCGGCAAAAATGATACCGCCGAGGTCGAGGAGGGGACCGTCGCCGAGCGCGACGAAGGATAAGCCCTCTTTATCAAGCGCGGATTTTATTTCATTCCACGATGGGTGCGTCGCGGGGTTGCCTATAAAATATACGGTGCTACCGCATCTACCCGCCGCACCGCCGATAAAGCCATACTCATACGGCGGCAGGCTAACGCCGCCTCGCTCTATCATATATACGCGCACGCCGCTCGCCCTCAGCACCTCTGCCGCGCCCTCGTCAGCGGTTATAACGGCACCCTCGGAGAGCTTAAGCACGGTGCAGGCAGGGTAGCCCTGCTTCATGTTAACGGGTGTCAAGCCCTTGTCGCGCGCGAACTTAAGTAAGTAAGGAGAGAGGCTGTCGAGCCTTCCGTACAGCTTATCACCGAGGGTGAGCGAGTTGAAAAGCACGTCGGAGGGATAATCCTTGCCGTGTATATCCGAGGTGAAGTGAAACTTCACGTGCAGATTATCGTATATCTCCGAGATAGCACACGCCGCCACCTCGCAGTAATCCGCGCTTGTAACCATCTCGCCTCCAACCGATGCTATCAGCATATCGGGGTGAGATGCTATCGCATCTCCGAGCCTCGGGCAGGGCGGCAGAGCTATGACGTGCCAGCCGTGCATCATAAGCCGCTTTTGGTATGCGCCGGGCATTCTTGTGTCGACTATTGCAATTCTTGTTTTCATATTGTATTTGTATAACAAAAAACTCCGCTCATACAGCGGAGTTTTTGATGCGTTATATACGCTCGACCTTTCCGGAACGAAGGCAACGGGAGCAAACCGCAACGGTGGTATGAGTACCGTCAACAACTGCCTTTACCTTACGGATGTTAGGCTTCCAGGTTCTGTTGGTCTTACGGTTAGAGTGAGAAACGTTATGACCGAATGTCACGCCCTTACCGCAGATGCTGCACTTAGCCATTTTTGACACCTCCAAATCTAGCCCAAAAGGCTAAAATTTATCTTAATTTATTTGATAATCTAAATCAGCAAGCAATATTATAGCATAGCAAAAGCTAAATTGCAAGAGTTTTTTTCTATTTTTTGAAACTTTTTGAAACTTTTTTAGGCTTTTTTAGGCTTTTGAAAGTTTTCGTTGTAAATTACTTTCCGAGCTTTTTTGTTTTCTCATACGCCGCAAGAACGGCATCGGATACTACGCCGCGCATACCGCCGCCCTCGAGAGCAAGAACACCCTCGATCGTGCTTCCTCCGGGCGAGCAGACTGCATCCTTAAGCTCGCCGGGGTGCTTACCCGACTCAAGCACCACCGTAGCCGCACCAAGCACCGTCTCGGCAGCATACTGCATAGCCTTATCGCGGGGAAGACCTGCAGCAACTCCGCCGTCCGCAAGCGCCTCGATGAACATATATACGAACGCGGGTCCGCAGCCCGAAACTGCCGAGCCTGCATCAATCAGCCTCTCGGGGATAAGGTCGAGCGTGCCTGCGAACTTCATAAAGTCGCGGAACTGAGCGACGGTATTATTGTCTACCTGCTCGGAGAGGGTATAAAGGATCATGCCACGTCCGTAAGCCACGGGCGTGTTGGGCATTATTCTTATTATTGAATGCTTTTTGCCGAGCGCCGTCTCAAGCGCCTCGATAGAAACGCCTGCCGCCATGGTAATAAGAGTGGTGCGCTCGGATATAATATCGCGAAGGCTCTCGGCAACGCTTGCTATGATACCGGGCTTAACTCCAAGGAAGATATAATCGCATTTCGCTATCTTTTTAAGCTCGACTGCGCGTCCGTCTATCTCACCCGCAAGCTTAGCGGCGCGATCGGCGTCCTTGTCATAAAGATATACCTTAACGGTTGAAACTCTCGATACTGCGCGGGCGAGCGCGCCGCCCATGTTTCCGCAGCCTATAAATCCTATATCCATATTACTTGCTCCTTTATCTCGTTTGTCCCGTGCCGCGCACGATGTATTTGTACGTGGTAAGCTCGCATATTCCCATAGGACCGCGGGCGTGCATCTTTTGTGTGGAAATACCCATTTCACAGCCGAGACCGAACTCACCGCCGTCGGTGAATCTAGTCGATGCGTTTACGTACACCGCCGCAGAATCAACGCTGCGCACGAACCTCTCGGCTACCTCGCCGTCCTCGGTAAGAATAGCATCGCTGTGGTGCGTGGAATGCTCGGATATATGCGCTATAGCACAGTCCTCGCTGTCTACGATTGCAAGCGCCATTTTGTAGTCGAGGAACTCCGTGTCAAAGCTCTCGGGCGTAGCAGGGGTAACGTCGATAATCTTGATTGCTCTCTCGTCTGCGAATATTTCGACCGGGGTAAGTCCGCGCGCAGCTCTGCCGGCGACAAGCCTGTCAAAGAGCTTGGGGAGAAATTCCTCGGCAACGTCCTTATGAACGAGGCAGACCTCCATGGCGTTGCATACCGAGGGGCGCTGTGTCTTTGCGTTCTCGATAATATTAAGTGCGTTTTCCTGATTGGCACTCTTATCGACGAAGATATGGCAAATTCCCGTTCCCGTTTCTATTACGGGAACTATAGCGTTTTCAACGCAGGCAGATATAAGACCCTTGCCGCCCCTCGGGATAAGAAGGTCGACGTAGCCTCTTGCGCGCATAAGCTCGGTAGCACTCGCTCTTGTGGTGTCGTCAATAAGCTGTACGGCACACTCAGGCAGTCCTGCGCGAACGACGCCGCGCGTCAGCGCATCAACTATAGCTCTTGCCGAGCGGTAAGCCTCCTTGCCGCCTCTGAGTATGCATACGTTGCCGCTCTTTATCGAAAGGGCAGCAGCATCGGAGGTGACGTTTGGGCGCGACTCGTAAATTATTGCCACAACACCCATCGGAACGACAGTCTTTTCAATCACAAGTCCGTTGGGGCGCTTTACGGTATCTATAACGCTGCCTAAGGGAGAGGGAATAGCCATAGCGTCGAGTATACCGTCCGCCATGCCGCGTATCCTGCCCTCGTCAAGCCGCAGGCGGTCTATCATAACGTCACCGATAATTCCGCGCGCCGCCTCGCAGTCGAGAGCGTTTGCCGCGAGTATTTCGTCCTTGGCGAGGATAAGCTCCTCTGCCATATACCTGAGCGCAAGGTTGATAGCCTCGCCGCTTATATCGCTCATCTTCTTCTCGGCGAGCTTCGCATCTCTCAATATGTCAATAGTTGTTTTCATTTTCAAGCCTTTGCAGAGTAAAATCTTGTTCCTACAGGCTCTCCGTCGAGAACCTTGTACAACCTTTCGGGATATGCACCGTTGGTGATAATCATATCGCAGCCCGCCGCGTTAGCTATTCTCGCCGCGCGGAGCTTCGTCTGCATTCCGCCCGTTCCGAGCGCGCTTCCCGCACCCTCGCCGAGTGCCATTATCTCGTCGGTAACCGCTCTTATCTCGGGGATCAGCGTTGCATCGGGGTGCTTCCTCGGATCCTTGGTGTAAAGACCCTCTATATCCGAAAGCAGAACCAAAAGGTCAGCACCAACACTCGCGGCAATCCTTGCGGATAGGGTGTCGTTGTCACCGAACTCTATCTCCTCTGTTGCTATGGTGTCGTTCTCGTTAATGATCGGGATTACAGACAGCTCAAGCAGCTTGTTGACCGTCGCATCAAACTTTGCGTGTCTGTCCTCGCACTCGAGGTCGGGTGCTGTGAGGAGTATCTGCGCCACCGTGTGGTTATGCTCGGAAAATTCCTTGTCGTATATGTACATCAGTTCACACTGACCGACAGCGGCAGCTGCCTGCTTCATTGCTATATCGGTAGGCTTCTTTGGCAGATGCAGCTTTCCGACACCCATGCCTATTGCACCCGAGGAAACTATAATAACCTCGTTGCCTGCATTCTTGATGTCGCTTACAGCGCGGCAGAGCATAGCCATACGCCTGATATTAACGGAGCCGTTCGCATATGTTAGCGTTGACGTGCCGATTTTTATAACTACTCTCATAGCAATACACCTTCCATAGTCGCGAGTGCGTTGTTTATTATATTATTTTAGCATAAAGCTTGACCGTTTTCAAGGCTATATTGAATTTTCTTATTTTGCGTATAAAATTAGCCTCTGCACGGGCAAAATTTTATAAAGAGTATTGAATACCGAAATCTTTTGTGCTAGAATATATCGGGATATTCCATCGGAGGAAGTATAATGAGAAAAACGAAGATAATTTGTACAATAGGCCCTGCCTGCGATAACGAGGAAACGTTGACGAAGATGTGCCTCTCGGGCATGAACGTCGCAAGACTTAACTTTTCTCACGGTGCTCACGAGGAGCATAAGGAAAAGATGGATCTCGTTAAGAGAGTACGCGACAGACTCGGTATGCCGATCGCAATAATGCTTGATACCAAGGGCCCCGAATATAGAATAAAAACCTTCCGCGATAAGAAGATCACGCTTGCGGACGGTGACAGCTTTACCTTTACTACCGATGACGTTATAGGTGATGAAAGCCGCGTTTCGGTTAGCTATTCAAAGCTTGGCGAGGAGCTTGCTCCGGGTGATACGATACTCTTGAATAACGGTCTTGTCGTATTCCGTGTTGAGGAGGTATCGGGTGTCGATATCAAATGCACCGTGGTTGCAGGCGGCGAGCTTTCGGACAGGAAGAGCATGTCCTTCCCGGGTAAGGTTCTGA
The DNA here is from genome assembly GCA_964482885.1 of uncultured Ruminococcus sp. GTDB lineage: Bacteria > Bacillota > Clostridia > Oscillospirales > CAG-272 > UBA1740. Next base: position 2,532 of record CAYZZJ010000032.1, on the reverse strand, counting down.
AGCAGGAATATCTGAGCGAGCAGGACCGTCAGGATCTTCTCTTCGGTATAAGGGAGGAGGTCGACTTCGTTGCCGCGTCCTTCGTTTCCTGCGAGGCAGATATACGCGCGGTGCGTGATTTCCTCGATGAGAACGGCGGCTCGCAGATAGACGTCATAGCAAAGATAGAGAACCGCTCGGGCGTTGAGAATATTGAGGAAATATGCAAGGTTGCCGACGGCATAATGGTTGCCAGAGGAGATCTCGGTGTCGAGATACCCTTCGTAGAGGTTCCCGCCGTGCAGAAATATATAATCAAGAAGTGCCGCCTTCTCGGCAAGAGAGTTATCACCGCAACCGAGATGCTGGAGTCCATGATTCATAACCCGCGCCCCACCCGTGCTGAGATTTCCGACGTTGCGAACGCTGTCTATGACGGCTCGTCTGCCGTTATGCTCTCGGGTGAGACCGCAGTTGGAAAATACCCCGTCGAGGCTGTGCAGAATATGTCCGAGATAGCCGAGTTCACCGAGCGCGGCATTGACTATAAGCAGTGGTTCCTCACAACCGAATTCCGCATACGCAATAACCTCGATGCGGTTTCGCACGCTACCTGCGCTATGGCTGTAGACACCGGTGCAAAGTGCATCGTAGTCAGCTCGGTCAGCGGACAGACTGCGAGAATGGTCAGCCGCTTCCGCGCTCCGGTTGATATAATTGGTCTTACTACCAATCCCCGTGCCTGGAGAAAGCTTAACCTCAGCTGGGGTGTTACCCCCGTCCTCAGCGAGGAGTACAACTCGATTGACGTCTTATTCTACCGCGCCCTCGAGGAGGCAAAGCGTATAAGGCATCTTGTCAAGGGTGATAACGTGGTGCTTACCGGCGGTCGCATAAACGGCAAGCCCGGCAACACGAATATGATAAGGCTCGAGACTATACAGTAACAGTGAAAAAAACAGCAACCTTTATTTACAATAATAGAAGAAACCGCACATTCTTTTACGGAATGTGCGGTTTCTTATTGAGAAGCTTGAAATTTAATTTTAATTACTTGGGTATGTTTATTTATGTAAGGCTCCGCGCTCATGGTGACTAGCGGAGCTTGCGCTTCGCTCAGGCTTCGCGGGCGCCTCGTATTATTCAAGAGCATTCAAGAAGCATATGGGCATCTCCCCCGCAAGGTATAAGAGAGAATTGTGATTTCCAAAGCTACAAAAGCTATATATGTAAACCATAATAGTCGTTTTAATAAGAAAAGACGATAGCCGCAAGCTTGGCTATCGTCTTTTGCTTTTTAATTTTTAATATTAGTTTGCAGCTACGGTTACAGAACCGTCATCATTGGTAGTTGCGGTGCTGGTTGCAGCAACTATACTGCTAATGTTTTTGATATAGTCAACGATCGTTGCGTTATTCTTAAACACACCGGCATTGACGGTAACATCATCTAAACCGCAGAACATAGAAGTAGCATCGAACGTACCACCGTTAACGGTCAGTTTGCCGCCATACTCAACGATTGCGAGTGGATCGCTTCCATTCTGGATGAAAGTACCACCGTTGATAATGGTTTCGCCATCGTACATCTGATGAATGACAGAGTACATAGAGCCGCTATGGGTAAACGTACCGTCGTTGATCGTGGTAGTACCCATTACATTCTCGATTACGCCTGTACTACTGGAAATTGTAGCATCGTTAATGGTTGTTGTACCATAATTGATAATTGCATAGTTGGAGCCGCTGTGATTGATGGTTGCACCATTAATAACGATAGTCTCTTTGTCGTTATTTATTGCATACAAGCTTCCACTTGTATTCAATGTTACACCTTTTTCAAGTGTAAGTGTTACTGCGTTTTCTTCATCACATTGGTTGTTGATCTGTTTTGCATTTATAACACCGGTACCTTTTATAATCAAATTACCGCCGTTTGAAATGAATTGTCCTTCAGCATTGATGGTATAACCGTTCAAATCAACAATGGTGGTAACACCTGTGGGAATCGTAATACCGTTATCAGCCGCAATATCATTTGTCAGTTTGAATGCGCCGCCGTTAGCAAAGCTGTTTGCATCGCTTACCTCGACATATTCTCCGTTATATTCCTTAGAAACAACAACCTCACAGAAGTGAGCCGCCTCGTAAGAAATTGTTCCGTCAGCAGCAACGGTCGCCATGTCTACATACTCGCCGTCATGATAAATGTAAACGATCTCGCCGGCAGCAAAAGCAGTCTGCGCGGGAAGGGTAACGGCAATAACCTCTGTGTTGCCTTCAAGATCAATAACGTCACCGTTCTGGTCAACAAGTTCAACAGAACTGTAGTTAACGGTATTATTCGTTACGTCAATGCTAGGCGTAGAATATACGAGAGAAACGCTCGTCGTGCCCGTGGGAAGCGCGGAAACAGGAACCTCAACGTTCATTCCGTTAGCAGAAAGGGTGATCGACTGAGTGGTGTCAGACGGAACTGCTACGGAAGCGGATACGTTGGGATACGTAGCATCTGCATCATAGTCGCTACCGAATGCGCCCTCCTCCTCAACT
>CAYZZJ010000031.1:0-15550 GCA_964482885.1 uncultured Ruminococcus sp. | reverse complement strand
GTGCGTAGGCGTTGCACTCTGCAAACTCGCACTGAGCGCACGTGTTGGTTACACCGTCGTATATATTTCCGAGCTTATACCTTTCCTCTCCGACAAATTGGTGGCAGGGATAGAGGTCGCCCCATGGGGTAACCGCCATATACTCGGTTCCCGAGCCACAGCCGGAAATTCTCTTATAGATGCAGGGGCCGCCGGTCAGGTCTATCATATAGTGATAGAAGGTGAAGGGACGCCCCTCCCTGTGCCGCTCGAGCATAAGCTCTGCGAGCTTCTCATACTGCTCCTTAACGATTTCCATATCCTCGTCGGTAAGCTCGGCGGGGTCGCCGGGGGCGCATACCACAGGCTCCATGCTAAGCTCGTTAAAGCCGAGGTCGAGCATAACCTTTACATCCTCGAGGAAATCGGGGTTTGCGTGGGTGAACGTGCCGCGCATATAATAGCCCTTGCCGTCGCGAGAGTCGACGAGCCTCTTGAACTTCGGCACAATTCGGTCAAAGCTTCCATGACCGGCATAGTCCACTCTGAAGCGGTCGTGTATCTCCTTGCGCCCGTCAAGACTGAGAACGACGTTGTGGCACTCGCGGTTTGCAAATTCTATCACGTCATCGTCGATGAGAACGCCGTTCGTGGTGAGGGTGAAGCGGAAGTTCTTGCCCTTTTCCTTCTCAATCGACCTCGCGTAAGCTACGAGCTCTTTTACAACCTCGAAGTTCATAAGCGGCTCTCCGCCGAAGAAGTCAACCTCAAGGTTCCTTCTCGTTCCCGAATTCTCGACGAGAAAATCGAGCGCACGCTTACCCACCTCGAGGCTCATAACGGCGCGCTCACCGTGGTACTTGCCCTGGCTGGCAAAGCAATAGGAGCAGTTGAGGTTGCAGGTGTGCGCGATATGTAAGCAGAGCGCCTTGATAACGCCCGAGGTCTTTTCCTTCAGCTTACCCGCCATAGGCTCGAAGGTGTCGGGAGAGAAGAGTTTTCCCGCCGCGACAAGCTCGCCGACCTGAAGATAGCATTCCTCGATATCCTCCCCGGTGATGCCGTCACGGCCGAGGTATTTATCCTTCATCGTGCGGATTATTTCCTCGCGCGGAAGCTCCTTATAGAGTGCGATAATATCGTAGGCAACGTCGTCCACCACGTGGATAGCTCCCGAGCATACGTCGAGAACGATATTGTATCCGTTAAGCTTGTACTGATGTATCATTAGTTACTCCTAAGAGAAAATTTCATAAAAAATGCCGCCCCAAGAGGCGGCAATTTATTACTTGCTCTTGCTCTCGCACTGCTGATTAGCAATGCCGCAGCTGGTCTTGCAAGCAGACTGGCAGGAAGTCTGGCACTCGCCGCATCCGCCCTTCTTTGCGCTCTCGCAAAGATTCTTAGTCTCAATAGTCTTGATGTGCTTCATCTTTATCGACCTCCAATGAGAGATTTACTACTCGATTATACCATAGTACTTTTGTAAAGTCAATACCGCCCCGTAATATTTTTTCGGCGCATAAAACTTTAAGCGCGCGTGCATCTTAAATAAAACTCTTGATTTGCCGCCCCGCGTGTGGTAAGATAGAGTGTAGATAATAAAGCTCATCAAGGAGATTAAAATGACTGATAAGATTTTTTCTGCTGTAAAGAAGCATAGGGATTTGATACTTGCAGCCGAGAGATATATATGGAATAACCCCGAGACGGGTTACAGAGAGGTCAAGACCACGGCATACCTTGCGGGAGAGTTTGAGAAGCTTGGCTACGAGCTTGTCCGCCCCGAGGATATAACCGGCTTTTATACCACTGTTGATACGGGGCGCGATGGACCCACCCTCCTGATTCTCGCGGAGCTTGACTCGGTAATATGCCCCGGTCACCCCGAGTGCGATAAGGAGACGGGCGCAGTTCATTCCTGCGGTCACCACGCTCAGTGTGCGGCGCTGCTCGGTATAGCCGCGGCTCTTAAAGAGCCGGGCATGCTCGACGGCTTGTCCGGTAGAATAAAGCTGTGCGCCGTTCCCGCAGAGGAGCTGCTCGAGATAGGCTACCGCAGCGAGCTACGCGAGCGGGGTGTGATAAAGTACCTCGGCGGTAAGAGCGAGTTTGCTCACAGAGGCTATTTCGATGACGTCGACCTCGCGTTTATGGTTCATACGGCAAAGGGGTACACCTCGCTTCTCGGCTCGGTTGGCTGTATCGCGAAGACTGTTATATATAAGGGCAAGGCTGCGCACGCAGGCGGTAGCCCCTGGAACGGTGTGAACGCGCTTTATGCGGCATCTCAGGGTCTTAATGCCGTTAACGCTATACGCGAGACCTTCCGCGATAATGACTGTATCAGATTCCATCCCATAATCACCTCGGGTGGCGCTATGGTAAACGCAATTCCCGAGACCGCAACTATTGAGACCTACGTAAGAGGTATGAGCTTTGATGCTATATCCGGTGTGAATAAGCGTATCAACCGCGCTCTCACGGGTGCGGCGCTCTCGCTCGGCGCGAACGTCGAGATAATAGACCTTCCAGGATACGCACCTCTTAAAAATTCAAGAGATATGCTTAATCTCGCTAAGGAGGCGTACGAGCTTCTTTGCCCCGGCGAGACCTTCGTAATCAGCGAAACCTACAGCACGGGCAGCACCGATATGGGTGATCTTTCGTCCTTCATGCCGGTTGTGCATCCTTATTCCGCGGGTGCCGAGGGAACCAGCCACGGCGCGAATTATTATCTCGTAAATCCCGATGAGGCTTGCGTTAAGTGTGCCGCATGGCAGATAACCATGATGAGGCTTCTTCTCTCGGACGGTGCTGAGCGCGCAAAGGCAATAGTGGAGAATTACGAGGCTCCGTTTTCTGGCGTAAAGGAGTTCCTTGCATACCAGGATTCTATCATCATCTCTGGTGACAGAATAGCGTACGGCGATGATAAGGCAGAGATTCTTCTCTGATAATAAGTTTTATATACGAGCTTGATTTTGCACAAAAGGTAATGACTATATGCAAATATGTAAAGATTTATTGACAAATAGTGGCAAATTCTGCGATTTGCATACTCATACCAACTTTTCCGACGGCTCGCTTTCTCCCGCGGAGCTTATAGCTGAAGCAGAGAGGTGTGGGCTATATGCCGTTGCTCTGACCGACCACAATACGCTCGGAGGCGTGCCCGAGCTTCTCGAGGCGGCGCGTAGGAGTACCGTCAAGGCTATATCGGGCATAGAGTTTTCTACCGACTATCATGGGACGGAGCTTCACCTTGTGGCGCTCGGCGTCAGGGAGGATAAGTTTTTCACAGTCAGCGAGCTTATGGACGAGGTCAGGGAGCACAAGCGCCTGGCTATGGACAAGCTGGTGAGCGATCTTTTAGCCGCGGGCTATCTCATTGAGCCTGAGCGCATCTATGCCGGTGTGCAGGGCATAATCAATCGCGCACACGTGGCAACCGAGCTTGTCAGGTGCGGATACGCCACCTCGCGCGGCGATGCCTTTGACAGAATACTGTACAGCGGCGGACCCTTTTACCGCGAGCCTAAGTATATTTCTACCGAGGCTTGCATTGATTTTGTAGAGAGCCTAGGTGCGGTGTCCGTGCTTGCGCACCCGCTTTTGAATATTGGTGAGGAGCGCCTTCGCGAGCTGCTTAGCTCGACACGGGGCAGACTTAAGGCTGTGGAGGTGCTTTATTCCGAGTATGACGAGAAGGAGACCGTGCTGTCCGCCTCCTTAGCCGAGGAGTTCGGGCTTATGCCCTCGGGCGGAAGCGATTTCCACGGCAAAAACAAGCCCGATATTGCCCTCGGTACGGGGCGCGGCAATCTCAGGATACCGCTCGCCTTTGCCGAGAATATGGGCTTGCTTGATTAGTCATTGACGGGGGTTAGCTATGAAGGTTGTACTTGCGATAGATTCCTTTAAGGGTAGTCTTTCCTGCACCGAGGCGGCTGAGGCTGCGGCACTCGGTATCAAGGATATATACCCCGATGCAATAACTGTTATATGCCCGGTCGCCGACGGCGGCGAGGGTACTGTCGAGGCTATGGTTGCGGCGTGCGGCGGAAGCTATGCCGAGGCTGCCGTATCCGATCCTCTCGGCAGGACTGTAACCGCTACCTACGGTCTTTTACCCGGTGGCAGTGCGGTAATAGAGATGTCTGCGGCGGCAGGAATTACTCTTGTCAGCGACGCTGAGCGCGACCCGATGATGACCGATACCTACGGTGTAGGAGAGCTGATACTCTCCGCGGCGCGAAGGGGTGTGCGTAATTTCATAATAGGTATCGGCGGCTCTGCTACGAATGACGGCGGTGTCGGAATGCTGAGGGCGCTCGGCTACCGCTTCCTCGATGAGGAGGGCAACGAGATACCTCGCGGCGGCGCGGGACTTGCAAGGCTTGCCGAAATTGACACCCGTGGTGTTGATAAATTGATACCCGAGTGCAGATTTTTTGTAGCGTCGGACGTTAAAAATCCGCTCTGCGGACTGAATGGCGCTACCTACGTATACGGCCCACAGAAGGGCGCTACCGAAATTACAAAGCCGCTTCTCGACGGCTATCTCGCTAAGCTTGCGACGTTAACTCAAGGGATAATTCCCACGGCAGATGCCGATATGCCCGGTGCGGGTGCTGCGGGAGGCCTCGGCTTCGCGCTCGTAAATTATCTCGGAGCTACGCTCTCGTCGGGCGTTGAGCTGATTATCGAAAGGGTTGGCCTTCGTGAAAAAATACGCGATGCCGATATCGTTATCACGGGTGAGGGAAGAATGGACGCGCAGAGCGCTATGGGTAAGCTGCCCGTCGGTGTTGCCGCGGTTGCTAAGTCACTCGGTAAGCCCGTTATAGCTCTTGCAGGCTCGGCACTCGCAGGCTCTGAGGAGCTGCACGGATACGGAATTGATGCAATATTCCCGATACTGCGCTCTCCTATGGCGCTCGCGGAGGCTATGGACAAGGAAAACGCTAAGGAAAATATGCGGGCTGCGGCAAGAGAAGTGTTCTCTCTTATCAAGGCGCTCCGCGATTGATAACAACAGTGATTTTGTGAGGCTTTTATGGAAGAAAAAAAGGACACGGGTGACGCTTTTGACGAGGTAAAGCCGACACCCATATCAAATAACGGTGAGGATACAGCCCATCTCGGGGGCGAGGCGGCGCGCCGTGGTGTGAAGGGTTTTTTAATTGATGCTCTCGCGGGCTACGGCATAGGAGTTGCGTTTATCATACCCGGATTTTCGGGCGGCTCCATGGCGGCGATATTCGGAATTTACGAGCGCCTTATAGGTGCGATAGCGGATATCTTTAAGACTCCCGTCAAGAGCATAAAAACACTGCTGCCGATATTCCTCGGGCTTTGTGTCGGTGCGGTATCGCTGCTTTACCCGCTCGGCTGGGCGCTTGAGGCGTTTCCGCTACCCACCGTATCGCTCTTCGTAGGTCTTGCGCTCGGAGGAATGTTCTCTATAACCGATAAGGTGAAGGGAAGAATAAAGCCGGCGAACGCCGTGGCTTTTACGCTCCCTGCGCTTATAGCGCTTGCGATGATTTTTGTGCCTACGGGTGCTGATGTAGACCTTTTTAACCTTAATTTCGGCGGATACGTGCTGCTCTTCCTTGTCGGTATGCTTGGCTCTGCCGCGCTGGTTATACCCGGCATCTCGGGCAGCATGATACTTCTTATCCTCGGGTACTATAACCCGATTATACAGCTGATAACTCAGCATTTCTTAAAGGGACAGAATATGCTCACGGCATTTCTCGTTCTTGTGGCTGTAGGTCTTGGCATTATAGTAGGCTTTATAGGAATATCGGTGATAATGAAGGTGCTGCTCAAAAAATACAATCGTGGCACCTACTTTGCAATCATCGGCTTTATCGTAGGCTCTATACCTACTGCGTTTATCTCTACGGCGAAGGACGCGGGATATACGGCGGCAACGCTACCGACAAATCCTTGGTATTGGATATGCTCGGTGCTTCTTTTGTGCGCGGGCTTTGCGGCGGCGCTATTCCTAGTTGTCAAGGCTAAGGGGCTTGTTCGCTCGGATAGAACCGGGGAATAAGTACGGCTGTCCTTGTGAGCTAAATTCGGAAAAAGCCTTTGTTTTGGAATATAATAAGCCCTCCGGGAATATCTTGAAGTAGGATAACTCCCGGAGGTTTTTATGTTCATATATTCTGTGAGGGCGTCGACGCTCAGGTTTCTTATACTTATAGTGGCAACACTTGCACTACTGATTACTCTCGTTAATATCAGCGGCAGCGATGCCGTATATGCATCGGTAGAGGGAGATACGGTCAACTACGGCGGAATGAAAAATAACGAGGACAGGGTGGAGTTTATAGAGAGCCTCGGCGTTATGGTTAAGGATGAGCCGAAGACCACAGAGAACTTTAGTGCCCCCGAGAGCTTCGACCGTGTGATAGCCGGCTACAACGAGATACAGAAGGCGCAGGGGCTTGACCTTTCGAAATACGTCGGCAAAAGAATAACGCACTACGTATACGAGGTTGAGAATTACGATTACGACGGCGCGGTATACGTAAATCTGCTCGTATATAAAAACAGGATAATAGCCTGCGATATATCCTCAACGGCGGGCGAGGGGTTCGTATCACCGCTTGTCGGAGTGGATAAGACAAAGCTGAAAAACAGTTAATAAAAACGCCTGAGAGTGATAGAAGCTTAATGTGGCTTTCTTCGCTCTCAGGCTAAATTTCATCTATTTAGAATGAATTTTGTAAACAATTGTTGTCTTAGTTGTTGCAGCAGCAACAGAAAACTATCACGATGGCGAGAATGATAACCCAGGTGCAGTTGTCGTCGAAGATGTGGCAAAGACAGTTGTTCATAAATTATGTTCCTCCGGATTTTTACTATGGCGGTTCTTTCCGCTCATTCCATAGTATGCATCCGTCCGTCAGCCTGCTACACTAATTGAAGTCAAATACTACGCGCCCGCCGTCGAGCTTAAGCCTTGCCGAGAACAGCTTTCCCGTTTTTGATATAAAATCGGGTATTATCGCCGTCCTTCCCTCGCGGAAGAGGCGCTTGACCTCGGATATCGGTATATCGCGCTTGCAGAGGGATAGCCCCATTCTGAAGCCGCAGCCGTCGGTATATCCCATACAGCCGTAGCCGCGCGTGCCGCGCACTACGTTTTTGCCGCAGAGAGGACAAGCACCGACGATTTCTCCATAGCTGCCGGTATCCGTCGGGGCGGTATTCCTTTTTGCGACAGCTCCGAATATCGTGGCAATCTCCGCCTCCGCGAGCTTTACGCTCTCATCTATCGTCATCTCACCGCGGAATACCTTTTTGAGCGCCTTGCCAAGCTCGCTCGTCTTGTACTTATCCATATTTATACCGAGCTGCTCTATCGACCGCACAAGATGTATGCCACCGTCGAGAATGGTGTATACGTCCTTTTTGAGGTCTATATAGCCGCTCTTTTTTGCGTTGTCGATAATTCCCGTTCGGGTTGCCTCGGTTCCAAGCTCCAAGCCCTCGAATATAGCTCGGTAGTCCTCAGCATCATCGACCTCGCCCGACTCCTCAAGCTCCTTCGCCTTTGCCTTGTCGGATTTGAAGGGGTTTTTGAGGTAGTTGTTAAGAGTTTCTATCGTGTAGTGCTTCGGGGGTGTGGTCTGCTTTTCCTCGGGAGCAAAGCGTACGTTGACCTCCTCGCCAACCTCGAGCTTCGGCAGTATCTTATCTCTCGAGGTGTATTCGTCATACTTGGTCCAGCCCGGCTCGCGAATGACCGTGCCCTTTAAGACAAAGTCCTCATGCTCTCCGACTCTTATCGTTATCTCGCTCTTCTCCGCAATACAGTCCTCGGCGCAGAATACCGCGACGAAGCGGCGGAACACCGTCGAATATACCTGATTTTCCTTTTCGGTGAGCTTGGATTTATCGGGGATTTTATACGTGGGGGTAAGTGCGGAGTGCGACTCTATCTTCGAGTCGTCGAATATCTGCTTCGAGTCCTTGAACTTAACGGCGTAGCCGAGCTTCGCGACGTTCGCGATTATCGTACGCATCTTATCCTTTTCCGCTGTGGCAAGATACTCCGAGTTTGTACGGGGATAGGTGAGATATCCCTCCTCATAAAGCTTCTGTATTATCGCAAGGCTGTCAGCCATTGACATCTTATATCTCTTACCAAGCACGTTCTGAAGCGTGGAGAGAGAATAAAGCTTGCCGGGGTGTATCTTATCCTCCTTGCTCTTTGAGGATGCAACGACAGCGCCCGTAGTGTTGTACAGCTCCGCGAGAGCCACAGCCCCCGCCTCATCAGCCGCCGCGAATTTCGTCTTACCCGTCAGCTCGACAAGCTCTCCGTGCGTGCGCTCGGACGAGGATATGACGTAGTACTTCTCGGGCTTGAAGTCGCGTATCTCCATATCGCGCTCATAGATAGCGCGGACGATAGGAACGATAACTCTGCCGACGCGCAGCAGCTTTCCCGTCATTATAGTGGCATAGCGTGTCAAATTAACGCCGTAAAGCCAGTCAATATAGGTGCGTGCATAGCCCTCGTATGCGAGGCGGTCGTACTCGCTCGAGCTTTTCATCTCGGAAAGAGCGCGGCGAACGGTCTCGGGCGTCTGGTCGGGTAGCCATAAGCGGTAGGTTGCCTTAGTTGACGTAAGGGCGTTGTCTATACAAAGACGGACGATTATTTCACCCTCGCGGTCTGCGTCTCCCGCGTTGATTATTGCGTCAACGTCGGAACGGTTGCAGAGCGTTTTTATTATCGCAAACTGCTTTTTCACACCCGGGTCTACACTTTTGACCTTTTTACCGTCCTTCGTGCGCCGCTCCTCTGCGCGAAGCTCAAAGCGGAACTTCTCAGGGAAGCATGGGAGATTGTCGAGCGTCCACTTGGTATTCTCCGCTCCCGTATAGCTCTCGATATCAACAAGGGAGAACAGGTGACCGAACGCCCAGGTAACTATGTAGTCGGCATTTTCAAAATAGCCGTCGCGCTTATCCATTTTTCCGATGCCTGCAACTATGTTGCGCGCAAGGCTCGGCTTCTCAGCGATTATAAGCTTCACGTCACTTCTCCTTCCTCGATATGCTCGTAAATACTATTCTAGCATAAATAGGGCAAAATTTCTACCCCTTAGCGTGTTTTCTCATTCGGTTTTTTCACATACCTGATTTTTGGTCAGCCTCGGAGAGTGACCGTAGCGCTTTTTATATATGCGGCTGAAATACAGCGAATCGGTGTAGCCGACCATCTCGGCGACGTCCTTTATCCTGACGCCTCCCGCCTCGATAAGCTCTCTTGCGTATTCCATGCGCTTTTTGGTGACGTACGCCTGCGGTGTCATACCGGTATGGGCGACGAACAGCTCGCGGAAGTAAACGTCAGATAATTGCACAAGCCTGTGTAAATCTCCGATTTTGAGCTTGGGTGAAAAAATGTTCGTCTCCACATAGTCGAGCGCTGGGCGGATCATCGCAAGCTTATGAGAGGGAAGATAGCTCTCCTCGCAGGCACCCTCGGAAATTATAGAAAGAAGCTTGTAAAAGAGCGAGAGCTGACGCATACGGCTCTTTCGGTCGTCGAACACCAAGGCACGGCACAGCTCGCGGTGTATTTCTGCAGCCTCCTCGATGTCGTCGACGTGCATGAGCTCCCACTCGCCCGGCTCATCCGAGATGAATCGTACCAGCATAAACTCGTTTCTATCTCCGACGGGCTTTGCCGTATAGGTCGCACCCGCCGGAATAAATATGACGTCTCCGCTTGCGCTTGTAAAGCGCCTGCCATTCTCTTCGTATATTACCTTATCGCCCACTCTGACTACGAGTGCGCGGGTATCGCGCTCGCGTATGTAGTACGGATTCTCCGTAGCGTGGCGGTATGCCTTCGTCAGGCGGGGATTGTTTATTGCGTTCTTCATTTTGCACCTCTTTCTCGCTTTATTATATATAAAGAGGTGGAATAAGTCAAGATTTGCTTGGAAAAATCCATATATATAGGTTTTATCTATTTACACCCTCGGCATCGGGCGTTAAAATTATGATATAGATATTCGCGGCAGGCGCGAGTAGATTGGGGGTTTTTATGAAGCTTAAAAGATTGTTATTTATGGTTGTTTGCCTATCCATACTTTTTACGGTACTTATATCGGTTGGCGTAATTGCGTATGCGGCAGAGACCGAGACACAGGAGCAGAGCGATCTGTTAGCTCCCGGAGAGGGGGCATCGGCGCTCGATGGAAAAACGATAATTTTCGTAGGTAATAATTATACACACTCAGTCGGTGTAGTAGAATACACGAGCGGCTCTGTAACCAAATATACGACAAGAAGCGGTGACAAGGGTTACTTCTACCGCTTCTGCAAGGCTAACGGAGCCGACGTTACGGTAGTGGACTGGACATTTTCCTCTCACAACCTGTCCGCGCTGTTCAGCGGTGAGACCTGCAAAGGCAGCGGTCACACCACCGGCACGAACCATGTCGATAACATGACGAACAAATCATTTGACTACGTAGTGCTCCAGGAGGGAAACGAGAGCTACACGGACCCTGAGGATTATTACAATACGGTCAAAACGGCTATCGATCTCTTCCGCGAGGCTAATCCCGACGTAAAGATTATCTATGCAATACCCAACGCGGTATACACCAACTGGAACTCAGCCTGGCAGGAATCCATCGACCTTATCGCGGCAGAGGGCGTTACCGTCGTGGATTGGGGCGGACTTGTTACGGACGTGTACACGGGCCGCACCGCAGTGCCCGGAGCGACGCTGGATTACAACAAGCAGTCCTTTATAATTTCCACGAGCGCAACGAGCGTATACCCCAATCTGCTCACAGGATACATCTACACCACCATGGTATACTGTGCGATCACGGGCGAGACCGCCGTCGGTCAAAGCTATAATTTCGTAAAAAACTATACCGGCACGTACAGCCTTGCGACCTTCACCAAAGAAAAATACACATACGACAATACCGACACAACGGACGTTGATGAGTCCACGACGAATATGACGGAGATATTCAACTCAGATGCGGATATGCGAGGAATACAGCAGCTCTGCGACGAGTATCTCAGAAAGGCGTCTTGGCGCAACCATACGGTTACCTTCCTCGATTCCGACGGTACGATCATAAGCTCACAAACGTATAGGGAGGGCGATACCGTTACGATTCCCACCCCCGGTACCAAGGAAGCAGACGAAAACTTTGAGTACACATTCGTCGGCTGGGACAAGGACGTAGAGCTTACCTGCTCGGGCGATGCTACCTACGTCGCGGTGTATGAGAAAACGGCGACCAAGGAATGGGGCACCTTTGCCCCCGGCTCAAACCTTGCAGCCCTCGATGGAAAGAAAATACTTTTTACAGGCTGCTCTTATACCTATTACGGCGGCCTGATCGAGCAAAGCGCCTCTAACGTTTACAGTCAGGATACCCGTACGTCGAAGGAGAACGGCTACTTCAAGCGCCTTTGCACTCAGTACGACATCGACGTCACCGTCACCGACTGGGTGTTCGGCGCACACGACCTGACGGATATATTTGACGGCTCATGCGCAGCCGGCAGCCACGACGGGCACGATCACCTTGCCGATCTCGTAGACCGTAACTACGATTACGTGGTGCTACAGGAGATACTCGTTCCCGGCTACACGACCGCCGAGCAATACTACAACAACATAAGGAGCATAATGGATATCTTCCTTTTGGAGAATCCGAACACTAAATTCTTCTATTCCCTTCACAACCAGGTATATGCGCAGACAACCTACGGCAACGAGTGGAAAAAGCATATACAGATGCTCGCCGACGACGGTGTAGCTATGATAAACTGGGGCGCCGCCGTATACGACGTATGGACGGGCAAGACCGAGCCACTCGGCGCAGAGCTTGAATACAACAAGCAATCCTTTATCGTTTCAAACAGCGCCGCTGACGGCTATCACCCGACCCTGCTCGCAGGATACGTCAATCTCGTTATGACCTGGGCGGCTATCACCGGCGAGACTCCGATAGGACAGCCTGTAGAGTTCGTAAGAAATTGCACGGGTAAGTATCTTGGAATAGATACGTTCATCGAGCTTCACTTCAAGTACGACGACCCCGATACCGAGATTGATGAAACGCAGACGAATATGGCCGAGGCTATGCGCTCCGATACGGAAATGCTCGCATTCCAGAGGCTGGCGAGCGAATACCTTAACAAAACAAGCTGGCTGGAGTACATCAACTATAAGGTGAGCTTCGTCGACGCCGACGGCACCGTTATATCCGAGGGCACGTATCACTACGGCGACACGGTAGATGTACCCGATGATCCCGTCAAGGCATCTGACAACCTATACAGCTACGTCTTTGAGGGATGGGATAAGGAGATCACCGAATGCCTCGGTGACACCGTCTACACCGCCGTTTACACTAGCGAATACGTGGTATATACCGTCCAATTCCTCGATAAAGACGGTGAGGCCATTCTTACCTCTGAATATCACTGGGGTGACGCGGTGACTCCCCCGAGCGTTGCCGACACCTCTGACGGCACCTACCGATACGTATTCTCAGGATGGGACAAGGAGATCACCGCGTGTGCCGGTAACGCCGTATATACCGCGCAATACGTCAGCGTCGAAGAAGGAATCGTTATCGTATGGAGAGATTACGACGGCAGTCTTATAGAGGTGCGCAGCTATACCGCGGGAGATGCCGTGGTCATACCCGACGAGCCTGTTAAACCAGCGGACAACGTATACACCTACACCTTCCTTGGTTGGGACAAGGAGATAGAAGATACCTGCTCCGCGGATGCTACCTATACGGCAACCTACAGCGCAGAATATATCGAGTACACAGTAATTTTCAAGGATGATAACGGTGATATAATCTCCGAGGCTACCTATCACTGGGGTGATGAGATAACCGTTCCCGCCGCTCCCGTTAAGGAATCGGATAACGTATACACCTATGCCTTCCTTGGCTGGGATAGCGAGGTCGTTCCCTGCTGCGGCAATGCTACCTACACAGCCGCGTACAGCTCCGCTTACGTAATCTACAGCATCACGTTCTTTGATGACGAGGGCGAGGTAATACTCACCCGCACCTACCACTGGGGTGATACGGTAGTTATCCCCGAGGATCCCGTAAAGGCAAGCTCGGGAAATCTGGTATACACCTTCGCCGGATGGGATAAAGAGGTCGCCGCCTGCGCAGGCAGCACGGCATACTATGCGACGTTCACCCTTGCAAACGGAACTTTCCTCACAAAGGAAAATATCGAAAGCCGGCCCGCCATCCCTTCGGGATCGGTAATCGCATACACCTCTCTTGGTGGCGATTACAGCTTTGTTGTAACTCCCTCCTACGACACCTGTACCTACAGTCTTGGCGAGCAGAAGCCCGTAACCTTCTATTGGAATATAGCAGAGGGTGAGGTTAAGAACATCAACAAGGTAGTAACCCTTGCTTCGAGCAGCGTATACAAATACGAGTGGAAGGTAGACGGCAACAGCTGGACTACCGTCCTTGACAACAACTTTAGCTTCAAGGCTAAGTCGACTCTCATACTTGAGAACGACCTTACCTACAACTTCTACGTAGAGAAGACCGAGGCGTTTGACGCACTTCTTGATGCGGGCGTTGTCGTAATGATCAACGACAGCAAGCTTACCAAGGAGAGCGCAACCGTAGTAAAGGACGGCGCAACCTATTACGTAGTTCGCGTTCTTGATATCGCACCTACCAAGGCGGCTAACAACGCAATCTCCTTCACCGTATCCATTAACGGTGCATACGGCGAGACGGGCGTTGAGGTTATCACGGGTACTGCATCTGTGCTTGATTATATCAAGGGTATCCTCACTAAGAGCACGAACGATAAGAGCATAGAGCTTATGTACGCTATCCTCAACTACATCACCGCGGCACACGCATATGCGGGCACTAGCGCTGACGCTAAGGTAGCTGAGTTGCTTGGCACATACACCGCACAGTATGCTATCGCTGACGGTGAGTCTCAGTTCAATAAGCCCGATGGCGTAACAAAGGCATCTATATTCTACGGTGCAACCGTAGGTTGGGGCTTCGAGGGTACTAAAGACACCGAGCTTACCATTGTATACGGTAATACAACAAAGGTTGTGACCATCGGTGAGAGCGGCATAGTATACGTAGACCTTCCCGCACAGTACTTTGCGCAGGGAATCACGGTTAACGGAACTACCATCAACCTTAAGGGCTACTATGATCAGCTTACCACCGAAAAGGATAAGGCAATCACCGAGGCACTTTGGAACTACTCTTACGCAGCAGCAGAGTATGCTGCAAATAAGTAATTAAAGGAGGAAATGAATAATGAAAATCTATGAAGAACCTATCCTTGAGATTTCGACGCTCAATTCCTCTGACGTAATTACGACGTCTACCGAGGACTGGGAGTCTGAGTGGACCTAATGGCGTTGATTTTAGCGCATAATCGAAAAAGGAAATAAATGGGGACGGGGCACACCAAGTGCCTCGTCCTTTTCTATGTGATACATGAAGAGCGCCAAGGTTGGAAAGCTTTGCTTTCCTCCAAATTTAATTTCCTTTTTCTATCGCCGTTTCCTCCCTCAGCACACATGGCGAGACACCCTCGGCGGGAGCAAGCCCCCGCCCTACAAAAAGGGTGTCAACGCCGTACGCTTCTTGGTCGTCAGTTGGTCTAGATTGAGGTTCTCGAAGCAAAGGGGAAATTTGCGTAAGCAAATCAATTTGGATTAAGGGTCCAAATTGCCATTTGCTTGACAGCACGCTACTCAAAGTTCGGCTCGCACGGATTTCGGCGTGCGTTATTTCTGCACCAAACTCAGCGCCATTAGGGGCTTGGGTGCCTCTTTCGAGCCTTGGGATTTGGGCATAACCGAAAATGAAAAAAGTTTTGGGAGGGGTAAGCTATTTACCCCTTCCTTTTCTTTGTGCAGGAATAAGTAACTGAGGTTGAAAACCTGCGGTTTTCTCCATTTTAATTTTTTTCATTTTCTTTTTCCGTTTTCACGGCTCGATGTACCTTTGTACACCTCACGCCGTGAAGAACGAAAAATTCTGCTCCAAACTCGACGGATATTAGGGTTCTAGCACGCGTAAGCAAGTGCTAAGCGTACGTTTCGTGGCGTGCTGTTAAATAAAGGGCGATAAGCGCGCTCCAAAGCTTTTGTACGAATCCTGCATGGATTAGCGCGCCACAATCGAAAGGCGATTTGGAGCCTTAGTCCAAATCGATTCGCTGTGCGAATTAACCTTTTGATTGCTAAGCTTTGCGGTGACCTAACCGCACAATCCAAAATGATTCGCACAGCGAATTGCCCCTTTATTTGCTGAGCCTGGGAGGTTACGCACAAAAGGTCTGCCATATTGGGTAAGACCAAAAAAGAAAATAAGGCTTATAGGAGAGGTACTTAGTTGCCTCTCCTTTTTTCTTCTGCAGATTTAATGGTCTAAGGTTGAAAACCTACGGTTTTCTCCATTTTAATTTTTTCCGTTTTCATGGCTCGATGTAGCGAAGCGGCACTTGACCTTCCCCTTTG
>CAYZZJ010000030.1:0-15660 GCA_964482885.1 uncultured Ruminococcus sp. | reverse complement strand
GGTGCCGTATGCCTCGGGGGTATACGCATTTCCGCCTGCAACGGGTGCTGCGCCGTCCTCGACATTACAAAAGTTTTCGACCTCGTCGGCAGGGCAGGGGGGGAGGCGAGGGACGGTGGCTTGAGGACGGAAGATTTCTTTGCTTAGATGTTGGCTTCCATACCGTCTTTTGCGAGGACGATTTCCTTGTCCGGAAGCATCTCCTTAAGCTCATATATACTGCCGGTGCGGATTTCTTTGATATGAGTGATCCAAATGCGGCTGATATTTTCGCAATTTTCGAATATCGGCATGTACTTTGTAGCGAGGAAGTGGGCACCCTCGCAAATCAAAAGATCTACCTTGCTATTGAGGGCAACTCGGGGGAAATCGTATTCAGGACCGTGCTTAGAGGAGAGGTCGCCGGTGTAGAGAACGCGCTTGCCCTCTGCTTCGAGAAGCAGAGAGTAGGACTCCTCGCAGTGCTTGGTCATATATGCTGTCACCTTGAGCATGCCGTCATCGTAGATTAGGCCCTCATTGATTTTACGGTAGTCGAATTTGCGCACGGGCAGGGGAGTTGCTCTTAGCCCCAGCCACGCATCTACCGCATTGCTGAATTGCTTAATATCAGCAGGGACGTATAGCGCAAAATCTGCGGTTTTGTATAACCAGTTGCATGCGTATAAAAAGGGAGCGAGACCGCAGTAGTGGTCGCCGTGCATATGTGTGATAAATATAGCGGAGAGGCATTCAGGTCGTAGACCTCTGTCGATAAGATCGGTCGTAATATCGGTTCCCATATCTATTATGTAGCGTTTTTCTCCGATCTCTACCATTAAAGCCGAGCATTTCTTGTGAGGTTCGGGATAGCCGTGGCTTGTTCCAAAGAAAACGATTCTCATATTAATCTCCATTCTGTCGCCCGTGACGACCGCATAAATCATTAATTAATTTTCAGTATCGTTATGTGGCGATTTGGGATAGGGTCCCAAATCGCGAAAATTATGGGCGTGAACGCTTAAAGCGAGGGGCTGATATTGGTTATTTCACGCTAATCTCCATAGTAAAAACGTTATTCCTACTACTATTATATCAGTATTGTTTGTCATTTTCAAGGTGCCTTTTTAACGAGATATTGAACGAGATATTGAGTTTGTTTTCAAGATATGCTATTATTGTATCATAAATTGCTTTGACAGATTAATATTTCCATGCCTTTTGTGTAACTAAAATTGCAAATAAGGAGAATAGCGTGAAAGATAACCCTGATTGAATATCAGCTCTCGGTTATTCACGCCTGAAAATCCTCTCGAAACGGGGACCCGAACCCATTTCGGCATGAAATGCACGAGAATTTTATCAAATATTTGTGCGCTCGCCATTAGGCGACAGAATGGAGATTAAAATGAAAAAATTCGATACCTTCGGCGTCATGATAGATATGTCGAGAAATGCAGTAATGAGTGTGTCCGGACTTAAGCGTTTCCTGCCACTGCTTAAGAAAATGGGCTACAATATGGTGATGCTTTACACCGAGGACACATACGAGGTGGATGGAGAGCCCTATTTTGGATATATGAGAGGTCGCTATACCAAGGAGGAAATGAAGGAGCTCGACGCTTTCGCCGAAAGCATCGGCATAAGAATCATTCCTTGCATTCAGACGCTTGCTCACCTCAATGCGCTTTTCCATTGGGGAAAGCATCCGAGAGATTGTGATAACATTCTTCTGTGCGATGATGAACGCACCTATACCCTGATAGATCGTATGTTCTCGACACTCTCCGAGTGCTTTAAGTCAAGACAAATACACGTAGGTATGGACGAGGCTCACATGCTCGGTCGCGGTGAGCATCTTGACATTCACGGCTATGAGACAGTCAACGATATAATGAAGCGCCATCTTGCAAGGCTCTGTTCGATAGCGGAGAAGTATGGATATGAAATGATGATCTGGTCGGATATGTTTTTCAGACCATGGAACGGCGGAGAATATTCCATTCCCAAGTGCGAGATGCCGCGTGATGTAGTTGAGACTCTTCCTGAATCGGTAATACCAATTTATTGGGACTACTATCAGAGCGAGGAGAAGAAGTATAGTGATATGATCGAAAACCACAAGCAACTCTCAGACAACGTCTGGTTTGCGGGAGGTGCGTGGAGCTGGTACGGAATGATACCGTTCAATCGCTTTACTCTTAAGAGTATGCTCCCGGCTCTTGACGCCTGCAATAAACACTGCGTTCGCAACGTGTTCTTCACTATGTGGGGGGGATGATGGCGCGGAGTGCTCACACTTCTCTCAGCTTCCGTCCCTCTTCTATCTTTCCGAATACGCAAGAGGAAATAAAGATGAGGAGAAGATAAAGGCTAAATTTAGAAGACTTATCGGCATTGACTTTGACGAGTTTATGAGTATTGACAGCCCGAATGACGTGGTTCCTTATGAGGGTATGCCGAGAAACCCATCTAAGTATATGCTTTACTCTGATTACTTCAACGATTTCCTTGACTATACCGTAAAGCTTGGAGCTGGAGAAAAGTATATTGAATATGCAAGAGCTCTTCACGCAACCGCAGGGAAGAGCAGAAAGTACGGCTATATATTTGATACCGCTGCGAAGCTCTGTGATGCACTTGCTATAAAGTATGAACTAGGTCTGCGCACCCGTATGGCGTATGAGGCGGGTGATAAGGATGAGCTGAGGAGGCTTGCTGAGGATGAGTACGTTAAGGTTGGAAAGCTTATCAGAATATTTGCAAGAGCATTTGAAAAGCAGTGGTTCTGTGATAACAAGCCGCACGGCTTTGACATTCAGGATCAGCGAATGGGGGCTCTGATTTACAGAGCCGACTCCTGCCGTCGCAGAATATTGGATTACGTTGACGGAAAAATAGATCACATAGAGGAGTTAGAGGAAAGGTTGCTCGTTTCCGGAGATCCTGAGCAAAGCACAAGTATCAAGAGCCTGCCGCTTTCCAGCACCGTAAATCTTCCGTTTCATCGCGCCGTAGTGGCGCCCTTCTAAAACGCGGAAAGCACCCACGCACAGCAAGCGACGGTTTTATAACAATATAAACACATAAAAACGAAAAGGCGCCCTGCAAATTACAGGGCGCCTCATTGTTATTAATTAGTTGGAAATATAGGGAAGAAGTGCCATCTGGCGCGCTCTCTTGATAGCGGTAGTAAGCTCTCTCTGGTGAAGAGCACAGGTGCCGGATACACGTCTGGGGAGGATCTTTGCTCTCTCTGAAATGAACTTTCTGAGCTTAGCAACATCCTTGTAATCGATAGCCTCAACCTTGTCCTGGCAGAAGATACAAACCTTCTTTCTTCTGTGGTTAGGACGGAAGGAGGGGCGCTGAGATTCGTTTCTCTCCATTGTAAAAGTCCTTGATAAACCTTTCCGACTCACGATTTCTATAATACTCGCCGCACAGTGAGCTTAGCTTGGCGAGGACGGTCGCTCCTCTTAGAAGGGGAGGGTCTCGTCGTTAGGAATTTCTTCAAAGCTTGCGACGTCAGCATTGTTGAACGAGGGGGTGCCGTATGCCTCGGGGGTATACGCATTTCCGCCTGCAACGGGTGCTGCGCCGGTCTGGTTAGCAGGAGCAACGAAGGAAACCTCGTCAGCTACAACCTCGGTAGCCACTCTCTGCTGTCCCTGATTATCGGTCCACTTTCTGGTCTGGAGCTGGCCGCAAATAAGTATGGGATTACCCTTCTTGAAATAGCGGCTTACAAACTCTGCGTTCTGTCTCCAGGTAACGATGTTGATGAAATCAACGGTCTGCTGACCCTGCTCGGCGCCTCTTGAGAAGCGGCGGTTGATCGCTATGGAGAATGAACAAACGGAAATACCGCTGGTGGTCTGCTTAAGCTCGGGATCGGCAGTCATATTACCGATCAGGATAACCTTATTGAAACTTGCCATCTTTCCGCCTCCAAATAAAGTGATTAAGCCTCGGTCGACTCTGCAACCTCGACGGGAGCCTCAACAGCAACTGCTGCCTCAGCCTTAGCTGCCACCTCGCACTTGGTCGTGGTCATGTAGCGGATAACACCCTCGGTGATACCGAACACACGCTCAAGCTCGATGGGGAAGCTGGGTTCGCTCTTAAAGGTAAGAAGCACGTAATATCCCTCGGTGATGTAGTTGATAGGATATGCGAGCTTCTTCTTGCCCCACTCGTCAACGCTTACATCGGTAGCGTTCTCGTTAACGAGGGTTACGAACTTCTCAAGCAGAGCCTTGTATTCCTCTTCGGAACAGTTGCCGCTTACTGCAAAGAGAGTCTCGTAAGAACAAATCTTCTTTTCCATCTGATTTATACCTCCTTCTGGTCTTTTGGCCACCCCGAACGGTGGCAAGGAGTCGGACCCTTTGTCCAAACTACCGAGGAATTATAACATATCCCGAGTAAAAAGTCAATAGCTTTCCTGAAAAAATGTTATAAAATCTTTATAATATAGAGTTATGAGGCTCGCTGCGCTCACCGTTATGAGCTTGCACGGCAACCGTTATGATATGATTGCCTTTGTAATCTAAAACTTGGCGAAGCCAATCATAACTATGCGTAGCATACCATAACTTATAACTTGCCCATAAGGGCAATCATAACTTAGCGTGAATTGTCCGTTAAGGACATCACGCTAAAATCGGGTTGATTTTTTTTGCGTCATGGTATATAATGGTTATGGTAATTTTCAAAAGGATCGGAGGGGGCGCATGAGAGCTGTAAAGGAAAAGGCGTATGCTAAGGTCAATCTGCACTTAGAATGCCTCGGAAGGCGCGAGGACGGTTATCACGATATAAAAAGCGTTATGTGCTCGCTCTCATTGGCGGACGAGGTTACCGTTACGCTTCTTAACACCGACCGCTGCTCTGTCAGAGTATATCTCTCGGGCAACACCAGGCTTCCCACCGACGGTCGCAATCTCGTCGTTATGGCGGCAGAGCTTTTTATGAAGAAAATGGCGATAAGCGCCGATATAACCGTAAAGCTTGATAAGCATATTCCCGTTGCCGCGGGGCTTGGCGGAGGCTCGTCCGACGCTGCCGCAACCCTTCGCGCGCTCAACCGCCTCTTTGGCAGACCCTGTACCGAGCGTATGCTTCTGTCTATGGCGGCAGAGCTTGGCAGCGACGTGCCCTTCTGCCTTCTCGGCGGTACGGCGCTTTGTGAGGGCAGGGGAGAGCGGATAAAACGGCTTCATACTGCTATATCTTTACACGCAGTTATCGCTGCCTCAGACGAGCATATTTCAACCCCCGCCGCATACTCCGCACTTGATGCCGCCTACTCGAATTTTGACGGCAGCGTTCCGCACACCGCCGACGGAGAGCTATCGGCGCTTATGAGCTACCTTGGCGGTGGCAGCACTCCCCCCACGCTTTATAACGTGTTTGAGCCGGTCATTCTCGCCGAGTGCCCGGGCGCCGCGTATATAAAGCGCCGACTTTCCGAGCTTGGTGCTGCGGTTTCGCTTATGAGCGGTAGCGGTCCCTCGGTGTTCGGTATCTTTGATACCGAGGAGGGCGCCACACGGGCGGCAGACGCGCTTATAAAGGAAGGGATGCGTGCATATCCCGTTAAGACAGTATGATTGATTTTGGAGATAGAAATGGAAGCTAAAAAGCAAGGACTTTTCACAAATTGGATTTTCGTCACCCTCGGTGCTGTGCTATGCTGTGCGCTGTGGGGCAGCGCCACACCGTTTATTAAGCTCGGATATCGCGTCATGTTCGAGAACGCCTCTCCCGATATTCCGTCTACGATACTATTTGCGGGAATACGCTTCTTCTTCGCAGGACTTATCACGGTTGGAATATACAGCGTAGCGCGAAGGAAGCTCCTGTACCCAAAGCTTAAGAATATATCTAAGGTTGGAACGGTAGCACTCTTCCAGACGATTATTCAGTATTTCTTCTTCTACGTCGGGCTTGCAAACACCTCGGGCGCTAAGGGAACGGTTATCAGCGGCTCGTCCTCCTTCTTTGCGATTCTGATTTCCGCTCTGATTTTCAAGCAGGAAAAATTAACGGTAAAAAAGGTAGTGGCGTGCCTCGTCGGCTTCCTCGGCATTATTGCGGTAAACCTTAACGGCCTTGATTTTTCTATGAACCTCATGGGTGACGGCTTCGTCCTCTTCTCGGCAATATCCCTCGCCGTATCCTCGGTGCTTATAAAGATATTCTCAAAGGACGAAGATCCCGTAGTTATCAGCGGCTATCAGTTTATTATGGGCGGCGCGGTAATGGTTATCGTAGGACTTATCTTCGGCGGCGGTATAGATAATTTCGATATTTCAGCCTTCGCAATTCTCGTATACCTCTCGCTTCTTTCGGCGGTTGCCTACGCGCTGTGGGGCGTGCTTCTGAAGCACAATCCCGTCTCCCGCGTTACAATATTCAGCTTTATGACGCCTGTATTCGGTGTTCTGCTTACGGCACTTATTCTACCCGACGAGAGCAACGTTCATATTGTCAATCTGCTCATATCCCTCGTTTTGGTCTGCGCCGGCGTGTTTATGCTGAATTACGTACATAAACCGAGGCAGAACAACGCGGTAGCGGAGCAAAGCTCTGAAGCCACGCCCTCTGATACAGAGTAAAAATATACCTTTTACCAATGCCCTTGTCGGATTTTTCGGCAAGGGTATTTTTTTGCGCCGCCCCGGATATTGCGGATTGACAGCCTACGATTTTTGTGCTATAATGTATCTTTACAGGAGAACTATTAAATTCGCGTGAGCGAGAGGAGGTGTCGGTGGTGTCTGTAGGCAGTGATAAAGATGATTTTTGGGATATAGAGAAGCTTGTACCGAAGCGAAGCGGAGCAAGATTATCCCCCTTCGCGGCAGAGGACGCCGTCGTTTCGTATGCGCCGAAGGAAAGAGGGCCGCATACAACCGCTCGCCCGCCCGAGGAGCGCAAGCTCAGCCCGAATATGACGCGCGGTGTAGCCGCGACCGAGGAGCGCAGCTATATTCCCTCGGGCGCAGGTCTTATCCGCAAGGTCACGGTAAAGAAATTCATAGACAAATACGATTTTTACGAGAGCTTTCGTAAATCGGCTCTCCTTTACTTTGACTGTGCAGGCACAGTCTGCGACTTCGCGCAGTTTTATTCATATATGCCGCAGTACGCGCATCTTACCCCCTCGCAGAAAAGCTATTATCTATATTGGCGCTCCGAGGTAAGGTGCGGCAGATATATACGCACCGATTATTCCTATCTCTATCTTTACGTGTATGAGATACTTAACCTTCCCGACAGGATACCGCCCGAGGAGGGTATATGTCTGCTTTGCCGCGTGTGGCGCGAATACAGGAGCAAGCTGCCTCGCCTCGATATGTATTTCCCTATATGGATAGAGGACTACTGCCTCGTCCACGGCCTGCCTGCTCCTGCGGAGCATATCTCGGACTTTATCTTCGAGGCTATAAGCGCAGCGCCGCTCAAAGAGTTTTATCTCGGGGATATTAGCGAGATGGGGCTTTCGGGTACGGAGGCGCTTCTTGCGTATCTCTCCGACTACGATTGGCGCAAGGGTAAATTCGCATCTGCAGAGGGAGGACTTTCCACCTCCACCGTTAACCGCGAGTCCTATAAGAGCCACATGATACGTGCTATGTACCTGCTTCTCTCGGAAATCTGGGATAAGCGCATTTCCGAGAACGCCAGGACCACCGTAGCCGTACGCGATGCCTTTCCCAACACCCTTTGCACACATTCGGTAAAGTGTAAGCTCGAGATAGAATACCTCGCGCTCACAGGTGCAGAGGAGCTACGGCGTGACGTAACCGCGGCTGTCAGATATACCGAGAATAAGCTCCGCGCCCTTCTCGGTGTAAAATCTAGGCTCGCCACAAAGGAGCTTCCCGACGAATATCGGGTTATTATCGACAGATATTTCGCTAAGCTGATGCGCCAAGAGCAGGAAAAGCGCAAGGAGGAGCAGCGCCCCGCATACGAGAGCCTCTATGAGGCTCCCGACACGGTTATGTCCTTTACGGGTGCTGATGAAATAGAGCGAATTTCCTGGACAACGACAGCACGCCTTGTTGCGGACAGTGCCGAGGAAGAGGAGAATACCGAGCCGCCTCTGGCAGCCGAAATTGCCGAGCGCATAGCTGACGCCCCCCAAGGTGACGTAGCGGACAGCGACACCGACGGTATCTTCGGTCTTGGAGATGAGGAAACAGCCTATCTCACAGCTCTGCTTGGAAAAGCGGAGCCGGTGGGCTTTGACACGCCCGAGGATACTCTCGCAGAGCGCATAAACGATGCCTTCGCCGAGGGCTTCGGAGATATAATACTCGAGCCCTCCCCGAACGGCTACCGCATTATTGATGATTATATGGAGGATGTAGAAGAGCTGATATGCAGACGTCTGAAGTAAAAATACCTAAGAGAATATTAAATACGCTGCTCTCGTCGCTTGCCGCGGGAGTAGTTCCGAGAACCGGCGCACCATATATAGCCATAGGAAGAGTAGAGGAGATTGCATCTCTATGCGACAACCTTGATACGGTTGCCGAGGGCGGCGCGTTCTGCCGCTTCCTCATAGGAAGATACGGCAGCGGAAAGAGCTTCCTTATTCAGCTTGTACGCGGCTACGCGCTGGAGCGCGGCTTTATATGCGCCGATGCTGACCTCTCGCCCGAAAGAAGGCTCTCGGGTGCCAACGGCGCAGGCCTCGCTACCTACCGAGAGCTACTTATAAATCTCGCGGTCAAGGCAAGCCCTGACGGCGGCGGGCTGCCCACCGTTCTTTCGCGCCATTATACAAAGCTCCGTACCGAGCTTATAGCCGAGGGCTACAATCCCGACAGCGAGGCTTTTGTCGCAATGCTCAGACAAAGAGTATTTGAAACGCTGAACGAGCTTGAGGGGGACGTCGGAGGCTTTGACTTTGCGCGCGTGCTTTCCGAGTATTATCTCGCCTCTATCCGCGACGATGCGGATAAGAAGAGCAGCTGTCTTCGCTGGCTCAGGGGAGAATTTTCGACCAAAACCGAGGCTAAGGCTGCCCTTGGCTTCCCGGTCAGCTGTATTATAGACGACGAAAACTGGTACAATTTCATAAAGCTGCTCTCGTCGCTTGCGGTACGCCTCGGATATTCCGGGCTTATCCTGTTTATCGACGAGTGCGTAAACCTTTATAAAATCCCTAACAGAATATCCCGCGAATCCAATTACGAGAAGCTGCTTGCCATATTTAACGATACTCTGCAGGGAAAGGCTAAGAGCCTCGGAGTTATCTTCGGCGGCACGCCTCAGTTCCTCGAGGACACGAGAAGGGGTCTTTTCAGCTACGATGCCTTGCGCTCGCGCCTTGCGGATTCCAAGTATACCGAGCTTGGTTACCGCTCGCTCTCTGACCCGGTCATAAGGCTCAGAAGGCTCTCGGATAACGAGCTTCTCGCTCTTGTAAAAAGACTTACAAGGCTGTATGCCGAAAGGGAGGGGAGCGCTACGCTTCCGCTTACCGATAGTGAGATCGAGCAGTTCACAAGACAGGCTCTCTCACGTGCGGGTGCCGAGGAGCTTATAACTCCGCGTGAGATAATAAGAGACTACCTCACGCTCCTCAACATACTGCGCGACAACAAGGGCGTCAGCTTCGGTGAGCTGATTGGAAAGATGCGCTTTTCCACCGCCGCCCCGGAGGTGCAGCAGGGCGAGCAGGCATATCCCGATACGCCTAAAACCGAAACCAATAAAAAGATAGATTTATTCGATATAGAGCTTTAATTTAGGGCAGAAAGGAGGTTTTATGACCGAAGCAGATAGAGTGTTTTCGCGTTTTCCCGACTTTATCAAGGAGTATATTTACTCTCATAATTGGAGTGAGCTGCGCGATATTCAGCTCGATGCCGCACGTGTTATTTTTGAAACGAAGTCAAATCTTCTCTTGTCCTCGTCTACCGCATCGGGTAAGACCGAGGCGGCGTTCTTCCCGATAATCTCCGATATTATATCCTCTCCCGATTATACCGAATCGGTGTCCGTGCTTTATATAGCGCCCTTGAAATCGCTCATAAACGATCAGTTCCTACGCCTTGACGAGCTGCTCGATATGACGGGCATCACCCTGACGCATTGGCACGGCGACGTAGGCGCATCTCACAAGAGTGCGCTGCTTAAAAATCCTTCGGGAATTCTGCAGATAACTCCCGAGTCGCTCGAGTCGATGCTTATAAACAGGGCAAACGATATCCCGCGTATCTTCGGTAAGCTGAAGTACGTGGTTATCGACGAAATACACGCGCTTATCGGCTCGGACAGAGGAGATCAGGTTATATGCCTGCTATCAAGGCTCTCGCGCCTGATAGGTCACTCGCCCCGCAGGGTAGGCTTGTCCGCCACCGTAGGTGATATAAAAATCGCCTCGGATTGGCTGGGTGCGGGCAGCGGCAGGGATACCGAAGCCCCCATACCGCCGAAGCAGCCCCTTCGCTGGCGGCTCGGGCTTGAGCATTTTTATATTCAGAACCCGAGCGAAAAGCAAGCGCCGTCTGTCGAACTTACGGCAGCACCCACAGCAGACAAAGGCGGATATGCCGCACTTGACGCGGGTTATGAATATCTCTACGATTCACTGTATGGAAAAAAGGCAATAGTATTCTCGAATTCCAGAGAGGAAACCGAGTACGTTACCGCAACCCTCAGGCAGATCTGCCGTGCGCGCGGTGATGTCGATATATTCCATATCCACCACGGAAATCTCTCCGCCTCGCTTCGCGAGGGGGCAGAGCAGGTTATGAAGGACGATACCGAGATAAGCGCGGTAACCTGTGCCACGGTTACGCTCGAGTTGGGTATAGATATCGGCAAGCTTGACCGCGTTGCTCAAATAGGCTCGCCTACGACCGTATCCGCATTTTTGCAAAGGCTTGGTCGCTCGGGCAGGCGCGGCACGCCCCCCGAGATGCTGATGCTCTTCCGTGAGGAAACCCCGCTTCCGAATGCACCGCTGCCGCAGATAATCCCGTGGGAGCTTTTACGCGGCATAGCACTTGTAGACCTTTACACCTCCGAGCGCTTCGTAGAGCCGCCGAGAGTTAAGAAAATGCCCCTCAGCCTCGCCTTCCACCAGACGCTAAGCATCATAGCCTCCCAGGGTGAGATGACACCGAAAAATCTCGCGGACAGGGTATTGTCCCTGCCGCCGCTTTCCACGATAGGACGCGACGTCTATCGCAGCCTGCTTGTGTCTATGATTAACGACGATTATCTCGAGCTTACCGAGCTGCGCGGCTTGATTATCGGTCTTAAGGGCGAGAGAATAATAAACTCCTTTAAGTTCTACGCCGTTTTCAAGGACAGTGAGGATTACACCGTAAGGTGTGATAGCGAGGAAATCGGCACGATAACCACGCCGCCTCCCGTAGGTGACAGGTTTGCCCTTGCGGGCAGAGTGTGGGAGGTTAAGGAGGTCGACCTTCAGCGCAGGCTTATTTTCGTTAAGCCCGTAGACGGCAAAATGGAGGTATCCTGGCCGGGTGACAGCGGAGAAATACACACCAAGGTGCTTCTTGCCATGAAGGGCGTTCTTTTCAACGGCAAGGACTATCCCTTCCTCGGCGCTAACGCGCGCGCACGCCTTGACAACGCCCGCCGCGTCGCAAAAAATGCAGGAATGGATAAAAAGAGCCTTGTGTTCCTCGGCGGACAGAGCTATTGCTATTTTCCCTGGCTCGGTACGGTATCCTTCCGCACCATGCGCCGACTTTTGCAGCGCAACGCGGCAGAGCTTGGAATTTCTGATATCCAGAGCGAGGGCTGCTGTTACATTACCTTTAAGGCTAAACGAGATGCGGGCGACCATCTTCTTACCACTCTCGAGGCTATTATCGACCGCGAGGGTCTTGATACTCGCACGCTTGTGCGCGAGGGCGAGTGTCCCGTCTTTTCAAAATACGACGAATATATACCCGCAGAGCTGCTAAGAGATGCTTATGCGCTTGACCGCTTGACTGCAGAGGAAATTCTTGCTAAAATAAATCGAGGTGAAGGACTGTGATTTACGATATTCTTGCCCCCGTGTACGATAGGATCAATGCCGAGATAGATTACGCGGCGTGGGCAGATTTTATAGAAAGCATCATAGAGCGCGAGTATAAGGCTGGAAAGCCCGAGCTTGTGCTTGACCTCGGCTCGGGTACGGGTAGCATGACTATCGAGCTTGCGCGCCGCGGCTACGATATGACGGGTGTGGATATCTCTCCCGAAATGCTCGACGTAGCCCGTGAACGCGCGGAGGAAGAGGGCATGGGCGGTAAAATTCTCTGGCTCTGCCAGGATATGAGAGAATTTGAGCTTTACGGTACGGTTGACGTCACGGTCTCCTGCCTCGACAGCATCAATCACCTTACTAAGCCTTCGGACCTTAAGCGCTGCCTCTCTCTCGTGCATAATTATCTTATACCCGACGGACTCTTTATCTTCGACGTTAACGGTAAATACAAGTTTGAGCAGGTTTACGGTGAGCGCACCTACGCTATGGAGGAGGAGGGAAGCGTCTGCGTATGGCAGAATTCCTACAACCCTAAGACCTCGCTCTGCGATTTTTATATTACTCTTTTCAGCGAGGACGAGGACGGCAGATATACGCGCTATGACGATGAGCAGCGTGAGAGAATGTACACTCTCTCGTCGCTTGAAAGGCAGCTTGTCGGCACAGGCTTTGAGTACGTCGGAGCATATTCCGATTACAGCTTTACCCCGGCTACGGATAATGACGAGCGCATATATATCGTAGCAAGATGCAAAAAATAATTTTTCGGAGAAGGATATGAAAGCAGTATCAACAATACTTCGCGCCATGACAAGAGACGGCTCTGCAAGGCTTCTTGTAATCAACTCGCGTGATATGGTAAACAAAATGCGCGAGGCGCATCTGACAAGCCCTACGGCAACCGCCGCCCTCGGCAGGACGATAACCGCCGCATCCATGATAGGCACTATGCTACCCGAAGCGGGAGACACCGTCAGCATAACCTTCGACGGTGACGGAGAGAGCGGAAAGATAATTGCCGTTGGAGATTACTTCGGCAACGTAAAGGGATATATTCAGAACCCCCTTGTAAATCCCCCTAAAAAGCCTAACGGCAAGCTCGATGTAGGCGCCGCTGTCGGTAAGGGCACGCTCTCATTCGTGAAAATGGTTGGAGAGGGGGACCCTCAGACGGGAATGACCGAGATAGTAACGGGTGAGATAGCAGAGGATATAGCCACCTACTTTGCTCTCAGCGAGCAGGTGCCGACGCTCCTTTCCCTCGGTGTAAGAGTGGATAAGGACTATACCTGTCTTGCGGCGGGCGGCGTTCTCGTCCAGCTTTTGCCTTTCCCCGACGATGCGACGGTCGACCTCATCGAGCGCAACGCGGCAGCGCTTACCAACGTATCTCAGCTCTTTGAGCTGGGTATGAGCAACGAGGCGATAGCAGACCTTGCTATGAAGGATATTCCTTACGACGTGTTCGATACTCTTGAGGTAGAATACAAGTGCGACTGTGCAAGAGAGAGAATGCTTAAAAAAATAAAGAGCCTTGGAAAAGCCGAGATAATGAATATGCTCGACGAGCAGGTGGCAGAGGGTAAGCCGCGAGAGCTTACCGCGGTATGCCGCTTCTGTAACACCGAATACACCTTTGGTG
Source organism: uncultured Ruminococcus sp. (assembly GCA_964482885.1). Classification (GTDB taxonomy): domain Bacteria; phylum Bacillota; class Clostridia; order Oscillospirales; family CAG-272; genus UBA1740. Next base: position 2,005 of record CAYZZJ010000030.1, on the reverse strand, counting down.
AAAAGGAGCTGTTGTCTTAACCCATATAGATCCCCCGTCATACTATGATGGGGGAATACTTTTTTATGGGGGATATATGAGCGATTTTATAAGCGAAGAGAACCGCGCGGCACACGTAGAATACTACGAGCGAATGCTTGCGAGGATATCGGTATACGAGAGGGAATATCCCGAGCTTTCGGGCAAGGCTGTATCGGATATTATGCGACTCTCCGGACGGCTTAGAGGTGGTGATGAAATTTACGGGCTTTATGCCGATGCTCGGCTGCACCGTGTGTTTTTCGACTCCTATTCCTTAGAGGGGTATCAGCCCTCGCGCGCGGCGAGGGAGCTTTTCGGCTCGGAGGCTGCTATGAGAGATAGGATTTTCAAGGAGGCTATGCGGCTACCCCACGGCTTCGTTGCAGTAGTGCGGCGAGCGCGCGGTGCGGAAATTGTCGGCTCGGAAAGCGCGGGAGAAATCCTTTCGGGGGCAGAGCCGCTTCTCGCTCTCGACGTGTGCGAGCATGCCTACTACGGAGATTGGGGCTTCAACAAGGCGGGGTACCTCAGAGCCGCACTCTCCCGTATGCGCTTGTCCTCACTTGACGGTAGGCTGTAACTTGCTCTTGCAATTGGGGAACGGGTGTGCTATAATGTAGGGGAAAAACCGGCCGCGAGTCATAGCGCTCTAGCAGCGAGTGATCTTAGCGACAGAATGGAGATTGATATGTCAGTTTTGGTAGGAAATGCTGTAGTAGGTCAGTCGGGCGGTCCGACTGCGGCTATTAATGCAACCCTTGCAGGCGTTATAAGAGGCGCAATGAGCGCACGCGACGCAGGCGGTATAGAAACACTCTACGGAATGAGAAACGGAATTGAAGGCTTCCTCTCCGAGCGTCTTGTGGACCTGTTCTCGTTCTTCGATACCGAGGAGAAGATCAAGCTCCTTGAAAGCACCCCCGCGGCGGCTCTCGGCTCCTGCCGCAGAAAGCTTAAGGACCACGACAAGGATGCCGAAACCTATGCAAGGCTCCTTGAGATATTCAAGAAGTACAACATCAGATATTTCTTCTACATAGGCGGCAACGATTCTATGGACACCGTTCTCAAGCTCTCGCGCTACGCTGCGGACAACGATTACGAGATGCGCGTGGTAGGTGTTCCCAAGACCATAGATAACGACCTCGTCGTTACCGACCACACCCCCGGCTTCGGCTCTGCGGCTAAGTTTATCGCGGCAACCACGAAGGAGATTCTCCGCGACGTAGAGGTGTACGATATTCCCGCCGTTACTATCGTTGAGATAATGGGCAGAGATGCAGGCTGGCTTACCGCCGCGTCCGCTCTTGCCGGCATTACCGACGGTATCGGTCCCGATCTTATATATCTCCCCGAGCGCGCATTCGATATGGACGCATTCCTTGCCGACGTCAAGGCAAGGCTTGCCACTCATCCCGCAGTTCTCGTATGCGTATCCGAGGGTATCAGAACCGCCGACGGCGAGTACGTCGGAGCTAAGGGCGGCGCGCTTGACGCATTCGGTCACAAGCAGCTTTCGGGTGCCGCAAAGGTGCTTGAGGGCTTTGTAAAGAGCGAGATCGGCTGTAAGGTGCGCTCTATCGAGCTTAACCTTCCTCAGCGCTGCGCGGCTCATATTGCCTCTCTTACCGATATAACCGAGTCCGTAATGGTAGGTCGCACCGCCGTATCTGCCGCGACCGAGGGCAAGACCGCCGTTATGATGACTATAAACAGAGTGTCCGATGCTCCTTATGCCGTAGAAATCGGTACTGCCAATATAGCAGGCATAGCAAACGGAGTTCGTGCCGTTCCCGAGGAATATATAAACGCCGAGGGCAACTACGTTACCGCCGCTTGCGTTGATTATCTCAAGCCCCTTATCGTTGGCGAAGCACCCTCGTACTTCGAGGCGGGCGTTCCCACTCATATCATAATCAAATAACTTTTTGAGGGGACTTCGTCATTTAGGCATAACCGAATAAAAGCATGGGCTGTCGCATTT
>CAYZZJ010000029.1:0-15897 GCA_964482885.1 uncultured Ruminococcus sp. | reverse complement strand
AAGTCTGTAGCGGACTTTCACCGCCAAGTTGTAACGCGTGCCGAGCGCACTAGTAGAAAAAACCGCTCATCGAGCGGTTTTTTCTTTGCTTCGTAGTGAATTATACTATCAAGCTCCCATTTTTATTTCAGCTCATCAAGCGCCTTTTTCATATTTTCTATGAGCTTGCTTCTCTCCTGATCGGTTGAAGTGTTGTAATCCGTTCTTCCTACCAAATAATCAATGGATACGCCGAAAAAATCCGCTAATTTTATGAGAGCGTCGCTATCGGGATTTGTCCTTCCCGTTTCGTAATTTGAAATAGTTCTTTGATCAATTCCTACCGCTTCTGCCAAATCGCTTTGTCTCATATCCCTATCTTCTCGCAAATCACGTATCCTATTTCTCATCGCCAAGCTCCATACTACATTGGATTATTATACATTTTACATTGTAATTTCATAATCAAAGTGTTGTTCGCTCAACACTTATCACTTATTCCGACAAAATAGTCCGCGCTCACGCCGTAAAACCTGCAAAGCTTTATCATATCGTCAATCTTAAGCTCTGCCCTGCCATCCTCGATATGGCTATATCCTTGCTGAGATTTATTTATGACCTTAGCAACCTCTCTTTGCGGAAGATCCCTGTCCTCGCGCAAACTTCTCATTCTTTCTCTGTAATTCATAAAAGCACCTCGCGCATAGTATTCACGCGAAGAGTTTATCATACTCAAAAAACGAGTATTGACATTTACTCAAAGATTGAGTATAATTGTGCTATACTTAGCGGAAAACGCGTTTTTTCGATTAGATTACAGGCACACTTTTTGTTTCAACTTTTGGGAGGAGACAATCAATGGAATTTCTATTTATTTTACTGGTCTTAGCAATTCTGTTCGTTCAATACGTAGTCGCTAAAAAGTTTGAGGAAATTGCTCTTATGAAGGGCTATGATGAGTCGATACACAGCTTAGACATGTGCTTTTGGCTCGGCGTTGTCGGGTATCTCTACGTAATCGCTCTTCCACAAAAGCAAGAGAAAAGCAAGAATCCGGAAGCCGAAAAACCGACCGAAAAAGATTCTCAGCCCGCTACCGCAAAAAGCGATCTATATGAGTGCGACAGCTTCATAATCACAGCGAAACAAAGCGCCGGACATTGCTTTGCGTGTGGCGAGCATCACAGCGCTTTAAGGTGCTGCAAAATAAGGACAGGCGTAGATGTTCGCGAGACTTTTATCTGCGAGAAATGCAGCAGCCTGTTTATAGAAAGAGAGCATGGCTGAGTTCTTTATAAATCAAAGTCAATAAATTCCACACGGCAAAGCAGCGTCGTGCGCACGTCTCGCCGCCGATAATATTTTGCGTTTTCGACTACTCCTTGACTTCACGTAAATTCTATGCTACAATCAACATCGGCATAGACAAAACCAAGGAGACACGAATGAACCCGAACCCCACCTTATCCGAGAGCATAAGCTCTCTGCCCGACAGAGATATTCCCTTTCCGCGCATTTGCGCGCACAGAGGCTACAACAAAATAGCACCTGAGAACAGTCTGCCTGCTTTCAGGGCGGCGTTGGAGCTTGGGGCTGCCGAAATTGAGTTCGACCTTTGGTTTACGAAGGACGGCGAGGTGGTGTCGACCCATGATCCCACGCTCGAGCGCGTATCGAACGGGACGGGCAGAGTATGGGAGTACACCCTCGCAGAGCTTCGCGAGCTTGACTTCGGCATAAAGCGCGGCGAGAGCTTTCGCGGACTGAAGATCCCGACCTTCGAGGAAATACTCTCAGAGCTTGCGCGCCGATGCGTTATGAATATACATATCAAAACCGCGGGTGAGAAGCCCGAATATCTAGGCAAGATAATCTCGCTTATAAAAAAATACGAGTGCGAGGACTACGTCTATCTGATGAGTGGCAACGACGGTATCCAGGAGCGGCTTATGCGCGAATTCCCCGATATCGCGCGCTGTCAGGGCGGCGGGGAATGTCACATGGAAATAGTCGAGCATGCCATCAGGCACGGCTGTAAAAGGCTCCAATTTTTCAAGCCGTATTACAACCGCGAGATGGTCGAGCGCGCGCACGCCGCAGGCATAGTCTGCAATATATTCTGGTCCGATGACGTATCCGAAGCAGAGAGCATGCTGGATATGGGTATCGACGTAATTCTGACTAACGATTACGGCGGCATTCGTGCCGTAGGCGAGGAAAGGACGCGCTATCGCTCTGCCGGATACAGAGAGGAGAAATAACCCTCGGGGAAAATATGGTAAAAGTGTAGAACTTATTTGTGAAAAAATATAAAATCACACCTACGCCCGTTGACACGCGTGTCACGCATACGCTATAATGTATACAGGCGGGCAATAATCCCGTTGACCATATTATTTTTACGGAGGATATCACCATGAAAAAGATTATTTCCCTTGCGCTTGTTTGCGTTCTTCTCGTAGGCTGCGTATTCACCCTTGCTTCCTGCGGCAATATGCTGATGGGCAGCTATGAGGCTGAGGTTGAGGTATTAGGTCAGAGCGTTTCTACCACCTACGAGTTCTCTCCCTTCGGCTTTAAGCAGATCACAAAGACCAAGATTCTCGGTAACATTGACACCGAGACCGAAGAGGGCACCTACAAGATCGTAGAGGATAGCGACGGCGAGCTTGAGATCACTCTTGATTTCGAGGACGAGGACGTTGATGACATTACCGCAGCCTTCGAGAAGGGTGAGGGCTACATCAAGATCGGTCTTATCACCTACGAAGAGGTTAAGTAATATCCTTAAGGCAGCTTGATTTCTACGTAAAAAGAGGTTGAGCCATTAGCTTAGCCAAATAAAATAAAAAGCGGATGCTCTTTGCCAAAAGGTATTGAGCATCCGCTTTTTTGTGTCAACGTAATCTATTGACTTTATTCAGTATACCTTTTCGTGGGTCTTTCCATAAGCAATTCGGCCCTGTCGTTCATTTAGACGTCGGGGTATAGGTATAGCTGTAATCGTCGTTATTATACTGCTATAAAGCTACTGCAATCCCCCGCAGCAATCTCCTTTACAGCAAAACCAATCCCGATACTGTACCGGTGTTTTCGCCTATCGTCAGATAATAGGTTGATTTGGTATCAAGGGAAAGCGAGGCTTGGCAAAGGTAGCTCTGCCCGTCTCCACTGCTCTGACCTACATTTGTATCGATGATTGACGGTTTCGTTTTGCAGTTTTTGACAGTTGCCGTGTTACTGCCAACAAGACTTCCTATATAGGCCTTTGTATCTGCATACACGCAGCCGTACCTGCTGCTAAGGGTGGCGTTAACCTTTATCGTATTTGAATTGTTTTGGATAGCCGTACAATTTTCTACAGTGCTGCTGTTTTTTCCGACAATACCTCCAAAGTAGATAAAGGCGGTGCCTTTACAATTATCGGAGGAGTTAGGTATGTAGAAAATAGATGTATTAAGCTTAAAGGTAACGCTGTTGGAATAATTACATACAAAGCTTCCCTGTGTTGAGCAGCTTTGCACGGTTCCCTTGTTTATTCCGACTATTCCGCCGCAAACCGTAGTATATTCGGCTCGATATTGATTATTTATGCTTCCGTTTACCGAATAATTAACCGATACGGTCAAGCTGTTTTGACCATCCAAAGTACAATACTTTACAGTACCGTTATTATAAGCCGCAACACCTCCGAACATCAGGTTGCAATTTGAAACGCTTAATGTCATTGACTTTACCGTTAAATTAGTGACCGTACCGCTGTTGTAAAGAAATACTCCGCCTTCCGTTTCGCTATTCAGCGTAAGCCCGGATATAGTATGTCCGTTGCCGTCAAAATATCCGGTAAACGGATTCTCCTGTGTGCCGAGAGGCATCCAGTTGCTGTCAAGAGTAATATCTGCAACTAATTTGTATTTTCCGCTAAGATTAAACGCGACGGATTTAAGCTCAGTCAACGTTGATATTTGTATCACATCCGTTCCCAAAAGAGCACTGCAAATATCGCATATATCATCAAGAGTTTGGTCAACGTGTCCTTTTGCGGGGATGGTTATATTTCCGCTCAAAACCGTTTCGCTGCAAACCGTGCAGATGCTTCCCGATGCTATTCCGCTGTTTATGCAGGTAGGCTCTTTGGTAATGTTATAGGACTCCTTGTGTCCGAGAGCTTCAAGTGTTATGGATTTGGAAACTATTGAGCTGCATACGGTACAGGTAGTTTCTTCAGTGCAGCCCGCCTCCGTGCAGGTGGGTTCCTTGGCTTGCCTTGTGACCACCGTTTTATGGCTTGCAGGTATTACCTCTTGCTCTACGATAACACTGTTGCAGTCTAAGCACATTTTCCCATCGGTTAAGCCGTTATTCGTACACGTTGCAGCGTAGCCTTCCGTTTTTACGAGATTGGTGTGCCTTATGCCGTCACCGTAAACCTCCTTCTCGGCAGAGCATTTATCGCAAATATGCATTTCTATGCTGACGTTATGGCAGTCAGCTTCTCTTATCGTTTCCGAATAAACAAAATGATGGTCACAGAAAAGCGCTGCGCACCCTGCGAGCAAACAAATTGTGCAAGCACAGCAGATAAGTAATATAGTTATACCAAAAACTCTTTTCATATGCAGCTCCTTTGATTAAACATCGACGTTTGTTACAATATGTAACATTTATATCGTAACATTTTGTTACAATAAAGTCAAGGGGTTTAGCAAAAACTGGAGATTTTAGCATATGCAGGGAGAATTCGGTTTAATCGGGCTAAAGTTGATAAGAAAGCAAAAAAACTTAAATCAGCTTAAGGTTGCGCTAGATTTAAATATAAGCAGAGAGGCACTTTCACATTACGAAAATGGGAAGAGAAATCCCGACGTGCAGATGTTGCGTAGGCTATCGGAATATTTTGATGTGTCGATCGATTTTTTGATAAACGGAAAAGAGTATACGAAAAGGGGCTGAGCCCAAACCTTTATTATGAGCAGAGCGAATAACAAGGTTCTGCGCAGCAGGTTCCTATAATAAGCAGAAAGAGAGAACAATCGGTGAAGCCGAAATGCTCTCTCTTTTTCTATTGGTTTAGCCTTTCATGCTACGCGGAGAACCACGAGACGAGCTGCGCCTACCCGTGGCTTACTTTTCCTTTTCCCTTTTCGCCCTCGCCTTTTTCTTCTCGGAGAGCTTTATCTCGGCATAAGCGTCGATATACATTTTTATAGTTGTTTCAAGCGTTTCGGATAGGGCGCGGCGCATATTCGCGGGCAGCGGCCGTGAGCGGCGGTATAGTGCCAGCATCTCTATCTCGTCCTCCGAAAGCTCGGGGTTTTCTGCCGAGAGCGGAATATCCAAGAGCTGACTGATACTGACCGAGAAGGTTTCCGTCAGCTTTGGCAGCATCTTCATAAAGGACGCAGACCTGCCGCGTCTCCAGTTATTCACCGTCTTGTCTGCAAGCCCCATATCGCGCTCAAACGCAGCGTCCGACTCATACTCCGCCTCTATCAGGGCGAGTATCCTCGCTCTCACCTTTTCGGTATTTGCACTTTTCATTTTCTACTCCTTTTTCCATTTCCTCTGCCGCGCGGTGCTGTAAGGTAGAAGGGCTTGTGACCTTCCTCTTTACTCTCAGGCTTTTTCTCCGTCGGCTCGACCGACCCCGCGGTCTTTTTCTTTGTCTTCTTAGCCGAGAAGCCGAACTCTGCGAGCTTCTCCCCAAGGGCGTAATATTCTCCGTGTGCATAAGCCAGAAGATTTGCACGCTCAAAGTGCATCTTTCCATCGGCATCAAGTATGCTCTCGTCGCAGGATACGCCGAGTATATCGGCAACGAACACGTCGTGCGTACCCATATGCATCACCTCGCACACGCGACATTCAAGCGCCACAGGGCAATCCGCGAGCGTCGGTGTCTTTACCTGCTCGGACTCGGCGAGCTTAAGCCCCGTTACCGCGAGCTTATCTACCTTAGCACCCGTGTATATCCCGACGTAATCTACGGTACGCACCATATCCACCGTGGGCAGATTTATAACGAACTCACCGCTCTCCGTAAGTATAGCGTGAGAGTGGCGCGAGGGGCGCACCGATATATAAGTTTTCGGCGGTATCGTAGCGAGTATACCCGTCCACGCGACCGTCAGCACGTTCGCCTTTTCCATATCCCCGACAGTGACAAGCACAGGGGGCAGCGGCGCTGTGAGCGCGCCTGCTTTAAGATGCTTTCTTGCCATATTTCTCCCGATTTAACCTTTGGCCTTTTTCCCGATATTGTAGCACAAATCGCGAAAAGAGTAAAGCCTTTTACGAATTTTCTCCGATATCTCCCGACTCTATCGCCGAGAGTATTATTTCTTCAACCTCTCCGTAAGAGGTAGCAAGATTGATAGCCGCACGCAGAGCCGCAGCACCGCGGAAGCCCTTCAGGTACAGGGCAATCTGCTTTCTCGCCTCGGGTATTGCAATCCTCTCGCCCTTATCCTCCGCCGCCAATCTGAGCTGTCTGAGGGCGCACTCGGCGCGCTCCACGAGAGTAAAGGCGGGTGTCTCGCAGCCCGACAGCGCCGCGCGTATCTCAGAGAAGATAAAGGGATTGCCAATAGCCCCTCTGCCAACCGCAACTCCGTCGGCGCCCGTGTGTCTGAGCATCTCTACGGCATCTGCGCCCGAGAGTATATCTCCGTTCGCTATTACGGGTATATGTAAATTATACTTTACATTTTTAATAATTTCTCGGTCAACCTCGCCCGAATACATATCCGCGCGTGTCCTTCCGTGAACGCACACCAACGCCGCACCTGCCGATTCTGCCGCAAGCGCGCACTCCACCGCGTTTATATGCTCGCGGTCGACGCCCGCGCGAAGCTTCACTGACACTGGTATATCCACAGCGCCGCGCACCGCGGCTACTATTCTATATATCAAATCGGGGTCGCGCATAAGCGCTGAGCCTTCTCCGTTGCCGAATATCTTATTGACGGGGCAGCCCATATTAATATCTATAGCTATCGGGAGAGCGCACCCCTCGGCAGGCTCGGTGGATAATATTTCCGCCGCGCGCGCCATTATATCAGGCTCCTTGCCGAATATCTGCAGCGCCACTCTGCCCTCGTCCGACCTTATGCGTGATAGCTGCGCCGTCTTTCTGTCACCGAAGACGGTAGCCTTTGCGCTCACCATTTCGGTCACCGACCACTCGGCACCGTACTCCGAGCATAAAAGGCGCATTGCCCTGTCGCTGAAGCCCGCCATAGGTGCAAGCGAAAGACCGTATTTGAATTTCTCACCGCCGAGTGTAACTCCCATAGCGCCCTCCTCTCGCGTCATACCGAAGCCGCAAAATTTACCCTTCAATTATACCCCAAAAGCCCCCTCGCTGTCAACCTGCACGCACGCTCACAAAATTAAGTTTTTTATTTTGGTTATTTGCCTTGACAAAGCGCACGCGTGAGGCTATAATGATTAGACAAGCGGATTTTTGTCCATACCAAATGGTACCGCGCGTTCGGCAAACCGCGCGCGGAGAAAGCGCCAAACAGGCATAGAGGTGAACCAAATGGTATTAAGACGCGATAAGCCCAACTTCACGGAGGGTCCGATATTCACAAGGCTGCTCCTGTTCACGATCCCGATTATTGCTACGGGACTTTTACAGGTTTTATATAACATGGCTGACAATATCGTTGTCGGTCAGTTTTCGGGTGATGACCTCGCACTTGCCGCGGTAGGTCAGACCAACACCTTCAACAGCTTTATGATAAACCTGTTCATAGGCATCTCGTCGGGTGCGGGCGTTGTCGTAGCACAGCTCTACGGCGGCGGACGCAAGGAGGAGCTTTCGCGCACTATACATACCTCGATGCTCCTATCCTATGCTATGGGTATAGTGCTTACCGTAGTTGGTCTTATCGTCGCGCGTCCGGTTCTCTCGCTTATAGTGAACCCAAAGCTGCTCGACCGCTCGACGCTGTATATGACGGTAATATGTCTCGGCTTCCCCGCCTCGTCGGTATACAACTTCGGCGCGTCTATTCTCCGCTCTCTCGGCGACTCCAAGATGCCGCTAATTATCCTCGCCGCATCCGGACTTATCAACGTCGGGCTTAACCTAGTGTTCGTCATAGTCTTCCATATGTCGATAGCGGGCGTTGCTCTTGCCACCATTATATCTCAGTACGCATCTGCGATTGCCGTCGTTATCCTTCTTATGAAGCAGAGTGACGAGCATTGCCGCTACAATATCAAGAAAATCGTAATCGACAGAAGGCTTCTCGGCTGGATACTTTACTGCGGCGTTCCCGCAGGTATTCAAAGCTCGATATTCTCCTTCTCGAATATGCTCTTGACCTCGGCTATCAGCACCTTTCCCGTAGAAACGATATCTGGTAACACGATAGCCTCCAATATAGATTCAATTACCTACACCTGTATGAACGCCTTTACCTCATCGGTTATGACCTTCGCGGGGCAGAACTACGGAGCTATGAAGCGCGACCGAATATGGAAGGTATTCATCTATTCTATGATACAGGTTACCGTTATCGGTATCCTCGTCGCGCAAACCGAGCTGCTCTTCGCAGAGGAAATTGCCTCTATGTTCGTTGACGCGGGCACGGCTAACAGAGATATCATTATCTCTCAGGCTGTAATTATTATGAATTCTATACTTAACCCATATTTCCTTTGCGGAATTATGGGCGTTATAGCAGGCTTTCTCCGCGGTCTCGGAAACTCCACAGGCCCTATGGTCGCGGCTGTTTCCGCCGTTCTCGGTGTCAGACTTCTCTGGATATACGTATTCTTCCCTATGAACAAGACCTCAATAGCCTGGCTCAACCTGTGCTATCCCATAACCTGGATAACAACTATAGTTATAGACCTCATTCTCCTCGTCTTTGCTATGAAGAAGCTCCGCGCACTTTTCAAGAGTGCCGAGAGCGCACCCGCCGAAGCGGCGCAAAATCTATAACCGAAGCTTAAGGCACACCCGAGAGGGCGTGTCTTAGGCTCTTTTTGCATCTGATAAAAGCCCGGAAGGGTAAAAGGAGATAGCTATGAACGCAGCATCGCGCAGCCGCTTCACCGAGGGCGGCATGTTCGTCAAAATACTATTATTTGCTCTGCCGATTATGGCAACTAGCGTGCTTCAGATACTGTATAACTCCGCAGACAATATAGTTGTCGGGCAGTTCTCAGGAGACCCCGAGGCTCTTGCGGCGGTGGGCTGCACGGGAGCATTTACCAATCTCGTTATAAATCTTTTGATAGGAGTCGCATCGGGAGCGGGTGTAATCGTTGCACAGCACTACGGCGCCGAGAGATACCGCGACGTTGAGCGTACCGTTCACACGGCTATGCTGACTTCTGTAATAGGCGGTATCATCTTTATGGGAATAGGTCTCGCGCTTCACCGCCCCGTGCTATCTCTCATAGTTGCGGAAGATAGCATCTTTGAGAAGGCGGCAACCTACGTCCTCGTCATCTGCTTCGGCATACCCGCCACCTCGGTATATAACTTCGGCGCGTCTATCATACGCTCCACGGGTGACTCGAGGACACCCCTCGTTATACTGACGGTATCGGGACTTATAAACGTGCTTCTCAACCTGCTGTTCGTAATAGTATTCCACCTCTCGATAGTTGGCGTCGCACTCGCAACGATAATATCTCAATACGCGTCTGCCATAGCCATCGTAGCAGTGCTTATCAGGGCGCGCGGAGAGTGCTATCAGCTCGTACCTAAGAAGCTCAGAATAGAGCGCGGAGTGCTTATACGAATGCTTGCGCTCGGTATACCGGCAGGCCTGCAGAGCGCCGCTTACAACGTCGCAAACATGGTGGTTGTCAGCGGTGTCAATACCTTTGACCGCCCTGTAATATCCGCCAACGCCGTTGCAGGCACGATAGACGGTCTCATATACGTATGTATGAATTGCTTTATGCAGGCGTGTATGACCTTCGCGGGGCAGAACTGGGGCGCAGGAAAGGTCGACAGAGTTAAAAAATCTCTGTTTTACTCCCTCATACAGGTAATCTTCGTAGGTCTTGCGGTCGGCGCGCTCATCTTTGGCTTCTGCGAGCCAATAGTCAAGCTGTTCGTCCAGGCGGACGATCCCCTTTATACCGAGGTTATCGATGCTGCCACACGGTGGATCAGGTTTCTTATCTTCTTCTACGTGCTTTGCGGCATTTCCGAGGTGCTGTCGGGCTTCCTCCGCGGCCTCGGCTACTCAACTCTGCCGATGATAATGTCGCTGTGCGGCATCTGCCTCACCCGTATAATATGGGTAGGCGTGATCTTCGGATTTTTACCTCACGAGATAGAATACCTGATAGTCTGCTTCCCGATATCATGGACGCTTGCCACGGTGCTTATGCTGATTTTGGTAATCCATGCATACCGCCGCATCTCGCGGCTTACACCGACAAATCCCACGGATACGGTAAGGGACGGGGAGTGACGCTTCTACCGATACGCATCGGAGGTTGTTATGAATATTGATAGTAAGAAAAAAGATTTTACGGAAGGTCCGCTTTTTTTCAAAATTTTAACCTTCACACTGCCGCTTATGGCGGTCGGCGTGCTTCAGGTGCTGTATAATGCCGCAGACAAAATGGTCGTCGGTCAGTTCTCGGGAGACCCGAACGCCCTCGGCGCAATAGGCTCTACCTCGACCGTCAATGCCATGATTATAAATCTCCTGATCGGTCTTGCAGGCGGTGCCGGCGTTATAGCCGCGCAGTACTACGGAGCCAAAAGATACGAGGAGCTTCGCCGCGCAGTCAGCACCGCTATGATAATCTCACTTATCGGCGGTGTCCTGTTCGGTGTCATAGGCATAGCTGTGGCAGAGCCGATTATGCGGCTTATGACTAAGGAGGAGCTTGTCGAATCGGCGGCGCTCTACGTCAGAATAACCTGTGTCGGAGTTCCCGCCGCATCGGTCTACAATTTCGCCTCAGCGATAACGCGCGGAGTAGGTGACTCGAAAACTCCGCTCCTCGTCGGCTCTCTTTCGGGGCTTGTGAACGTGGGACTGAACCTCGTGTTCGTTATCCTCTTTGATATGTCGGTTGACGGCGTTGCCTGGGCTACTGTCATCTCACAGTATCTCTCCGCCGCCGCAATGGTAATACATCTTATAAGAAAGAGGGGCGAATGCTTCGGGCTTGATCCTAAAAGCCTCTCTATTGATCCCGCTCTACTTCGCCTCACTCTGGCGCTTGGAATACCGCAGGGCATTCAGTCCTCGGTTATTAATCTCGCAAATATGATATGCTCGGCGACCTTCAACGCCGCCTTCTCGGTTGCGGCAATATCGGCAAACGCGGTGGCAGGAACGCTTGATATCGTCATATACACCTGTATGAACTGCTTTGGTCAGGCAGTCACCACCTTCGCGGGACAGAACGTCGGCGCGGGCAAGACCGATCGCGCAAAGCGCTCGCTCCTCTATTCCCTTGTGCAGGTCGTTACCGTCTCGGCAATTATCAGTCTCTTTTTGCGATTCCTGGGACCTGCGATTTCCGAGCTGTTCGTCGATGCAGCCGACCCAAACAGAGCCGAAGTGTTGTCACTCGCTAAGGAAAACTGGTTTGAATTCATTTGTTACTTCTACTTTATACACGGCATAGTATCGGTGCTTTCGGGCTTCGTTCGCGGAGCGGGCTACTCCGTATCCCCCGCAATATGCTCCTTTATGGGCGACGCGGCAACGAAGGTCCTGTGGATGCTTCTCGTATTCCCGATCTTCTCCGATTCTATAAAATGGTATAATCTCGGACACGTAGCCGGCTGGCTCGTAAATCTTATTCTTATGGGTACTCTCACCGTAATAGCGCTGAGAAAGCTGTCGCGTACGTACACAATCAATCCGGATACCGAAGCAGCTGCCGCGGGAAGCAGCTCAGCTATATAGCAAGGTCAACTCGACCGATATATATGACTGTTCGTTTTTTTCCATGCTACTACAATATTTCCATTTACTTTTATCCGCACGGGTGATACAATGTTCCCGACGGACTTGAGGTGTGATATGAAAACCAAGCAAAAAATTTCATTTACCGAGGGACCTCTCTTCTGGCGTCTTATAGCCTTCGCCCTTCCCATTATGGCGACGGGCATGCTCCAAATGCTGTATAATGCGGCAGATAAAATCGTGGTAGGTCAGTTCTCGGGAGACCCGAACGCCCTCGGCGCTATAGGCTCGACCACCTTCATCTCAGGCCTTATCATAAACTTTATGGCAGGTCTCGGCTCGGGTGCGGGCGTTATAGTCGCGCAGCTCTACGGCGCAAAAAGAGAGAACGAAACCTCGCGCGCAGTACACACCTCGCTTATAATGTCGCTCGGCATCAGCGTGGTTATGAGCATCATTGCCTACACCACCGCAGAGCCGTTACTTCGCCTTCTCGGAACGCAGGACATCTTTATGGACGGTGCGCTTCTTTACCTGCGCGTGACCTACGCGGGCATTCTCGCAACCTCTCTTTACAACGTATCCTCGGCAATACTCAGAGCCGTCGGGGACTCGCGCTCTCCCCTTATCATAGGCTCTATTGCCGGCATAATGAACGTAATTCTTAACATTTTCTTCGTTACCGCGTTCGGTATGTCGGTTGACGGCGTTGCCCTCGCGACCATAATATCCCAGTATTCCTCCGCGATAGCGGCAATAGCAATACTTGCAAAAAGGCAGGGCGAGTGCTACGCCTTCTCCTTCTCGAAGCTGAGATGCGATAAGCGTTTCCTTTTACGTATCCTTCGCATAGGCGTGCCCACAGGCCTACAGTCTACTTGCTTCTCGATAACCAATATGATAACCACCTCAGCGGTCAACACCTTCCCGCCAGAGTACGTCACAGCACACTCGGTCTCGGGTAATATCGACGGTATGCTCGACGTTATATCAGGCGCCTTCTGTCAGTCTGCGATGACCGCATCGGGTCAGAACCTCGGCGCTATGAAGCCCGACAGAATAAAAAAGGTATTCTACTATTCGCTCATTCAGGCAATGTCGATAATGCTCGTCGTAGCATATACACTGCGCATATTCCGCGCGGAAATTGCCTCCATATTCGTTGAGGCATCAACCCCCGGCTATGATACAATTATTGCCGCAGTCTCCGAGTGGACGGGAATAATGCTCACAACCTACTTCCTCCAGGGCGCTATGAACGCCGTTTTGGGCACGGTAAGAGGTCTCGGCTATTCCATGGCACCCTTGATTCTGAACATCGTCGGCACCTGCGTAACAAGGTCGATATGGGTGTTCTTAATATTCCCTCTTG
This sequence comes from uncultured Ruminococcus sp., assembly GCA_964482885.1. Lineage (GTDB taxonomy): Bacteria > Bacillota > Clostridia > Oscillospirales > CAG-272 > UBA1740. The sequence continues at coordinate 2,640 of CAYZZJ010000029.1, read as the reverse complement.
AGCCGTTCCACACCTTCTCGGGTCTGGCTCTGCTCTACCCCGTTTCCTGGGGTGCATCGGCGCTCCTTCTCGCGATTATAACAGTAGTTGCGTTCCGCCGTCTTGCAAAAATCAAGGCAGAGATAGAAGCAAAGGAAGGTTAAAATGACAAAAACGAAAAAGAAAATCAATTTTACCGAAGGCCCCCTTTTTACGAAGCTGCTTATATTTATGCTCCCCATCGTAGCGACGAGCCTTCTCCAGATACTCTACGACGTTGCGGATAAGGTTGTCGTCGGGCAGTTCTCGGGAGACACGGGCGCGCTCGGAGCAATAGGCTCCACCTCGTTTATATCCGGACTTATCATTAACTTTATGATTGGTGTCGGTGCGGGCGCGGGAGTAGTAGTCGCGCAGGCATACGGATCAAAGGATGATGCTGCGGTATCCCGCTCGACTCATAACGCCCTTATCCTCGGATTCTTTCTCTCGCTGGTTATGACGGCGATAGCCTACGTTACCGCCGCTCCGCTTCTTAAGCTGCTGGATACCGATGAGGAGCTGTTCGACAGCGCGCTCTTATATCTTAATATCATCTACTCCAGCATACTCGCAACCGCGATATATAACATAGGTGCAGCGATTCTCAGAGCAATCGGAGACTCCTCCACCTCTCTCAATATCGGTATCGTATCCGGAATTATCAACGTAATACTCAACCTCTTCTTCGTTATCGTGTGCGGCATGTCTGTTGACGGTGTTGCCATCGCAACGGTCATCTCGAAGTATTATTCGGCAGCCGCCGTTGTCTACAGCCTTTACAGAAGAAAGGGCGAAGCTTACGCCTTCGACCCGAAGAAGCTCGTAGCACACAAGCCCACTCTGCTTCGTATGCTTAGGCTGGGTATCCCGACAGGACTTCAATCTGCGTGCTATTCGCTCGGAAATATGGCCAGCACCGCTGCTATAAACTCCTTCCCGGGAACGGTATATATTTCCGCGCGCTCGATAGCAACGGATATAGACCACATAGCCCATGCATTCGTATCCGCCTTTCTCCCCGCCGCGCTTAATGCGACAGGACAGAACGTGGGCGCTAAGCAGCCGGGACGCATAAAGCGCATACTCGTATTCTCCTTGGCACAGGCAGTTGTCGTTGTATCAATAGTATCGGGCGCTCTCCTGTTGTTCTTAGATAACATCTCCGCGATGTTCGTAAGCACCTCCGACCCCTTATACGTCGAGAAGCTCGCGGCGGTTTCCGAGTGGTGCTCGGTTATGCTCCCCGCACAGATAATAGCTGCGGTCCTTAACGTATCTATCGGCGTTGTACGAGGACTTGGATACTCGGTTATACCGCTCGTTATAAACCTGCTCGGAACGGTCGGCTTACGCCTTGCGTGGATATACGGTCTGTTCTTCGCATTCGAGGAGCTTCATACCTTCTTCTTCCTCGCTCTTATGTATCCCGTATCCAACGGTACTACTGCAATTGCCGGTCTGATACTCGCCGTTATTGCAATAGCGCGAATGAATAAAGCGCTTGCTAAAGGAGAAGCGGAAAACAGCGCCGACGATGCACCGTGTGATGAAGAAGCTATAGCGTAGAGCGAAGAAGCTATAGCAGGCGAGCCAATCACCGCAAGCACCTGAGGCAAGCCGAATTAAATAGAATAAGCGAAACGAAAGAGGAAACAAATCGGTTTCATAGCCGAAATGCTTCCTCTTTTCTTTTTTGCGGCAAAATCAATCGAGCGCCCTAGGCTCCTTCGCGATGCCTGCTATATAATCTATCGTGACGTTGTAAAATTTCGCCAGCGTAATAACGTGATGTAAGGGTATCTCCTGCTTGCCAAGCTCGTATTTATTGTACTGCTCCCTCGCCGTGCCGAGAAGCCTCGCCACGTCCGCCTGCGTCATATCGTGATCCTCTCTTAAATCCCTGAGCCTCTGATAGAAATACATAAATCAATCTCCACCTTCCCTTATTTTTGGAAATTATATCATGTAATTTATCAGTCACTATTGAAAAGTGACTTATCAGTCACTATAATATTATATAGAGGCTTTCTTTTCAGGAGGGATGATTTTATGAGAAGGAAAAAACAGGTAGGTATAATACGCGAGATCGACAGTTTAGGGAGACTGGTAATTCCAAAAGAATACCGAATTCTCTTTAAGTTAAATAAAAACGTTGAAGTCATAGCCACAGAGGACGGAGTTTTAGTGAGAAACCCAAAATTCAAGCTAATCGAAATCACCGAAGATGAAAACTAAAATAGCGACCGCAATAAAAAAGCGCGCTCAAAGCTTTTGTACAAATCATACTCGGTTTTGCGCGTCACAATCGAAAGGCGATTTGGAGCCTTAATCCAAATCGATTTGCTATCGCAAATTTCCCACTCACTTCCGTGCATTGCGGCATGTCGATAACCGCTGCGGCGAAAGAAATCCTAGGCTATGCCGAGGTTTGTAAGGCGGTGGCTCTGCTGCCGCCAAATTCCGTAATCGCACCCAAGTAAGGAAAGAGGCACCCCGCCGCTCTAAGCGAGGGAGTTTGGGATGAAAATTTTCGTTCTTTGTCCCGAAGGCGTACAAAAGTACGTCGAGAGGGCGAAAACGGAAATAGAAAATGGAAAATAAAAATGGAGGAAAGCGTAG
>CAYZZJ010000028.1:0-16653 GCA_964482885.1 uncultured Ruminococcus sp. | reverse complement strand
AATATCTGCAATACCGCCAACACAACGACGGATAGGCTTGCAAGAACGGATATTACGGTAACGACCTTATATAGTAAGGGCGCGTCCTTCCAATTTGTTTTCATTTAGATATCTCCTTAAAATATGCCGCCATTGTATTTCTTCATCGCGTAGAAGATGATTACCATTCCTACAACGATACCTGCAATCAGTTCAACCTCTCCCATGATAACAAGAGCGATAAGCTGTGTGTACTCGTGGATAAAGAGCAACGTACCGAACACGATAAGTGCGATACCGATTATCAGCGTTCCAAGCCCTATGAGCTTACCGAACGGCTTCCTGTTTTCTTCTGCTACTCTCTGCCTATGATACCAATGCAGAGAGGATATGTTACCCGTCATATTGATGATACCGAGTACGCACACCGACAGACCCAAGCCTGCGGTAGTTATAAAAGCTGCCATAGTGTTCTCCTTTCATAGAGCAGAATACGCCCATAACTTACAGGAAGCTATGGGCGTACTGTCATTCTTGTATAGATCTATTTCCCACGACCTCATCTGGAAACTGTAATTGTCAATACAATTATATCACAGTATTATGAATATTTCAACCGTTTTACGGCATTAAGAGAGGTCAAGGAAAATTTCGCTCCGTCTTACTGCTTCTTAAACACAGTTTTTATGATAGTCGAGAACTTCGGAGGCATGCCGTAAAGAAGAACGCCTACACGGTAGATCTTTGCGGAAAGGACGCCGATTCCAACGGTAGAGCCGATGAGAATTGCAATAGATGCGGCTATTTCATACCATGCCACGGTACTCATACAAATTCTCGTAAACATAGCCATGGGTGACGTGAACGGAATATAGGAGCATATGAGCATTGCAGTGTTATCAACAGAACCTGAGCTCATTGAGAACATAACCACCATAAATGCGATAATAAAGAGGAAGGTGATCGGCATAACCGACGTATTGATATCCTCGAGCTTTGATGCCGTTGAGCCTATCGCGCCAAACATAAAGGCGTAGATAAGGAAGCCAAGCACGAAGAATACGATCAGATAGATAAATAGCTCGATCGGTATATCGAATATTGAGGCAATCAAGGGGTTGGAAAGAGCCTCCCTGTTTACGTTGTAAAGGAGTATCGCTGTACCAAACACCAGAACGAGCTGAGAGAAGCCTGCAATACAAGAGGCAAGCACCTTACCGAACATCATGCTTGTGGGCTTTGCACTGGTAACCAGAAGCTCCATTGCACGCGAGCTTTTTTCGGTAGCGACGTTTGTGGCAACCATCTGCCCATAAAGAAGAATGACCATATACAAAGCGAAGATCATGATGTAGGTGTAGAAGAAGTTCTGCATCTGATCCTTACCGAGCGTTTCGGTATTGCTCTCGATCTGTACGGATAAAATCTCCGATGCTATTTCGGACGGCATCTCGTAGTCCACCATTTGCTGATAGCGATATGCCTCTTGCAGAACGGCGTCTGCAATGGCGGTATTGCTGTCGTACATCGAAAGATTATTTACGTAATAGGTATAGGAGGACGCGCTGCTCATTACAAAGGCGCACTCCGCATCGCCAGATATGATTTTCTCCTTCAGCTCGTCGACGCTGCCTTCCGCAATCTTTACGTTATAATTTACGAAAGCGTTTCCGAAATATCCCTTGACTATGCCGGAGAGCCTTTCATCCTCGGCATAAATAAGCATCGTGGGAAGATCGGTGGGGGTTACATCAGCCTCATCGTCCGATTCAAATGCCGCTATCATATTGGGAATAAGCATTACAATGGCTATTGAAACAACGAGAAATATCGTAATTCCGACAAAAACCTTATTTCTGAGATAACCTTTAAGTTCAAATTTAAGTATTTTTCCGAACTGCTTCATGCCTGCCTCCTTACACCTGCGCGCCTGCGTACTCTACGAAAATATCGTTAAGAGAAGGCTCGAACACCTTTACCTCATCAATATCGTAGCCTTCTACAAGCCTTTTCATCATCGAGTGCTTTTCATCGGGACTTGCAAGGCGAATGAGTAAGGTTCCGTCCTCACGCTCGGTGCAAATATCTCCGAGGTCTGCCTTTATCTGCTCGGGCTTTGTGGTGCTTACAACGATTTTATCGCGCGGGTAGGCTCTCTTGATTTCGTGGAGATCTCCGCTTATAGCAACCTTGCCTGCGTTGATGATTGCGATGCTGTCGCAAAATTCCTCTATGTAGCTCATCTGATGGCTTGAAAACAGAACGATTTTTCCTTTTGATATCTGCTCCTTTACCACGTCCTTGAGAAGCATTGCGTTCACGGGATCGAGTCCCGAGAACGGCTCGTCGACGATAACTATATCGGGGTCGTGTGCAAGTGCTGTAATAAGCTGAATTTTCTGCTGATTTCCTTTTGAGAGAGTATCCAGGCGCTTGTTACGGTATTCGGACATACCGAGTCTTGAGAGCCAATAGTCAACGGCGCGTGTGGCATCCTTTGCGCTCATACCCTTCAGCTCCGCAAAATACACAAGCTGATCTATGATGAGCTTCTTCGGGTAGAGCCCTCTTTCTTCGGGGAGGTAGCCGATGCCGATTTTATCATAATCAATAGGCACACCGTCAATCAGCACTTCCCCGCCATTCGCAGGGAATACGTTCATCAAGATACGGATAGACGTTGTTTTGCCTGCGCCGTTTCTGCCGAGCAGACCGAACGCCTTTCCACCCTCTGCCGTGAAGGATACGCCCTTGAGAACTTCTTTCTCGCCAAAGGACTTATCAATGTTTTTTAATTCAAGTACCACTTTTTTAATATCCTCCCTATCAGTCAACTACGACCGATACCTTCTTGCCCTTTTTGTTAACGGGATATTCTCTGATACGGATAACAAAGTCAAGATTGATTGCTTCAAGCTTTCCGTCCTTCTCAACGAGAATTGCTCCGTCTGTAACTTCTTTGATAATTCCTTCAAATTGATGGTCGTAGCTAAACGAGTAAATCACGCACTCCTTGTCAATAAATCTTTGTGCAAGCTCTTTCATTTCACGGTTGCCTCCTGTTTTTCTTCTTTCTATGATTTTTCTTGCAATTTCATTATTATTCCTTCGTCGGTTACGTATTATTGCAAAAACGATAAGCCATAATCCTATTAAAAATATCAAAGCTGATGGCTTCACAATATTACCTCCGTAAAATACTCTTCATATTGGAAGAAAATGACGCCTCACTCCTCTGTATCGTCAGAGTAGGGATTAAGCTCGGTGCGTAGCATTTCAAACACGCCGATACGCTCCTCGCCGCCGTCGGAATAGACGCTACCGCTAAAGCCCTTGCCCTCAACGTATTCGTCAACGACCATAGAGACGTAGCCGCCTGCGTTGGATTCGATATAGTAATCGTTATTGGCGTTAAGCGCTATGCCGCCGTCGTAATACGCACCCGTCGCAGACATTTCCACAGCCGAATCAAACGAGCCGTTACCCGGGCTGCTGTATTTCATGAATACGTATTCGTGCGGAAGCGCAAGAAGCAGCTCCTTAAGCCTCTCTACCGTGTAGACCTCCAGAGGGTTGCCGTTGTCGTCAACCTTCACGTAGCTTGCGAGCTTGGCGTAAAATGCCAGAGTCTCTTCGTCACTGTAAAGCTCGGATACTCGGTGAATACCCATAATAGAGCGCCTGTATACCATGCCGCCGAACAGCTCCTCGCCTACCTCGTAATAGCCCTCGTAGATTCCAAGCCACCTCTCCATTTCCTCGGTGGTGTCTACGTAGGAATAGTTGATCTCTATAGTCTTGCTGTCGAGAAATACCGCGCAGCCGCCCTTATTGCTCTTGCCTATATACTCTATGAGAGTAGAAGGTACGACCCTATCGTATACGCTCACAGTCATATAAGCCGTGAAGCTCTCGGGCGCGCCGTCGGATATTACTATCATACCGTCCTTAAAGGAGATATAGTCGATCTCCGCACCGCTCTCGTCGGTGAAGGTACACTCGAAGCCATATTGCTTTTTCTCCGCCCAGCTGAGATAGCCTACCTTATTCTGAAGCTCGCACAAATCGAAGTAGGTAACCTTCAAAAGGTGGTTATCAAGATAATAATTCTTTACATTTTTGACAGTTATGCTGTCGTTATAGGAGTCGAAGCGGTTATATATTCTGTCGTCACCCGAGTTGAATATCGGTGTGTAGCTCTTGTCGATTATGGCAAAGCTGTCGGCGCGGAGAATACCTATGATCTTATAGGTGCAGCGGACCTCGGTATAATATCCAACCTCAAATCTCGCGGCATAATACTGCTCGCCGAGAGCGCTGTCAAGGTGGTAAACGCCCTTAACGTCGACGTACATACCCGCAGCACCCGAGATGCCTATGTAAACGTGACGGGAGATATAACGTACGCCAAGACGCACCTCGGACAAAAGACCTATTTCCGCGCGGATAGAGCCTGTGATATCCACCTTTATATCGTCCTTCGGGATAGTTACGTCGCATGAACCGATAATTCTGTAGCCGTCATCTCCATGCACGAGTGCAACGAATATCGTATTTTTAACCGTAAGCTCGTAATGCAGGCTGAATTCCGCCTTGAGCTTGAAGTCAATTTCAGGCTCTACGAATATAGGTATCTCGAAGCAATAGAGATTTATCGTAATTCTTGCCTTTGTGTCATCGTCTATGGCACTTGCCTGCCCTGTCGAGGTCTTATCTCCGAGAAGGCGGCGCAGAGAGTCAAACATTTCATAGTAGGAGCCGTCCTCGACGCTCTCGGTGAGATACTCGTCAAGCGTCTTTACATGCTCCTCCGGGCGGCAGGCGGTACAGTTCTCGCCCGTATAGCCCGCGGGGTATGCCGCGACTACGTAATAGCTCGAGGGCGTGCCGTTAACGACGTACATGCAGTTTATGCAGTGTATCATGCCCGACGAATCGTTTATTGCAAAGGCGGAGTCGTCCATTGAAAGCGGCTTGCACACCTTACATTCGTTTGCAGAAATATCGTCGACGTAGAGCGAAAGCTCGAAGTAGCGCGCGACTATATAGTTATCGTCGAGAACGCCCGGGCAGTGACGGCAGGTGGTGCTGTGTATTTTGCCCGTATTCTTGTTTATAACGAAGTATGCCTCCTCATCGGTCGTGTAGCTCATGCTGAGGGTAGCCCCGATATCGAAGGTGCTGCTGATAGTATTGACTACGGTACAGCTGAGGTTAAGCCCCTTCTTCTTTATCTCGCCTGAAAGAAGCTCGTCGAAGTTGGAATCCACGTCTATCTCAAGCTGATAAGAGTTTACAAACTCGATTGTAAACTGAACGTTGCCGAGAGGAATATCTCCCTCTCGTATCGGTATGACGTGGGTATAGGAAATAGTAACCGACACGATAGCGCCGGAGGCTGCCTTCTCGGCGGTTATCTTGATATCAAAGTCGTCAGCCTTGAACTCCTCCTCGATAACGTCGGCGTAGAGTCCGTTATCGGCTGCGTAATTTCTCGCGGCTATATTTGCGGCGGCTATTGCGGCGGCGAAGTCCTCGCTGCGCATAACCTTGCGTACCAATATTTCCCGCGATTCCTCATCTATTGCCGACTCGTCAAGCTCGGGTATTGATCCGCCGTGAATTTCAATCTCGTCGTATATCTCATCTACCGACGGAACGGTGAGAATAAGATATTGAAGCTCGCCCTCGGTATGGACGTACGCTACCTTACCTATCATAGCCTCACCGAGCGGAAGGCACTCCGCCTCATCAAAGCTCGAGCAATCACCGATACAAATAAGCTTGCCTACGTAAGAGGTGTCGAAGCCGTACGCTGACGAAAGGCTAAGCACGTAGCACTCTCCGTACTCATCGGTTTCGGTGTATTCACAGCTGTAGGCGAAATCGATACCGCATGCCTCAGCCATGGATTTCAAGAATATGATATCGCTGTTCATAGCGACGTTGTAGACCTCTTCGCCATCGGTGCTGAATACAAAGGTCTGTCCGACTATATCGGTAAAGGATACGTCCTCGGAAATCAAAACACAGTACGAGGTGTTCTCGCGGTACGTAGATGAGGGCGTGATACGGTAAACCGAATTTCCAAGCTCGGTAACCTCAAGGCTCTCGCGCCCCTCGGGACACTCGTATGCTACCGCCTCCGACCAGAACAGCTCCGCAACGGTTATTTTATCTAGAATGCCCTCAATTCCCGCCTCGCAGTAAACGTCAAAGGAGAAGTCCACCGCGGTGTCGAGCAGATGCATTCCCGTGCCCTCTACGTAGTAGCCCTTGTAGGTATTTCCTCCCGCGGTGCCGCACATTGTGCATACTGCGGTTATCAGGGTGGCGCCGTCGGTATCGAAGCTCTCCTGTACACTCGTAAGCCGGTGACCGATAACCTCGATAGGCTCGGTTTCTATTACGCGGCAGATTTCGCAGCTGCGTATACGCTCGCCCTCGGCGGTACAGGTAGGCTCGGAATATACCGACCACTCGAGGAAGCTATGCTCACAATCACCCGTATATACGTCTATTCCGTCAAGGTATTTTTCACTGCATTCGTCACAGCGCGAATCGTCATTCCTGTCGCGGTGCTGACACACAGGTTCGTCGCTAGGCTCATCTCCGTCACTGTAATCTGCTCCGCACTCGTCGCAGAGTGAATTGTCGTCCGCATCGCGGTGCTGACACTCAGGCTCGTCCTCTACATCCTTACCATCGGTGTATGCTTCTCCGCACTCGTCGCAAAGCGAGTTGTCGTCTGCATCACGGTGCTGGCACTCGGGCTTATCCTCTATATCCTTGCCGTCGGCGTATGCTTCTCCGCACTCGTCGCAGAGCGAGTTGTCGTCCGCATCGCGGTGCTGGCACTCGGGCTTATCCTCTATATCCTTGCCGTCGGCGTATGCCTCACCGCACTCATCGCAGAGTGAGTTATCCTCCGCGTCGCGGTGCTGACACTCGGGCTCGTCCTCTATATCCTTACCGTCGGTGTATACCTCGCCGCACTTGTCGCAGAGCGAGTTATCGTCCGCGTCGCGGTGCTGACACTCGGGCTCGTCCTCGGGTCCTTTGCCACCCGTAATAAGGTCGCAGGACGCAAGCCCAAGCAGCATAACAAAAATCAGTGATAAGGATATCAGCGCTGTCAAAAATCTTTTCATTGTAAGCCCTCCTCAAAAGCGTAGGTAAAACGTCGAAGCCAATAGTTCCGGGTAATTTTTACATACACATTATAATACATGGCGCTCAAAAAATCAAGAACTCGGGTATAGCTGTATATCGCGATTTTTGAAAATAAAACAAAAAGAAAAAGCGAGATGCCGAAGCATCTCGCACTTTTTCTTGTTTTCGGTTATGCCCGAATGGCGGTAGCCGTAAAATTGGGAGCAGAAATCGTCGTTCTTCGCGAGCGTAGGCGTACAAGCGTACGGTAGAGAGCGAAAACGGCGATAGAAAACGCTAGTTAGGCATATTTCAGCTGCGGGTTAACTTTATTGCAAAGAAAAAGCGAGACGCCGAAGCACCTCGCACTTTTTCTTGTTTTCGGTTATGCCCGAATTTTACGGCTAAGATTAAATCTTTTCCTTAACCTTAGCTGCCTTACCAACTCTGTCGCGCAGATAGTAGAGCTTCGCACGGCGAACCTTCGCCTCGCGGAATACTACGATCTTCTCAACGTTGGGGGAATGAAGGGGGAAGGTCTTCTCAACACCTACGCCGTAGGAAACACGTCTTACGGTGAAGGTCTCGGAAATGCCGCCGCCGCGCTTAGCGATAACGGTACCCTCGAACATCTGGGTTCTGGTCTTCTCACCCTCGGTGATTCTGATGTAAACCTTTACACCGTCACCAATGCCGAACTCGGGAAGCTCGGTCTTCAACTGCTCACTTGCAAAAGCCTGGACTTTATCCATTATATGGCCCTCCTTAAAACTACGAACATTCATGCATGAGCCGCAGAGGACTGTTCTGATAATACACCGATGTATGCAAAAAGGCATACGCACAGTTGGTACCATTATAACACAAGGTGTCGTTCGGTGTCAAGTGGTTTTGGGAAAGTTTTTGCTCTTTGTTGATATACTTACAGCAAAGATGAGTTAAATGGGAAAAATAGTGCAAAATGCTTATTGCAATTTAATATTTTACGTGTTAAAATTAATATGTGTAGTTATCGGCAGGAGGTGATGGGCTTGGATAACGAGATGAAAAGCGGGGAGAATGCCGATGAGGTTGCTGAATTTGAGATACCCGATATATCGGCGGTAAGTGAGGAGCTTGGCATAAACGACGGGCGCGCCGAGAGGTCCGAGCCGACACCCAAGAGGTCGCGAAAGAAAAAGACCGAAAGCAAGGCTGAGGAGGGCGAGTGGGCTATGCCTACGGAGGACGGTCCTGATGCCGAGCATAAGCCGAAAAAGAAAAAAAGAAAGCCTAAGAAAAAGCCCGTAGATGAAAGCTCTGTAGCCCCCTACACCGCAAGTACTGAGGACGCAGACACCGAGATTTGCGAAGCCAATGAGGTTATCGCGGAAAGCGAGACTGCCGCTGAGTGCGAGCCGATTGCCGAGAACGAGGCTGTTGCTGAGGCAGAGACTGTTGCCGAGGCAGAGACTGTTGCCGAGAGCGAAGCGGCTACCGAGAGTGAGACTTTTGCTGAGATAGAGGCTGATACCGAGCGCGAGGATATCGCCGAGGTAGAGGCTGTTGCTGAGGTAGAGCCTGCTATTGCGGACGAAGCTGTTGTTGACGTCGAGGATTTCACTGCGAGCGAGTCCGCCCCCGCAGAGGACGCGGCGTCCGATACGGAAAGTGCTGATACGGATACAAGCGATGCCAACGCTCCCGTTTTTGTGCCTCGCGAGTATAAGTTCCCCGACGATGCCCTTTCGCCGGGCATGCCGGAGGACGAGGATTTTCCTGTAATCGACCTACTCGGAGATCCGCTCACCGACGAGGTTTACGTGGCGGAGGAAATGAGACCTGCGCCCCTGCCCGATGCGGCTATTCTTCCCGATGAGACAGAGGGCGGCAATGACACACCAAAGGGTGAGGAAAAATACGATCCCGAAAAGCCCAGAAGGATAGACGTAGTATTCGACTTTGTTGAGCTTGTTATATTTACTCTGGTTGCAGTGCTGTTCTTCACAACCTTCTTTGTGAAGCATGCGGTGGTCGAGGGCTATTCCATGTACGATACGCTCTACCCCAACGACGTTCTGCTCATATCCGACCTGTTCTACGAGCCGAAGCGCGGTGATATCGTTGTAGTTGAGGATTACACGCTCGAGCGAGAGGATATGCACAAGCCGCTCGTAAAGCGAGTGATCGCAACTGAGGGGCAGCTCGTCATGGTGACTAAGGACGCCATATACGTGAACGGAGAGAGGCTCGACGAGCCTTACGTATTTATAGACGTGCTCGGTTACGAGTATAATCTCTTGCCGAGCGACGAGCTATCCTCTATCCCCGGATTTTTCGCGAACAGCGAGCATTACACCTTTGTTGTGCCCGAGGGCGAGGTGTTCGTTATGGGTGACCACAGAAACGATTCCACCGATTCCCGCCACGTAGGTACGGTAAGAGAGGAAGCGATACTCGGTCGCGCGCTGATAAGAATATACCCCTTCAGCCGCTTCGGAATTATTGACGATTAATTTTTAAGGAGGAACGGTGTCAAGCAATCCCATACAATGGTTCCCGGGGCATATGGCAAAAACCCGCCGCCTGATGCAGGAATGTCTGCCGCAGGTCGACCTGGTTCTCGAGCTGATAGATGCAAGGATACCCCATTCCTCGAAGAACCCCGAAATAGAAAAAATGCTCGGTGATAAGCCGAGAATTGTGGTTATGACGAAATCGGCGCTTGCAAACCCCGAGCTTACAAGACGCTGGCTAGAATACTACAAGTCGCGCGGAGTTGCGGCGGCGGTGGTAAATTCCACCACGGGTGAGGGTATTGACACCCTCGCGGCTACGGTAAGAGCCGTAATGTCCGAGAAGCTTGAGCGCTATGCCGCTAAGGGTATGACGGGCAGAAAGCTGAAGTCCATGATAGTGGGTATCCCCAACGTAGGTAAATCCTCGCTTATCAACCGCCTTGCGGGCGGCAATAAGGCAAAGGTCGAGAACAGACCCGGCGTGACTCTTAACAAGCAATGGGTGCCCACCTCGATAGGTCTTGACCTACTTGATATGCCGGGCGTGCTGTGGCCTAAGTTCGAGGACGAGAGCGTTGGACAGAACCTCGCCATGACGGGTGCGATACGCGACCATATCCTCGACACCGAGGAGATTGCCATGATCCTTTGTACGAGGCTTATGGAGTGCGCGAGAGATGAATTTATGGCGCGGTACAAGCTCACCGCCGAGGAGACGGAGGGGCTTGACGGATATGATCTGTTTGAGCTTGTCGGCAGACGTCGCGGTCTGCTTCAAAGCGGTGGCGAGGTAAACCGCGAGAGATGCGCGGCTATGCTGCTCGAGGAATTCAGATCCGCGAAAATCGGCAGAATAACGCTCGAAGCGCCGAATATGTAAATATTTGTTAACAAAAGGGGATCGATATGCCGAGCTTTGATATAGAAAACGAGCTTTACGATGCGGGATATACCGCTATATGCGGTTGCGACGAGGCAGGACGAGGGCCGCTGTGCGGACCTGTGGTAGCTGCCGCGGTTATTCTGCCGCGCGATCTTATAATAGAAGGGCTTAACGACTCGAAGAAGTTAAGCGAGAAGAAGCGCGAAAAGCTTTTTGATATTATAATCGAAAAGGCGGTTGCCTACGCGATAGCAGAGGCAAGCCCCGAGGAAATAGACGAATACAATATACTGAACGCATCTATGCTCGCCATGCGCAGGGCGGTCGAGGCACTGCGGGTAAAGGCGGATTTTGCTCTGATTGACGGAAACTGCTCGCGCGGCTTCGAGATACCGACAAGAACAGTGGTTAAGGGAGATTCGCTCAGCTATTCAATAGCGGCTGCCTCCGTTCTCGCAAAGGTGACGAGAGACCGCGGCTGCATCGAGCTTGACAGGGCGTATCCGATGTACGGCATAGCCAAGCACAAGGGCTATCCGACGAAGGAGCATATGGACGCCGTAAGACAGTACGGCCCTTCACCGATACATAGAGTCAGCTTCTTAAAGTTCCTCGACAAATGAAGATTTTAGAGGTCAAAACCGAAAAACGAAGGCTCGGAGATTTCGGAGAGCGGGCAGCCGTACGGCTACTCCGTAAGTCGGGATACCGTATTCTCGAAAAATCCTACGCCCCCGAGGACGCCGAGATAGATATTATCGCGGAATGCAAGGACGCGATAGCCTTTATAGAGGTTAAAACGAGGAATATCGATGCACAGAACAGCCTCGAGCCTCGCCCCGCATCGGCGGTAACACCCGAGAAGCAGCGCGGAATAATCGGCGCGGCGAGGATATATCTTGCATACCACCCACCGAAGAAGCACGTGAGATTTGATATAATCGAGGTTTACGTTTCGGGCGAAGCGGATAGGTGGAAGGTAGAAAAAGCAAATCACATTAAGGGCGCGTTTGACCGCGATACGTCGAGGCCGCGCCGTTTTGGAAAATAAGCGACGAGGGTCGCACAGCACAAGCTAAGGAGAAAGCAATGAATTACGTAAGCACAAGAGGCATTGACAACGAGGGTGTATCAGCGGCGTATGCCATAAAGACCGGTCTTGCAAAGGACGGCGGACTTTATATGCCCGAGAGCATACCTGCGCTTAGCGAGGCGGAGCTTAAAGAGCTTATAGCTCTTCCCTACCCCCGTCGCGCGGCGGCAATACTTTCAAAATTCCTCACCGATTATACCTACGAGGAGCTGCTTCTCGATGCAGAGGGCGCATACAGCGAGGCGAAGTTCGGCGATGCACCCGCACCTCTTACCAACCTCGGCGGCGGTCTGCATATGCTCGAGCTGTGGCACGGCCCCACCTCCGCGTTCAAGGATATGGCGTTGCAGATCATGCCCCGTCTTTTCGTCCGTGCGCTTCGCAAGTGCGGTGAGAAGAGATGCGCGATGATACTCGTTGCGACCTCGGGTGACACGGGAAAGGCGGCTCTTGAGGGATATCGCGACGTCGCGGGCACTAAGATAAAGGTGTTCTACCCCGAGGACGGTGTCAGCAGAGTACAGAAGCTGCAGATGCAGACGCAGGAGGGCGATAACGTTTCGGTAAGCGGTATCCGCGGCAACTTTGACGATGCACAGTCGGGAGTCAAGCGCATATTCGCAAACGAGGATATGAGGGCGGCCCTCGACGGCGAGGACGTATTCCTCTCCAGCGCGAACTCCATCAACTGGGGAAGGCTCGTTCCTCAGATCGTATACTACGTATCCGCATACTGCGACCTCGTTGGGTGCGGTGAGATAAAAATGGGCGAGAGGATCGACGTATGCGTGCCTACGGGCAACTTCGGCAATATCTTCGCCTGCTATATAGCAAAGCTCATGGGTCTGCCCGTCGAGAAGCTGGTTTGCGCCTCGAACGTAAACAACGTGCTTACCGATTTCTTAAGAAGCGGCGTATACGACCGAAACCGCAAATTCCATGCGACCATGTCACCCTCTATGGATATTCTCATATCCTCTAACCTTGAAAGACTGCTTTACGTTACCCTCGGCGCAGAAAAGACGCGCTCCTATATGCAGAGCCTTGCGGATAGCGGAAGATACGAGCTTTCCGCCGAGGATTTTGCAAAAATTTCTGATAGCTTCGTCGGCTACTGTACCGATGAGGGTGAAACGGCTGAGACGATCAAGAAAATTTACGAAAATAAAAACTGCCTTATCGACACTCATACAGCCGTTGCAATCCATGCAGCCGAGGCATATATAAATGACTATAAGGCAGAGAGAAAAATTGTTGCGGCCTCCACGGCCTCACCCTATAAATTCGCACGCGACGTATACAAGTCGCTCACCGGAAAGGACGCTTCGGGCGACCTCGAGGCACTCGGGGAGCTGAAGGAGCTTAGCGGCGTCGATATTCCTACCCCCCTGTCGTCCGTTCTCACAAAGGAGATAAGACACACAGGTATTATCGATAAATGCGATATGGAGAGCGCAACGCTTTCCTTCGCGAGATATTAATACTCGCGGGGCTTAAAGGTGGCACAAGCGGTGTTCGCAGAGCAGTCAGCCTCGTAGGGGCCGACGGAAATGCAGCCTGCATGGCACTCGCTCTTGCCGTTGTGATACGCGCAGTTGTGCACGTCGCAAATAACGCCCTTGACGATTTTTGCGCCGCCACAGCAGCTCTCGTTCTTTTGCATCTTTTCTTCCAAGTTCATTTTCTCTTTTCCGCAGACCTTTGCCTGCAGATTTATTTTGCTTCGGGGAGAGAAAAATATTCATTAAGCGGAGAAATTTTATGTCATTATACACGATTGCCGACCTTCATCTCTCGACGCACGCCGCGACGGATAAGTCAATGGAGGTTTTCGGCACAAGGTGGCAGAATTATACCGAGCGCTTAGTGGCAAGCTGGCGCCGCCTGGTCACCGAAGAGGATACCGTTGTAATTCCCGGTGATATATCCTGGGCGCTCTCTCTTGAGGAGGCAGTATCCGATCTTAAGCTCATAGATTCGCTTCCGGGTAAAAAGATACTCGGCAAGGGCAACCACGATTTCTGGTGGTCGACTATGAAAAAGCACGATGCGCTATTCCTGCGCGAGGGGATTGGCAGCATCTCGTTTCTCTACAACAATGCTCACGATGCGGGCGACCTCATCGTGGCGGGAACGCGCGGCTGGTATCACGACGATGACTGCCGCAATATGCCGGACGGCGCCGATTTCGAGAAGCTGACGCGGCGCGAGGGACTGAGGCTCGAGACCAGCCTTAAGGCGGCTCAGGCGCTCGGCGGTGGGGCTGGCAAGGAGATCGTCGCCTTCACACACTTCCCTCCCTATTGGAACGGTAAGGAGTCCGAGAGCATATTGGATATTCTGGTGTCCTACGGTGTAAAGAAGCTTTACTTCGGGCATATACACGGCAACTACACCGTTCCGGACAGTTTTACTCACAGGGGTATAGCTATGTCACTTGTGTCTGCAGATTACCTCAGCTTTACGCCAAAAATAGTGAAATAGGGCTAAAATATCCACGATTTTCCAAAATTGCTTGACAAAGAGTGGCTTTTGGTGTACAATATAACGGCTATAATTGTGATTAATAAATATATTCTTTTTTGGAGGAAGTTAAAATGAGCCTTATTAAAAAGGAACTCACCGAGGGCAACGGCTACGTTGTTGAATTCTCGGTAGATAAGGAAGTTTATCAGAAGGCAGAGCTTGCAGCATACAAGAAGAACGTTAAATCCATCAACGTTCCCGGCTTCAGACGCGGCAAGGCACCCCTTCACATCATCAAGACGATGTACGGCAAGGACGTATTCTTCGAGGACGCTATCAACGAGTGCATTCCCGAGGCGTTCGAGGCTGCAATCAAGGAGGCTGAGCTTGACGTAGTTGGCAATCCTCAGTTCGACCTCGTATCTATGGAGGGCGATATCGTCCTCAAGGCAACAGGCTTCGTTAAGCCCGTACCCACTATCGAGGGCTACAAGGGCATCGAGGCGCCCAAGAAGGTTAAGAGAGTTCTCAAGGCTGACATTGAGGCAGAGCTTCAAAAGGTTCTTGAGAGAAACGCAAGATTCGTTACCGAGTCCGAGGAGGCTGTTAAGGACGGCGACACCGTTACTATCGACTTCGAGGGCTTTGTTGACGGCGTAGCATTCGACGGCGGCAAGGGCACCGATCACGAGCTTACCCTCGGCTCGGGCAGCTTTATCCCCGGCTTCGAGGCTCAGATCGCAGGTCACAAGCTTGGTGATGAGTTCGACGTTAACGTGACCTTCCCCGAGGATTACCACGCTAAGGAGCTTGCAGGCAAGGCTGCTACCTTCAAGTGCGCGCTTAAGTCTGTTAAGCAGCTCCCCGTAGCTGACGACGAGTTTGCTAAGGACGTTTCCGAATTTGATACTCTTGATGAATATAAGGCTGATCTTAAGGCTAAAATCTCCGAGAGAAACAAGGCTGCTGCAGAGGCTGAGTTCGAGACCGCACTCTCCGAGGCTCTTATGGAGAAGCTCGTTTGCGAGATCCCCGAGCCTATGTTCGTACAGGAGACCGAGAACTATCTTCGCGACTACGATACAAGACTTCGTCAGAGCGGACTTGATATCAAGACCTATCTCCAGTACACCGGTATGACTCTCGACATGATCAGAGAGCAGCTCCGTCCCCAGGCTGAGAAGCAGGTTAAGCTAAGACTCGCGCTCGAGGCTATTGCCAATGCTGAGGCTCTTACCGTAACCGAGGAGGAGACCGCGGCTGAGTACGAGAGAATCGCCTCCACCTACGGCGTAGAGCTTGACGAGGTTAAGAAGATGATTGCGGCAGAGGATATCAACGCTGACCTTGTCGTTGCTAAGGCAATGAGCTTCGTTAAGGATAACGCAGTAATCACTAAATAATGCACTTTATCAGCCGATAGTCACTTGAATGAGATTGTCGGCTGATTTTTTACAAAGAATTTTCAAAAAGGAGATTAATATGCCACTTGTACCAAACGTTGTTGAGCAGACACCGAACGGCGAACGCGCCTACGATATATACTCGAGGCTGCTCTCTGACAGAATTATAATACTCGCAGACGAGGTTAACGATGCTACCGCCTCCCTCGTCGTAGCACAGATGCTCTTCCTTGAGGCTCAGGACCCAGATAAGGACATCTACTTCTATATAAACAGCCCCGGCGGAAGCGTAAGCGCGGGCTTCGCTATTTACGATACGATGAATTACATCAAGTGCGACGTATGCACGATATGCATGGGAATGGCTGCTTCTATGGGCGCATTCCTGCTTTCGGGCGGCACTAAGGGTAAGAGAATGGCTCTTCCCAACGCGGAGATAATGATCCACCAGCCTCTCGGCGGCACTAAGGGTCAGGCGAGCGATATCAAGATACACGCAGACCACATTCTTAGAACCCGCGACAAGCTCAACCGCCTGCTTGCAGAGCATAGCGGTCAGCCCCTTGAGGTAATCGAGCGCGACACCGAGCGCGACAACTACATGACCGCAGACGAGGCTCTCGCATACGGACTTATCGACAAGGTTATAACCAAAAAGGATATATAAAATGGCAGATAACAACACAGGCCTTCGCTCCTGCTCCTTCTGCGGACGCACCGAGCGCGAGGCAATAGTGCTTATACCCTCGAACGACGGAAAATCCTATATATGCGACAGCTGTATTTCGGTTTGCGCGGCGTTCATCGACGAGCATCTTGCACCCGAGGTCGAGGAAAGCGAGAACGAGTTTGACATTGAGAACCTCACGGTTGAAACTCTTCCCCGCCCCACCGAGATAAAGGCTATGCTCGACGAGCATGTTATCGGGCAGGACGCGGCAAAGCTCGCGCTCTCCGTAGCGGTATATAACCACTACAAGCGTATCCTCAATCTTGAGGCTGAGGCCGAGGCGCGCAGCAAGGCGAAGCGCGGCGAGACTGTGCCCGAGGACGACGGCGTTGAGATACAGAAGTCGAACGTTCTTCTGCTCGGTCCTACCGGTGTAGGTAAGACCTATATCGCACAGACTCTGGCAAAGAGCTTCAAGGTTCCCTTCGCTATCGCGGATGCTACCACTC
>CAYZZJ010000027.1:0-16677 GCA_964482885.1 uncultured Ruminococcus sp. | reverse complement strand
TGGTCTCCAAAACCATGGGTCGTGGGTTCGAGTCCTTCTGCCCCTGCCAAAAAATTCGACAAGTTTCGACTTGTCGAATTTTTTTATCCATTGCGAAAGCAATGGCATATCATCAGACCATAGGTCTGGATATCATCAATAACGGCGAGCCGTTATTGTATATCATCAGCCGCAGGTTGTATCACTTTCGCAATGATGATATACAAGGCTCACGCCTTGGTGATATACAAAACTTCGTTTTGATGATATGCAATGCTTTGCATTGATGATATCCACGGCATAGCCGTGATTTGGGACATAGCGCCCCAAAGAAAGGACGAAAAAATGAAAAAAGAAAAATCATGCGGCGCTGTGGTTTTCACACAGGATAGCGGCAGTGTCAGTTACGTTATAATAAAGTCAAGGACGGGAACTTACGGATTCCCGAAGGGTCACGTAGAGGGTCAGGAGAGCGAGATAGAAACCGCGAGGCGAGAGGTTCTCGAGGAAACCGGGCTGCGCGTTGAGCTTCGAGAAGGCTTCCGCGCGGAGGATTCTTACACGTTCAGGCTTGGCGGCGAGGAGATAATGAAGGAGGTCGTATACTTCCTTGCGAGCTTTTCTGAGCAGACCCCGGTGGCGCAGGAATCCGAGCTTAGCGGCATATATCTGCTCGGCTACGAGGACGCAATATCCATATTGCAGTTCGACGGTGCAAGGCGAATTTTAAGAGAGGCTAATGAATTCCTGACGAGGTAGCTCTTTCATCGGCGAACTATCACATATTCAGCATATCGCACAATTTTTTAAGAGTATTTTCGTTAAGGAGATACTCTTTTTTTGCTTTATTTCGCATAATTTATTAAAAAGTAGTAGATTAGTTAATTTTCGCGTAATAATTAAGGAGTAAAATTCGACACGAAATGATAAAATTCGCACATTTTTGCCGGAGGATTTCAATATGAGCAACGCAAAGCTGATTGTCATCATTCCGGCATACGAGCCCCCAGTTGAGTTTATAGACTATGCGGTACAAGTGGCCAAGTTTGCCGGAGAGCTTGTCGTGGTTAACGACGGCAGCGGTCACGAATATGACGATATATTCGAGAAGATCGCAAAAATAGAAAACGTAAGGTACATAACCTATGAGAAAAACCACGGAAAGGGCTATGCGCTGAAGGAGGCGTTCAGATACTGCTCCGAAAGGTACGACGAGAGTTACGTGTGCGTAACGGCGGATTGTGACGGGCAGCACGACGTCTCGGATATAAAGCGAGTGGCGGCAGCCGCCATCGAGCATCCCAGTGCGCTCATTCTCGGCTCGAGGGATTTCGATCTGCCGAACGTACCTAAAAAAAGCAAAATCGGCAACACAAATATCCGCAAGGTTTTCAAGCTGCTGTACGGACTTGATCTTACGGATACGCAGACGGGTCTGCGCGGCTTTTCGATAGGGCTTGCACAAAGGTTCTTAACTGTTCGCGGAGACAGATTCGAGTTCGAGATGGGAATGCTCATATACTCGAAGAAAAGCGGCGTCCCCGTCGTTGAGATTCCGATACGTACGATTTATCCCGACGATCCCGAGGATCACGTCACGCACTTCCAGGCGGTGCGCGACAGCATGAGAATCGTCGGTACGGTCATAAAGAACCTTAATTTATACATTATCTCCTCAGCACTCTCGGGAATACTTGACGTTCTGGTATTCTTCATACTTTCGAGCATTGTGCTTCGGGATATAAGCGCGATCAACACGCTTATCGCAACGGCGAGCGCGCGAGTCGCTTCATCGCTGTTAAACTTCTCGCTCAACAGAAAATACGTCTTTGCGGGAAAGGGTAAAAAATCAATACACCGATACTACATTTTGTGGTTCTGCCAGCTCGGCGCGTCATACGGTCTCGTATTTCTCTTTGGCAACCTGATGGGGCTGCCCTTGACGCCCATGAAGCTCGCGGGAGATCTCGTGCTTGCCTTCTTCAGCTATCAGATACAAAAGGATTGGGTATTTAAGAGCGAGGTCGGCGGCAGATTTTACGGTCCGTTCGTCTCGTTTATACGCGCGATTGCCAAGCTATTTACAAGGAAATACAAAAGCTCGGCTGCACCGCCCGAGGAGCCTACTCTGTACGTATGCAGGCATCTCAATATGCGCGGTCCGCTGACAACCATAATAAGGCTGGATTTCCACGTTCACCCGATGATACTGTCGACCTTCTTCGATAAGGACAGCTGCTACAGGCAATACGCTGAGTTCACCTTCACCGAGAGGCAGGGCAAAAGGAAGAAAAAGCATAATCCCAGGGCGTATGTCGCAAGCCGCGTCGTACCCGCTATCATGAAATCTCTTAAGGCTATTCCCGTATACAGAGGTATAGATGCAAACTCTATGGATACCATGCGCTGTGCGCTCGATTGTCTCAAAAAGGGCGAGAGCGTTATCGTGTACCCCGATATAGATTACACTGCCGGGTATGAGCGCGAGAGCGAGCTGTACGAGGGCTTTTTGCTGCTCGGTCAGCTGTACCTGCGGGATACGGGCAAGAGTCTGCGCTTCGTGCCGCTATACATTGACGATGCTAAGAGACGCATAATCGAAGCGCCGCATATAACCGTCGACAGCTTTGCGCGCGAGCGTAAGGAGGCTTACAGCTATATAAAGGCTGCAATTAACGGCAGAGAAACAACAGGTGTATACGAGCATTGATTTAACCGATGAAAGGAGTCGCCGGCTTATGATAAAAATCGTTATTGATACTAAAGGTGCAGACAAGGGTGCCGCGGCGCTCGTAGGGGGTGTTGGTCCCGCTCTCGAAAAATTCCCCGACGTCAGCTATCTGCTCGTCGGAGATGAGGAATATTTAAGGAGGCTGTGCGAGGATCTGTCTATCCCTCAGGACCGTGTTGAGATACTCGACGCTTCCGATGAAATAACAAACTACGATAACCCTGCAGAGGCGGTATTCACCAAAAGAAATTCCTCGATGATAAAGGCTCTTGAGGCATTATCGGCGAGAGAGGACCTTTTCGGTCTTATGACCGCGGGCAGCACGGGCGCATTGATTGTCGGTGCTATGAGGTATCTGCCGCGGGAAACGAGAATAAGACCCGCGCTTGCGGCTCTGCTGCCCTCTGCGAGCGGCGGCTTCACCTGCGTTGTAGATACCGGAGCTACCGTTGATTGCACACCCGAGATGCTTCACCATTTCGCTCATCTCGGACGCGATTTCATGAAGGATGTCTATGGGATTGAAAGCCCTAAAATCGGACTTCTCTCGAACGGAGCCGAGGAGAGCAAGGGCAGCAAGCTCGTGAAGGAGACCTTCCCTCTCCTTAAAGCTGACGAAAGCTTATGCTTTATTGGTAACGTGGAGGGCACCAACGCTCTCTCGGGTGCGTGCGACGTTCTGGTTTGCGACGGATTTGCAGGCAATCAGGTGCTGAAGATCACCGAGGGTACGGCAAAGCGTATAATCACCGACGTTGTTAAGTATGCGAAAAAGACGGGCAGCGCAGATGCTATGGGGCTTGCAAAGCAGCTGCTCGGTATGTACGATATAGAGTCGCTCGGCGGTGCAAATCTGCTCGGAATAAGAAAGCCCGTAGTCAAGATGCACGGCAGCGCGGGGGAGCGAACCATAGTAAACACCACCGAGATGCTCTTGAATATGGCGAGGGGCAGA
Organism: uncultured Ruminococcus sp.; assembly: GCA_964482885.1. Classification (GTDB taxonomy): domain Bacteria; phylum Bacillota; class Clostridia; order Oscillospirales; family CAG-272; genus UBA1740. The sequence continues at coordinate 13,012 of CAYZZJ010000027.1, read as the reverse complement.
GCCGTATTCGATAAGGACAGGTATAAAATACAAGATAGCGAAGGGGGCACGGAGAGAAAATAACATGCTGACAATTCGAGAGGTAAAGACATCACGCGATATAAAAGAGTTTATAGAATTCCCCCTAAGACTTTACAAGGACTGTCCGTATTTCGTGCCGCCGCTCTACGGCGACGAGAAGAAGCTGCTCAAATCGGGCGGCAACACCGAGGACGCAGAGTCCTTGTTCCTTCTCGCGACGGACGATGGTAAAACCGTCGGAAGAATACACGGAATTGTCCAAAAGGAATATAACAGGGCTCACGGCACGGCTAAGGCTCGCTTCACGCGCTTCGACTGTATAGACAGTATAGAGGTTGCGAGAGCATTATTCGGGGCTGTCGAGGCGTGGGCGGCCGGTAAGGGCATGGGTGAGCTATGCGGTCCTCTCGGCTTCAACGACCTTAACCGCGAGGGACTGCTTGTCGAGGGCTTCCTCGAGGACTCCACCTTTGAGGAGCAGTACAATTACGAATACTACGGCAGGCTTATAGAGGCGGTTGGCTTCGTTAAGGATGTGGACTGGCTCGAATTCGAGCTTAAGCTGCCCGAGGTACGAAACGAGATGCTCCGTCGCGTAGCCGAAAGGGCGCTTGAGATAAACAAGCTTCACGTAGCGGACAGCTCCATGCCGAAGCGCAAGTACATAGAAAAATACCGCGACGGCTTTTTCGAGTGTCTTAACGTCTGCTACAGCCATCTGTACGGCACGGTGGATCTAACGAATGAGGCTCAGGACGAGCTTGTAGCCCAGTTTAATCTGATAGTAAACAAGGAATACGTCATATTCATCTGCGATGAAAACGAGCGCGTCGTAGCCTTCGGTCTATGCTTCCCCGCCATTGGAGATGCAATCAAAAAGAGCGGCGGAAGATTGACCCCGTCAGCACTCTTAAAGCTTTTGAAGCTCATACGCAAGCCCAAGGTCATTGACCTCGGTCTGGTTGCAGTGCTGCCCGAATATCAAAGCTCGGGAATCAACGCAGTTATGATAAACGAAATGCTCGATATGCTCGAGCGCAGTACTGCGGAGAAATTTGAAACAAATCTTAATTTAGAGACGAACGAGGCTGTTATAGCGCAGTGGAAGCACTTTAACGCAAGACAGCACAAAAGACGCCGTTCTTATATCAAAACTGTAGGAGACTAACAATGCTTGAACAATTAAAGAAGATACTTAATAAGGTTTTACCCGATACCGATATCTCGGGAATAACCGAGGATACGCTCCTTAAGGAGGAGCTTGGCTTCGACTCGCTTTCAACGATGATGCTCGCTATGGAAATCGAGGACGCCTTTGGCTTCAGATTTACGGAGTTCGTGGTCTTTAAGACCGTTGGAGAGGTTTGCTCTTATATTGAGAGCCATAAATAAAAACCCGGATAAAAGGAGAAATAAAAATGAAAATGGTAAAAATCATCACCGACTCCTGTGCAGACTTAAACGTAGAGCAGCTCAGTAAATACAACATTGATTATGCAAGAATGTCCACCGTATGCGATGGCGTTGAAACGCCCGCAGAGCTGACCTGGACGGCTGAGGAGGCTCACGCACTCTACGACGTTATGAGGGGCGGAAAGCGCATCACAACGACGCAGGTAGCCGTTGAAGAATTCAACCGCATATTCGAGAAGTATCTTAAGCTTGATATGGATATCGTCTACATAGCCTGCTCCTCTAAGCAGTCGGGCTCAGTCAACACCGGCTTTATGGTTGCAAAGAGGCTTATGGAGGAATACGAGGGTGCTAAAATCATCTGCATAGACTCGCAGAACGCGAGCATCGGTATCGGTATGCTAGCTATCGAGGCTTCAAAAATGGCAGAGGCGGGTGCATCTGCCGAGGAAATCGAAAAGCACATTCTCTCCGTTCGCAAAAAGGTCAATCAGTACGTAACAGTACATTCGCTCGATGCACTCAGACGCGCAGGCAGAGTTAAGGGAGCTGCAGCGTTCTTTGGAAACCTTATGGGAGTTAAGCCCATACTGATATCTGACGCGGAGGGCACTCAGGCAGCTTACAAGAAGGTAAGAGGCAGACAAAAATCCTTTGAGGAAATTGTCGCTATGCTGAAGGCAAGCATCGTAAGCCCCGAGGGACAGACGGTATACCTCACTCACGCAGATTGCTCCCCAGATGAGGTGGAGGCGCTTGTAAGCATTATCAAGCAGGAAATCCCCTGCATTGGCGTTGAGGTAGGCTTTATCGGACCGATCATCGGCGCCTCGATAGGTCCCGATGCCGTAGGTATCTGGGCATTTGGACAAGAGGTAACTTATAAAATCGGAGATTGATTATGAAGACACTTGATGGAATACTTTTCGCGAGAATGATCAACTCGGGAGCGGCAAATCTGCAGGCTCACGCAAAGGAGATCAACGATCTGAACGTATTTCCTATTCCCGACGGTGATACGGGAGACAATATGCTGATGACGATGATGGGCGGCGTTCATCACGACGATGACACCTCCGCGGGTCTTGACGAGATAGCGAGGCGCGTATCGAGCGGTATGCTCCTCTCAGCAAGGGGTAATTCGGGCGTAATACTCTCGCAGTTCTTCGAGGGCATCAAAAACGGCTTTTCCGGGCTTCGCTCGGCGGACACCGCCGAGATAGGCGAGGCATTCCGCCGCGGTGTGGAGCAGGCGTACAGCTCAGTCGTTACTCCTACCGAGGGTACTATTCTGACCGTTGTGCGCGAGGCTACGGAATATGCCTGCGCGCAGAACACGAAAACGTCCGAGGATTTCTTAAACGCATTCGTTGCCGAGGCGAAGCGCTCGCTCGAGAGGACGCCCGAGCTGTTGCCCGTTTTGAAAAAGGCGGGCGTTGTTGACTCGGGTGCGGCAGGTCTCATATACATAGTTGACGGAATGCTCTGCGCTGTTTTGGGCAAGGACGTAAAGGGACTTTCGGAGATATCCGAGAGACAAGGGGAGCTTGATCTTGACGCCTTCGGTGAGGACAGCGTGCTTGAGTTCGGCTACTGCACCGAGCTGTTGCTTCGCTTGCAGAATGCGAAGACCGATATCCCGTCCTTCGACGTCGGTGTTATCGTGGATTATCTCGGAACCATCGGTGACTCGATAGTGGCGGTGCGTAACGGAAGCATAGTGAAGCTACACGTGCATACGATGACACCTCAGAGAGTGCTTGACTTCTGCCAGCAGTATGGAGAATTCCTCAAGGTGAAGATTGAAAATATGTCACTCCAGCATAACAACACGGTAACCGATGACGAGGAGCCTGCGCCTGCGGCAGAGCGCAAAAAATACGGAATTGTTGCGGTTGCATCGGGCGAGGGCTTAAAAGAAACCTTCCGCGAGCGCGGTGCCGACGTCATAGTTGACGGCGGACAGAGCATGAACCCCTCGGCAGAGGATTTCATCGAGGCGTTCGACAGGACAAATGCAGACGTTATCCTCGTCTACCCCAACAACGGCAACATTGTGCTTACGGCACAGCAGGCGGCGAGCCTTTATAAAAAATCCGACGTGCGAGTAATAGCAAGCAACACCATCGGTGCGGGCTACGCTTCCCTTTCCATGCTTGATACCACCTCGGGTGACACCGATGCTATAGTCGCGGAGCTTACCGATGCCATGGAGGGGGTCATCACGGTGGAGATTTCCCACTGTGTCAGAGATGCCAGCATTGACGGTGTCGAGCTTCACACGGGTGAGTACATAGGCTTCGCGGGGAAAAATCTTCTCGCTGCAAACGACAGCCGACTTGTTACGGTTATTGAAACTGTGGACAAGCTGGGGCTTGCGAGCCACGACGTTTGTATACTCTTCTGCGGCAAGGAGGCATGTACCGAGGAGGCAGGACAAATTGAGAGCTATATTAACTCTAAATACCCCGGCAAGGAGGTATACGTCATAGACGGAGGTCAGGACGTATACGACTATATTTTAGTAGTAGAATGATTTTTATATAAAGCAAAAGACGTGAAAAAGTGCTTGCTTCATTTTGAAGCAAGCACTTTTTCAGTTAAGCACAAGTCGGTCGCCCCAATCGGGGATATCCGTTATAACATCGGGCTTTATCTCCTTCAGTGCATTTGCGATAAGCTCGGCATGGTCGCGGCGCCAGGTGTCTATATCGCACCTGCCGCTCTCGTAAAGATGAGCGAGGATTATGCGCTTATCCGAGAAATGAAGCATAAAGCGGGCAAACTCCTCTACCCGCTCGGTGTAGTCCTCGGCATAGGCGTTTGCATCGCCGAGAAATACGTGTGCAAAGCATACGTCGGCAGGCGGCATATCGGGAAGCCCCTCTATGCGGTAGTCACGCACGTCGGCGGGAAATGCCATCGTAAGTCCGCTATCGGTGGTTATATAGTAGCCGTATTCGTCAACGCCCTGCCCGTTTGTCGGGCGGAAGTGGCGCCCCTTAAACGGCAATATTGTCAACCTTTCTATACATATAGGCTGATTTTCATGGGCTATGATGATTTTTTCATCGGGCATTCCCCACTCCTTTGCCTCACCGACAAGGAAGTCCGGTATAACCCATTGCATATCGTTATTTAAGAGCGCACGGACGGTCGGCTTCTCAAAGTGGTCGACGTGACCGTGGGTAACCACCATAAGCTTAACGTCGCGAAGCAGCTCGGCTACCTGCCCCGGTGTGTCGGCAAGATAGTTCACGTATCTGAACGCAGCATCCATAGCCCAGCGGTAGCCCGCTGTGTTAAAGAGGTAGAAGGTGCAGTTCGCAAGCGACATCTCCGTGCCCGAGGTATCCTTGTCGTATATAGTGAGTGCATCTCGGAAGGAGGCGTCGTATTCCCTTCTTATCCTACGGTACAGCCCCGCACAGGGAGGCAGAGCCGATGCAAGATGCTTTACAGAGGATGTGAGCGCGGATCTCGGATCAACCTCACCCGTAAGGCGCGGGAAATCAAGCTCGAGATTATATACGCCGAAGTAGTTATACTCTATCGCGGGGAGAATTTCCTCAAGCGCAAGCTCGTAATCCCCGAGCGGATAGTGTGTTTTAAGCCCCTTCAGCGCGTGTATATGCGTATGTACAGTACGGCGAAGGAACTCCGCAGAGGGCAAGAAGCCCTCGCTTTCTTTCTTATTCTTTTTCACGTAATAGGCATAATGCCCCATATCAAAGCAAATGCCTACGTTAGGGCGATTTACTCGCTTTACGACGTCGAGGACGTAAGCCGCGCTGTCACCCTCGCTCTCGTCGGGCATAAGGCGGTTATTCTCGAGCGCTATCTTTACGGGATATCCGTTCGCAATAGCATAGTCGGAAAGCTCCGTCAGAATTGCGGCGTTATCGGCAACGATACCGTGCAGGACTATAACAAGCTCCTTTTGCCTAAGGTTATCAAGGAGCAGCTTCAAGGGATCGAAAACGTCATTTACTGCGCTCCCCGCGGAATACATACGCGAATGCACCGTGATCTTAAAGCCGCGCGCCCAAAGCATTTCAGCTATCGCGAGTACGTCCTCGCTCCTACTGTCCTTAAGCACCGTTCTAAGCTCTATGCTGTCTACGCCAAGCGAGCAAAGCTCATCAAGAGTGGCATCGCGGTCAATATCGGGGCACCTCTCTTCAAGGTTCAACCATTTATATGGCAGGGATACTCCAAGCATTTTCTTTTCCTTACGTAAGATTATTTTTCTACGGGCTCGAATTCCTCGACCGCCTCTGCCTCGGGAAGCTCGGGAAGCTTCTTTTCATTTTCTCTTTCCTTAATGCGGCGCACAAGCTCACCAAAGGCGCGCCTTACTATACCAGGCTTCTTCTGCTGCCTTGCCGCCTCGTCGACGCCTGCCTGCTCCATAAGAATTCTACGGTTCCTCTCGGACACGGTATTCTCTGCCTCTCGCTCCTCACCGATGAAATCGTGGAGAATATTTCTCGCCTTCGTCACGGGCTTAAGCACGAACTCAAAATCCATCTCCAGCGCATCGAGGAAAAGACCCGAGCAGCGGGAGACGTATATTTTTATCACCTCGAGTGCCACCTGAGCTATCCACAAAACTATCATTATGGGGGCGGTAACCATCGTTATACCCGTGACGTTCCCGGCACTTGAGTATATAGAATAGATAACCGAGGCGAGAGAAACTGCGTTAAGGAAAAGCTTTATGTAAACGTAGGTCTTATGCGACGTTCCCTTCACGCGCTTTGAGCGCTTATCGTCCTTTCCGTAGGTGAGGAGATATACCGCGAAGTTAACGGCGGTCAGAAGAACGAGAACTCCGTTAATCCACCTACTGCCGTTGCCGACGATTATTGCGAAAGTGAGATAAACCACCATGAAGCTCTGCATCACGATAGTTGCGATATGTGCAAACAGGCGCAGGTCCTTAATCGTCTTATTAAGTGCCGCCACTGTGTATTTCAGCATAGCTAAGCTCCCTTCTATGTTCGTAGCTTTATCGTAGATATTGTAGCATATCGGTCTCAAAAAAGCAATAGACAGTCTTTTAACAAAAGAATGGGACGGAAGCAAAGACCGTCCCATTTATAAAGGATTTATATTTCGTCGATATGGGGCATGGCGCATATAGCTCCGCGCCTCTCTACGCAGAAGCCTGCCACGCGGTTTGCAAACTCGGCAAATTCGGCAATCTCCTCGCATGACAGCTCGGCGGGTCTCTTTCCGCTGCACGAAAGCTTATATAGGAATGCACCCATAAAGGCATCGCCAGCGCCCGTGGTATCAACCGCCTTTACCGCAGCGGCGGGAGCGCGGTGAGCAAGGTCGCGAGTGCGTATATACGCACCGTCCTTACCCATAGTGACAATAACCAGAGATACACCCTCTGCGAGCAGGGCGTCTGCGGCAGCCTCGGGAGATTTATGCCCTGTGATAAGCTCGGTCTCCTCATCTGATATCTTGATGAGGTCTACGTCAGAAAGCACCGAGCGCATTTCCCGAACCGCCACCGCCTCGTTCTGCCACAGTGAGGCGCGATAATTGGGATCGTAGGTGATTATACAGCCCGAGCGCTTAGCAAGCTCTACCGCGTGTAGGGTTGCGCTTTTTGCAGGCTCGTCGGTCAGAGAGAGCGAGCCGATATGGAATATGCGCGATGAGGATATAAGCTCACCGTCAACCTCGCCCGTAGTAAGGCAGGTATCTGCGCCCGGCTTGCGTGCGAAGGAGAAGGTGCGGTTAGCGTTCTCATCAAGGTTAACGAAGGCAAGCGTGGTGAATACGTCGGCGTCCACGATAAGTCCGCGCGTGGATATACCCTCCCTCTCGAGAATCTCCTTTAAGAATCTGCCGTGCATATCCTCACCAACCTTGCCGATAAGGGCGCAGTCAGCGCCGAGACGGCGGGCAGCGGCAAGGACGTTCGCAGGCGCTCCACCCGGGTTCTGCTCAAAGAGCGTCTGCCCTGCGGCACTCTTGCCCGCGTAGGTCATATCTATAAGTATCTCGCCGAGTGCGACAATATCAAAGCTGCTCATAGGTAATCTCCGGATTATTGTGCGTGTCTTTTACCCGCTGCATCAATGCGCGGATCGGTGTAGATATCGTATTCGTCACGGCTCTTGGTCGAGAACTCGGACACAACGGCGCCCTCGGGCCCTGCCTGGAACCAATGCAGGGTGTTCGGCATAATGGTATACTGCTCGCCGGGCCTCAGGATTATCTCCTTCTGACAGGTGAAGTACTGCTCCATTCCCTCGGGTACCTTAGCCTTAGTAACTCCGCTACCCGCTCCGTCTACGTAAAGATATACCTCACCGTAGCGGCAACGGAAGGTCTCCTCCTTGCCCTCCTCACCGTCAATCTCGGGGTGACGGTGCTCAGGGCAGGTCTGCCCGGGAAGAAGCACAAGCTCCTTTGCACAGCAACGGTCGGTATTGACGTATACGAGAAGCTCAAGGCCAACCTTATCAAGGCAGCCAAGCTCGTACTCGGCAACCTCGATGCGCGCTCTCTCCTCCTCGGTAAAGGCAATTCCCGCCTTAACAAAATATTCCGCAGCAGCGGCTGAGTATTTAAGATATTCACTTTTAGTAAGCATAATATTCACCCCTATTTTTTTCTTCATTATAGCACCGCGCGTATGTGTTGTAAATAGCTTTTCACGAAAAAATTGCTTCTTCTATGGCGGACGGGGAAATGTAAAATGCAAGTGATGCACCCGCGTGTATGCTGCAAGTCCGAAAGTGCGCGAAAATCTCATGTTATATATGACAAAGATGCTATGCGCGCTTGCATATTTCGCCGATATCTGTTATAATGATATTTGCAGTCGAAATTCAAAAATTTCGACTTTCGATTGTCGTTATAATAATTACGGTAAAACAAATACGAAAGCGAGGTGTCGGAATGGGTATTACGGTTGCCGTTTGTCTTGATGACGAGGGTGGCATGACCTTCTTCGGTCGCAGGCAGAGCCGCGACAGAGTGCTTATTGACGAGCTGTGCAACAGCACCGACGGGCAGATATATATAAACGAATTTTCAAGAATACTTTTCAAGGATCACACCGACAGAGTTACCGTCTCGGATAATCCTCTTGACAACTGTCCCGACGGTGGACTTGCCTTTATAGAGAATCTGCCGCTCTTGCCGCATATTGACCTAATATCAAGGCTGATAGTATACAAGTGGAACAGACTCTACCCATACGACGTGAGGATCGACTTGAACCTCGGTGACTTTGGGGTTCTGTCGCACGGGGATTTCGTCGGCTCCTCGCACGAAAAAATTACCAAGCTGACGCTTGTGAGGAAGAAAAATAATGAGAAATGACGTCACAGTGCGCCTTGGCGCACTTCTTATACTGCTCTCGCTTCTGCTTGGCCTTTGCGCCTGCAGCTTTTCCGAGCTGCCCGAGCTGCCCGCCTATGCCGCCAGCACCGCTGATGTGCCGGAGTTCGAGGGCAATCCGTACGTAATAATCAATAACAACGTTCCGTTTTTCACCTCCGAGGAGATAACGTCGGAGTCCTTTGAGAGCTATTCCCCGCTCGACGGTCTTGGCAGATGCGGAGTGGCGTTCGCATGCGTGGGCACGGACCTGATGCCGACCGATAAGCGCGACTTTTCTCTCACGTCGGTCACTCCCTCGGGGTGGGTAAACGTCAGCTACGACTGCGTTGACGGCGGATACCTTTACAACAGGGCGCATCTGATCGGCTGGCAGCTTACAGCGGAAACGACGAATAAGCAAAATCTTATAACCGGAACGCGCTTTATGAACGTCAAGGGCATGCTCCCCTTCGAGAATATAGTAGCAGACTATCTTAAGGAGGAGACGGACAATCACGTGATGTACCGCGTTACCCCGATATACGACGGTGCAAACCTGGTGGCGCGCGGAGTTCTTATGGAGGCTTATTCGGTTGAGGATAACGGTGACGAGCTATCCTTCTGCGTATACATATACAACAATCAGCCGGGCGTAAGAATCAACTACGCCGACGGAACCTCGAAGCTCGATGACGGAGTACCCTTCCCCGACGAAGAGGTTGAGCTGCCGAGCGGAGATCCCACCTATGCATACAACGTAGAAACGCTGAAATTTCATCTTACAACCTGCAGATACGCTACGGGAGATAACGTACGCTTGCATTACGGCACACGCGACGAGCTTGTACCGGTATACACCCCCTGCAAGGTCTGCAGCCCTTAAACAGATAAAAACACCAACCGCGAGGCGGTTGGTGTTTTTTACTTGGGCGTGCGTCTTTAATATTCTACTGCGAAATCGGGGAAATCGTATCTTAGCCTTGCGCCGATATCAACGCCGAGCGGTAAGAGCGCCATGGCGATAAAAAGCTCCTCGCCGCTGTCCTCCTCGCGAAGTATAGCATATTCGCCGTCGATGCGGGCTACGGTGTAATACCTAGTTTCCATCGGGTTACCTCTCAAATACTGCCAGCATATATTTCACAAAATCCGCTTGAAAAGCACAAAATGTAAATAATAGTAGTCAAATATCAGTTGTGGTAGAGCTTCTTCGTCTGATACTTTGGCTCGCAGGAAAGATTTACTCCGAGCTTTCTGAAGGTGGCAACGTCCACCTGCGAGAGAATAACCGTGGAGTGCGCCTCGGTGTTTCTCAGCTCGGGCAAAGCCGCCATAGCTCTTGCGGAATCGGGGTTGTCCACAGCCGACACGCAAAGCGCGATAAGCACCTCGTCGGTATGAAGACGTGGGTTATGGTTACCGAGGTTCTCGGTCTTTAGCACCTGGATAGGCTCGAGTATCTTGTGCGAGATGACGTCTGTTTCCTTATCTATGCCTGCGATAGCCTTAAGGGCGTTAAGGAGTGCGGCAGACGATGCACCGAGGAGCGACGAGGTCTTACCCGTCACTACCCTGCCGTCGCCAAGCTCAATGGCAACCGCGGGCGCGCCCGTTTCCTCAGCCTTTGTAAGCGCGGGAGCAACGCAGGGGCGGCAGCTGACAGCATCTGCACCGAGCTTACGGAGCAGAAGCTCTATCTTCTCTATCTCGGACTCATTGTCCGAGCCCTTACGCTGATTGCAAAGAGCGTTGTAGTAGCGGCGGATGATCTCCTGCTTTGCCGCGGCTGATACCGCCTCGTCATCGTATATGCAGCAGCCAACCATGTTTACGCCCATATCGGTAGGGGACTTATAGGGGCAGTCGCCGAGTATTTCCTTAAGAATGGCGGAAAGCACGGGGAATACCTCTACGTCACGGTTGTAGTTGACTGCGGTGGTGCCGTACGCCTCGAGGTGGAAGGGATCTATCATATTGACGTCCGCAAGGTCTGCGGTCGCCGCCTCGTAGGCACAGTTGACAGGGTGATTAAGGGGAATATTCCATATCGGGAAGGTCTCGAACTTTGCATAGCCCGCCTTAATGCCGCGCTTGTTCTCGTGATAAATCTGCGAGAGGCAGGTCGCCATCTTTCCCGAGCCTGGACCGGGGGCGGTAACTATAACCACCGGACGGGTGGTTTCAATATACTCATTAAGTCCGAAGCCCTCGTCGGAGGCTATAAGGGGAATGTTATGGGGGTATCCGTTGATCTCATAGTGCTTATACACCTTTATACCGAGCTTCTCGAGCTTCTGCTTGAATGCCTCGGCAACGGGTGTCGAGCGATAGCGCGTCATTACGACAGAGCCTACGAACAGACCGTAGCCCATAAAGGCGTCGATAAGACGCAGAACGTCGAGATCGTAGGTGATGCCGAGATCGCCGCGAACCTTGTTCTTCTCTATATCCGCAGAGTTGATAGCAATTACAACCTCTGCATCGTCGCGAAGCTCGGAGAGCATTCTGATCTTACTGTCAGGCTCGAAGCCCGGAAGCACGCGCGCCGCGTGGAAGTCGTCGAAAAGCTTTCCTCCGAATTCAAGATAGAGCTTTTCTCCAAAATAGGAGATACGCTCCTTGATTTTCTGAGATTGCAATTTCAAATACTGCTCGTTGTCAAATCCCTTGCTAAACACCCAAAATCACCCCCGGAAATTAATTAACAAGGGTATTGTACCACAATACCGACTTTTTTTCAAGACGGTAGGGGAAATTAATTTGCCGCTACGCAGAATCGGTGCTTTGTGCAACTTACAGTATGAGCTTGTTCCGTCGTTGCCGTACACCGCTATTATATCTCCGTGTATATTCTTTTCAAACCAATACACATCCCACAGCATAGCAGAATAAGTGTGCAGCCTGTACTGCATACCTACGGGCGAGCCGTTTGCATCGTATATGTAAACTGTAGTTCCCGTATTATCCCGTTCGGAGATAAGGCGGTCTCCGTCATAGTAATAACAGTTAATAAAAATGCAAAAAGCGGGGCATCTGCCCCGCTTTTGCCGTTTGCAGCCGATACTTCAAGGGGGCTTAAACAAAATAACTGTTAGTTTCTTATTGCTTCTTCCTATTATCCTTGGCGTACATTATTTCAACAATGGAGCGGAAGATTAGCACGGGATAAATTGCAGAAAAAATCCCATAAACTATTATGAAACCATCATACGCTAAATAATTTTCCGGCATCATCAGCCAATCGCGCCAAACAAAAAGGTATGCAAGTAACAGCGAAAGTAGTATGATCGTCAATATAATGATCCTTATTATTGGAACGGCATATGATTTGTAATCAGTACGTGGTGAAAACAGTTTCATTCTACACCTCCACAATATGAGTTCCTACAGTATATAAACCCCAGTAATATAGGTCCTCATCCGCGAGCCAACGCTTTTTCCATTCTTTACCTAAGGTAATAAAGTTTACCATTCTATATAATATCATTTTTGCAGGCGGGCAGTTTCCATCCCTATCTACAATTCTTAGGCCTACCAAGCGCATACCGATAGATGCATTCTTGAACAGTAATGGCTTCAAAAAGAACATTGCTTCCATAAGCGGAACGAAGATTGTCCATGGAATACACGGGTCTGTTATTTTCAACCAAAACAGAAAAACAAATACATGCACAATAGATATAAAAAAGGTCAAAATGAAACCATCTATAAATTCTGCTTTTATTATTTTTTTTGCAAGTCTCATACTATCACCCCACCTAACTAAATACTCTTACGAAATATTCGGGAATACTGAAAGAAACTCTTGCATGGCCTCCTGCTATAACGTGACATGATACGCTTGCGCTCAGCCCAAAATCGAGACCCTCAGAGGATATTTCGGCGTAAAATATTGAATAGCTGAATGAAACAGAGCGAATAGTATCTGGATAATATATCATATCCAAAATACCATCATTTGGGCTTACACTGTCAGTAACAAGCTTACCGTTTTCTTCCACCCTATGATCGGCAGTAAACTCTAATCCGCCAAAATACTTGCCACCGACAACCGCCCTGTTACCCGTAACAGCCATTCCGTCGTTATATCCGGCATAAGAGTCGCGATATGCAGTTCCTTGGAATATTTCAACGTCGCCGCCGAGACCGACACCGGTACCAACGTCAGCTTCAATAGATTTTACGAAAGAGTCCGCCATTTTGTTTACTACACCCGCAACAGCCTCAA
>CAYZZJ010000026.1:7149-17945 GCA_964482885.1 uncultured Ruminococcus sp. | reverse complement strand
ACTCGTCCATGTTGAAGGTGTATACATGCTCGCAGGATACGTTCCACTCACGAAGGAAGTAAACGACCCACTTGTACATACCCATAGGCCCTACGGGGAGAATGAAGGCGATCTTCTCGCCGCGCTCCTTAGCAAGCTTTATCTGATTTGCAATCTCGTGACCCATGTAGGTCTCAAAGTCGCCGAGCGATTCACACTTAATGGGGGTGAAGTCCTTGTTCCAGAAGCACTGAGGCTCGGTAACCTTCTCGGGTGCGTCGATGCACGCGTCGATCCTGTCAAAATCCCAGCCTGCGGGATAGAAGCCCTCGAGCATACTGCCCTTAACGGTAGAGTTGAAATTCATACTTTTTATCTCCTTAATACATTATTTGTTAATTTTAGTTTACATTTTTGCATCACTGTAGATCATATCGACCAGCTCTTGTATCTGGACGGCTCTGTCTGCGAAGAAGAAATCGGTCTTGCCTGCACGGAGAAGATCATCGAAGATCTTGATCTGCTTCTCATAGAGGTCGCGCCCCTCGCCGAGATATTCCTGCGGCTTCGACTCAACTCTCTCCTGCATAGCGGAGTAGTCGCCCTGAGGAGCGTAGAGGTGAGTCATCTTACCGCCCTCGGTCTGCGCGAGAGTGCCGTCGCAGATGACGTAGCCCGCCTCACCGAATATCTCAAGGCGCGAGCAGCTTGCCGCATCGGGGATATTGAAGTTCGCGTCGATGCCGCCGAGCACGCCGCCCTCGGTCTCGAAGATAACCGTTGCGCTGTCCTCTACGGGGTACTTAAAGCTGTTGGTCGCAGTGAGCGCCTTAACCATCTTAATCTCGTCGCCAAGCACGTACTCGATAAGCTCGGCACAGTGAACGCCGAGGTCCATAAAGGAGCCGCCGCCGCCGAGCGCAGGGTTCTGACGCCATGCACCGGGGATATCGGGATACCAGCAGGAGAAGCGCGCACGCACGCTTACGGGTTTGCCGATGCCGCCGTCCTTGATTATCTCTCTTGCCTTCTCATGCAGGTTATGATGCTTCATCATATAGCCTACGGTGAGCTGCTTGCCCTTAAGCTTGAATGCCTCGACGAGGGCTTTTGCCTCCTTCGCGCTGAGGGTGATGGGCTTCTCGATAAATACGTGCCTGTCAAATTCAAGCGCGGCGAGCGCCTGATCCTTGTGGCAGAATACGGGGGTGCCGATGTATACAGCCTCGCTCTCCACCGCCGCGAGCATCTCGCGCTCGCTTGTGAAGTAGGGAACGCCGTACTTCTCACCGACAGCCTTGGCAACCTCGGGAACTCTGTCCATTACGGCAACAAGCTCCGAGCCCTCGTCCTTCATTATTGCGGGAATGGTTCTGCGGTCGGCAATTCCGCCCGCGCCTATAACGCACCATCTGATCTTATTCATAAGTGTTACCTCGCTTTTGCTTTTATCAGGGGAGGAGTCTTTCGGTCGTGCCCTTGAGGTATACGCGGCACTGTCTGAAGCCCTCAGCGTAATCAACGCCGCACTGGTAGCCTCTTACGCGCGAGCAGGTCTTAACCATATCGGCAAAGTCAATGTTGTCATGCTCTCTCATCCAGACGAGCTGGCTCTCGTGGCACTCGAGCATATTCATCTTAAGGTCTATGTACTCGCTGATATCTACGTAATATTCGGGGTTGAAGCCCACGCCCGCAAGGGTGTCCATATAGAAGATGGGAACGAGCTTCGCAACGGTCTTCTCCTTCGTTGGGTAGTTCGGGAGAGTTGCGGTGAACGCCGCGTCAAAGACGAGCTTCGATACCGCGGTGTGGTCGGGCATGTAGTCGTGAGGATCGTGGGTAATGATGAGGTCGGGATTTGCGTATCTGATGACGTCAACCATCTTGTCGCGCGCCTCCTTGTTCTCCTCGTAGATGTCAAGGTCGTTGAAGCCGCCCCAGATAACCTCGATACCTGCCATAGCGCCTGCGCGCTTAGCCTCGTTCGCTCTGATGACGGTAAGCTCGTCGGGCGGAATGATAACGTGTCCGAGGTTGCCGCTCGATGCGTGGCATACTATAACCGTGTCGCCTCTGGCAACGCACTTTGCGAGCGTGCCCGAGCAGGCAAGCTCAATATCGTCGGGATGAGCGCCTATTGCAAGAATTCTCATAAAAATTACCTTCCTCTCGGTATAAATATCTGCACTTTAATTATATCAGATGCGCACGCGGGAATAATATACACCCGAATACACAAAAAGAGTAAAAAAATCTACTATTAAATTTACGGTGCGCTTATTGACATTTTGGGTGGAAAGAGGTAAAATAAATTCAGAATTCAGAATTCAGAATTAAGAATTAAGGCAGCGTAGCTGACGGATGAGGTTGCGATATCTAGATTTACAAGAATCTCATCCACCAACCTCATCCACCATAAATGGTCCCCCTTCTCGCTGAGGCTCGGTCACGCTCGAGTGCGAACAACGCACTGTGTTGTTCGCTAACACTCTCGCGCCACTTCGTTACCCAAAGGGGAAGGTTAAAAAGAGTGCGTGCTAAAAAGAGGTCAAACCAATGAAACAAAGATACTACAAGCATAAGATAGAAAATCTGGTGAACGTCAGCAGGATTGTAACCGTGCATTACTTCGAGCTTGGCGCGGATTATAAGAGCCACGGTGAGGCGCACGACTTCTGGGAGATGGTCTACGTTGATAAGGGCAATCTAGTATGTACTGTCGAGGGCGAGGAGCTGTATCTCAGGGCGGGCGAGGCAATATTTCATAAGCCTAACGAGTTTCATATCCATGCGGCGGACGGTGTCAGCGCGCCGAGCATTTTCATCATTTCCTTCGAGTGTAAGAGTGAGGCGATACATATCCTCGAGGGCAAGGCGCTCGCTCTTGGCAAGGAGCTTGTCAGATACGTGTATATGATAATCGAGGAGGCGAGGGGGACGTTCGACCTTCTTCGCAGCAGCCCCGAGGTCAGACGTATGCCGCTGTGTGAGCAGCCCTCCCTCGGCGGTATGCAGTTTATGAAGAACCTCACCGAGCTGCTTCTTATCGGTGCGGTAAGGCAGGTGGACGGCGAGGCAGGCGGCCCGTCCTTCGTGTTAAAGGAGGACTTCGGCGAGTACCTTGTAAACTCGGTTATAGAATACCTCTCGGAGAACGTACGCGGCAGGGTGTCTATCGACGAGATATGCCGCAGAATGAACTATACCCGCTCGTATATTTTCAGACAGTTCAAGGCGGTCACGGGTCAGTCGATAATGGCGTACTTCACCTCGCTTAAGGTCAAGGAGGCAAAGCGCCTTTTGCGCGAGACGGATATGAGCGTCACGGAGATTGCGGGCGCGCTTTCATTTGACACGCCTAACTACTTCACCAAGACCTTCAAGCGCACCTCGGGCTACACACCGTTGCAGTATAGAAGGGTGCGGAGAGGATGGTAGCGCGTTCTCACGAAGGAGAACGCGCAGTTATGGTTGCGCCATGCGCAAGTTATGATACGCTCCGCGTAGTTATGATGCTCGCGAGGCTCGCAGTGATGAGTGGCGAAGCCACGTTTAAGGTTAGAAGGGCAACCATATCATAACTTTTGCGTTAGCAAAATCATCACGCTGAGCGAAGCGAGGCTCATCACATTCGCGCAGCGAATTCATAACTAAAAACCTATCCTAAAAAACGAAAGAAAAAGAACAAACCGAATCGTGAGTAGTCTTGAGGGCGATTTTTGAACTTAAAAACAATGTCTTATTTACTGACAAAAAAATGGCAGAGAACACTTTGCATTCTCTACCATTTTTCTATTTTGGACTATTATTTTAAGCAAGGTTTCCTTCTTTGATTTGAACGTTAAATTCGGGAAAACAAAGCAGGAAGTAATCGCACTCGTCGCAACAACACGGGGAACCTTGCTCACCGTTGCCCAGGCAAAAGTCAGGGCTTCCCGGTGTAAGCTTAACGCCGGTAATGTCTATGATTTTTTCTTGAATGTTTTTGTCCATATATCCCCCATCAGCATATAAAAAGGTGCGCAACCGAAGCCACGCACCGAAAAACGCAAACTCCAAGTTGTCGCCAAACGAACTTATGCGCCGATAGATATTACACCATCAAACGGGAGTCGCATTTTTACCAAATGGATTCGTTTGATGGTATGCACAAAAAGGGCATAATTATCCCATAAAGAAAAATATACCTATCAACGCGATTATTAAGTTCGTTTGGCATAGCTATTATATCACAAATTCCTGGATTTGTAAATATTTTCAGTTAACTTTATGAAATTACCTTTTTGTGTGGGGAGGCGGCAGCCATAGGTTGACCATTGGAGCTTACAGCCACTACGCGAGTTTTTATGACGTTTCCGTGGATTATATTCTGGGTTTATCAGACAACCCGACAAAGCAAAAGTGAGAGTCAAGCGCTTGACTCTCACTTTTGTCATTTTAATATAATGCTTTACTGTTGCCGTAATTAGATTAGGTAAGCCTCTCTCTGATTGCGCTTATCACCCTCTGCTTATCCTTATTCCATTCGGGGGCGACGAGAAGGTCGGTGGGGCAGTCGCCTGTGATGCGGTGGACTACCATGTCCTCACCGATGGTGCTGAGAACTGACACGGCTGCGTCGATATATTCTTCCATGGTGGGGGGCGTGTAGAGATTTTCGCGGTACATTTCGGCGAGGCGCGTGCCCTCCATAACGTAGAGCGAATGTATTTTTATGCCCCAGGCGCCGCTGGATTTTATCACCTCGGCGGTGCGGAGCGCGTCTGCCTTGCCCTCGCCGGGCAGCCCTATTATCATGTGGGTGACGAAGGGTATGCCGTATTCGCGCAGCAGCTCGGTGGCGCGGAGATAGGTCGATAGCGGGTATCCGCGGTTGATGACCTCGGCGGTGCTGTCGCTCGCGGTTTGCAGGCCTAATTCCACCCAAATGTCAACCTTTGTTTGAAATTCTTTCAGTAATTTGCAAATTTCGGCATCTATGCAGTCGGGTCGCGTGCCTATGGCGAGGGCTACTATGCGCTCGTCTATCAGCGCTGCGGAGTACCTCTCGCGAAGAACGTTCGCGGGGGCGTAGGTGTTCGTGAAGTTCTGGAAATACGCAATATAGCCGTCGGCTCTGCCGCTTGCAAGCCCTGCCTCGATCTGCTCGGCTATGCCTGCGGTGGGGTCTATATGCTCGCCCGCGCCTCTCTCGCCGCAAAAGATGCAGCCGCCCGTGCCGCAACTGCCGTCACGGTTGGGACAGGAGAAGCCGCCGTCGATACATATTTTCTTTATCCTTTTGCCGTACCTTTCCTTTAAGTACGCGCTGAGCGTTTTGTACACGGAAGCTCACCACCCTTCTTCCTTATTCTAGCATAAGAGGGGTAGAATTGCAATACGGTGATGCTGTGCTTTTTGACCTTCCCCTTTGGGTAGTGAAGCGGCGCGAGGGCGTTAGAAAACAACACAGTGCGTTGTTTTCCCCGAGCGTGACCGAGCCGCAGCGAGACAAGGGGGACCATTTATGGTGGATGAGGTTTGGTCAATGAGTACAGGCTAGGCAAGAACCTCATCCGTCAGCCTACGGCTGCCACCTTCCCCAAAGGGGAAGATCAAGAAGGCGCGCATAGCACCCGGGCAAGGATAGAGTCGCGTGCCGAGCGCTTTGTATATCCGGGGCACCCATTTATATTAGCGAAAGAGAGGTAGACGCGCTACCTCTCTTTTTTGGTTCAAATTCTTATGAACTGTTATCTATTAAGACTGTTATCTATTAAGTATGTATTCGGTGAGTTTAACGGGCTCAACAATCTCATCACCCTTATACACTCTCATATTGCCCGATGCGATCTCGTCGATGAGGATAACCTCGTCACCGTTGTAGCCGAACTCGAACTTGATATCCCAAAGGTCAAGACCTATGGTCTTAAGGTCGTCGGCAACGATCTTAGTGATCTTAAGAGTCTGCTCCTTCATGCTCTCGAACATCTCGCCCGACATAACGCCGAGGGCAACGAGTCCCTCCTTGGTTACAAGGGGATCGCCCTTCTCGTCATTCTTGAAGGTACATTCAACGTAGCCGCCCTCGAGGACGGTTCCGTTCTCGATGTACTCGCCGTAGCGGCGGATAAAGCTGCCGGTTGCGACAAGGCGGCAGATGACCTCGAGGCCGTGACCGAATACCTTGCCGGGGAGGACCTCCATGGTAGCCTCGTCGAGGTTTGCGCCGACGTAGTGGGTCTTGATGCCCGCCTTCTTCAGAAGCTCAAAGTAGTAGATAGAGGTTTCGAGGTTGGCCCTGCCAATACCCTCGATGGTAAGGCCGACGGCGTTCTCGCCGGGATCAAACTTTCCGTCCTTGCCGGTGCAGTCGTCCTTGAACTTAAGGCATACGTTGCCGTTCTCAAGCTGGTAGACGTCCTTGGTTTTTCCTGTGTAGATCTTCTTCATAAGAGCCTCCGTTTTAGAATTAATAACGGGTATATTGTAGCACAAAACGCGGCGTTTGTATAGGTGTTATGCAAAAAATTTTTCCACAATTTTCAAGGACTGACACACCACTGTCGACATGGTAATTATGCCATCGAAAAAAGTTCGAAAAAAGTATCGAAAAAAAGCCGCCGCCACCTTGACAATCGCGCGCCGCGTGTGCTATAATAAGTAGAAAATAAATAGGTGGGTGCGATATGAAGGTGCTTTTCAAGTCTGCAAAGGTTTATACTGACGGTGTGGCAAGAGTAGAGGATATGCTCTTTGACGGTGCCTCTATTTCTCCTTTTGCAGGTGACGCTTCTAAGGTGAATTGCCCCGTATTTCATAACGCAGCTGTTTTTCCCGGCTTCTGTGATGTTCACGTTCATCTCAGAGAGCCGGGCTTTTCTTATAAAGAGACCATAGCGACGGGAACGGCGGCGTCGGCGCGCGGCGGTTATACCGCGGTATGCTCCATGCCTAACCTTAGGCCTACGCCCGACAGCATCGAGCATCTCGGCGTGCAGCTTGATGCTATACGCCGCGACGCTAAGATAGCGGTATTCCCCTACGGAGCTATCACCGTCGGCGAGGCGGGAGAGGTGCTTTCGGATATGGAGGGCATGGCGAAGGACGTTATAGGCTTCTCGGACGACGGGCGCGGTGTCCAGTCCGAGGATATGATGTGCGAGGCTATGCTGCGCGCGAAGGCGCTCGGCAAGATGATCGTTGCGCATTGCGAGGATAACAGCCTGCTTCGCGGTGGGTATATCCACGACGGAGAGTACGCCGCCGCACACGGTCACAGGGGTATATGCTCCGAGAGCGAGTGGGGGCCGATAAAAAGAGATATTGAGCTTATAAAGAGGACGGGCTGTGCATATCACGTATGCCACGTATCGAGTGCCGAGAGCGTTGAGATAATCAGGCGTGCGAAGGCGGAGGGCGTGAATATCACCTGCGAGACGGGTCCACACTACCTCACGATGGACGACAGTCAGCTGTGCGAGGAGGGACGCTTCAAGATGAATCCGCCGATACGCTCGGCACGCGACAGAGAGGCGCTTGTTGCCGGTATTCTCGACGGAACGGTGGATATGATAGCTACCGACCACGCACCTCATACCGCAGAGGAAAAGTCGCGCGGACTCGAGGGCAGCCTTATGGGCGTTGTCGGAATAGAGACGGCGTTCGCGGTGCTTTATACGGATTTGGTTTTGCCCGGTACGCTTAGCCTCGAGAGCCTCGTGGAGCTTCTTTCGACAAAGCCAAGAGAGCGCTTCGGTATTAAGAGCGACGTGGGCTTCACGGTCTTTGACCTTGACAATGAGTATGAGATAGACTCCGAGGAATTCCTCTCCATGGGTAAGGCGACGCCCTTCGAGGGCAAGACGGTCAGGGGCAGATGCCTTCTGACGGTCTATGACGGTAAGGTAGCTTATTCGGCTATCTGATTTCGGTTGTTAATAATTTGTTGGAGGTAATATAAGATGCCAAAAAGGAAGGACATTAAAAGGGTGATGATTATCGGCTCCGGCCCTATCGTTATAGGACAGGCGGCTGAGTTCGACTATGCGGGCACGCAGGCCTGCCTCGCACTCAAGGAGGAGGGCTACGAGGTAATTCTCGTAAACTCAAACCCCGCGACCATCATGACCGACACCACGATTGCGGACAAGGTGTATATGGAGCCGCTTACGCTTGAGTACGTGGCGAAGATAATCAGGTACGAGCGTCCCGACGCGATAGTACCCGGTATCGGCGGTCAGACCGGACTTAACATGGCTATGCTTCTTGAAAAGAAGGGAATACTCAGGGAGACCGGCGTCGAGCTGCTTGGTACCTCCTCTGCCAGCATTGAGAGAGCCGAGGACAGAGAGCTGTTCAAGAAGCTCTGCGAGGATATTGGCGAGCCTGTTATACCCTCCGGTATTGCGAACACTCTTGAGGAGGCCGTTGAGGTTGCCTCGAGAATAGGCTATCCCGTTGTTCTTCGCCCTGCCTTTACCCTCGGCGGTACGGGTGGCGGCTTTGCATACTCCGAGGAGGAGCTGCGCGAGCTTGCCGTAGGTGCGCTTAAGGCATCTCCCGTGCATCAGGTGCTTATTGAGCGCAGCGTGCGCGGATTTAAGGAGATTGAGTTTGAGGTTATGCGTGACGGCGCGGATAACGCTATCACCATCTGCGGCATGGAGAATATCGACCCCGTAGGCGTTCATACGGGTGACAGTATGGTTGTTGCGCCCATTATGACGCTCTCCGACCACGACCTCAAGATGCTCAACGATTCTGCAATCAAGCTCATCAGAGAGCTTAAAATAGAGGGCGGATGTAACGTTCAGTTTGCATTAAACCCCGAATCCAGCGAATATTACCTCATTGAGGTCAACCCGAGAGTTTCGCGCTCCTCGGCGCTCGCCTCCAAGGCATCGGGCTTCCCGATTGCGAGAGTTACCGCGAAGATTGCTGTCGGCATGACCCTCGACGAGATTCCTCTTGCGGGTGCTACCGCTATCAAGGAGCCTGTGCTTGACTACGTAGTAGCGAAGTTCCCGAGATTCCCCTTCGATAAGTTCACCTCCGTGCCCAACAAGCTCGGCACGCAGATGAAGGCGACGGGTGAGTGCATGGGCATCGGCTCTACTCTCGACGAGTGTATTCTTAAGTCCGTGCGCTCGCTCGAGACCGGTGTATGCCACCTCTACATGGCTAAGTGGGATAATAAGAGCGATAAGGAGCTTATCGACTATCTCGCTGAGTCGCATGACGATAACGTATTCGTCGTATGCGAGCTTCTTCGCCGCGGTCACGGCATAGAGGAGCTTCACAGAATAACCATGATAACCGAGTACTTCCTCGAGTCCTTCAAGAGAATTGTCGATATGGAGAAGACTCTTGCCGCATCGGTAGGCGACGAGCAGGTGCTTCGTGCCGCAAAGATTATGGGCTTCTCGGATAAGTTCATCGCCAAGCTCTGGGGAAAGACCGAGCGCGAGGTTGCAGACCTGCGGGCTAAGTGCGGCATCAGACCTCACTTCCGTATGGTTGACACCGCACACGCAGGCGCATATATTCCTTACTTCTACTCCTCCTACACGGGTGAGGAGCAGTCAGTGCTTACCGACCGCAAGAAGGTGCTTGTGCTTGGCGCAGGTCCTATCCGTATCGGTCAGGGCGTCGAGTTCGACTACTCGACCGTTCACGCTGTAAATACTATCCGTCGCTCGGGCTACGAGGCAATCATTATTAACAACAACCCCGAGACGGTTTCCACCGATTATACCACCGCGGACAAGCTCTACTTCGAGCCTCTTACGGTAGAGGACGTTATGAGCGTTATCGAGTACGAGAAGCCGCTCGGCGTTATCGCATCTCTCGGCGGTCAGACGGCTATAAACCTTGCCGCACCACTTGCTGAGCGCGGAGTTAAGATAATAGGTACGGATTGCGAGGCGATAGACAGGGCGGAGAACCGTGACGCCTTTGAGAAGATTCTCGAGGAGCTTCACGTGCCTCAGCCCAAGGGCCGCGCCGTTACCAAGATCGAGGACGGCGTGAGGGTTGCTAAGGAGATAGGCTATCCCGTTCTCGTGCGCCCGAGCTTCGTGCTTGGCGGCCGCGCGATGCAGCTTGTCGGCAACGAGGAGCAGCTCCGCCACTACCTGCGTACCGCGGTTGAGATTGACGAGGACAAGCCCGTTCTCGTAGACCACTACATTCAGGGTAAGGAGGTAGAGGTTGACGCTATCTGCGACGGGCACGACGTATTCGTTGCGGGTATTATGGAGCTTGTTGAGCGTACGGGAGTTCACTCGGGTGACTCTATCAGCGTGTATCCCGCCTTCTCGATTTCGGATAAGGTAAAGGGCAAGATACTCGAGTACTCGAAGAAGCTCGGTCTCGGCATCGGCATTGTCGGCTTATTCAACATTCAGTTTATAGTAGACGAGCATGACGACGTCTACATCATAGAGGTCAATCCCCGCTCCTCGCGTACCGTACCCTTCCTCTCTAAGGCTACGGGCTATTCGCTCGCGGATATAGCTACCGAGGTTATACTCGGCAAGACCTTAAAGGAGCTTGGCTTCTTCAAGCTCTATCCCGATGAGAAGAAGCGCTGGTACGTCAAGGTTCCCGTATTCTCCTTCAAGAAGATCAACGGAATTGACGCATACCTCTCGCCCGAGATGAAGTCCACGGGCGAGGCTATCGGCTATGACGACGACCTTCACCGCGCACTCTACAAGGCGCTTCAGGCATCGGGAATGAACGTGCAGAACTACGGCTCGGTGCTTGTTACCATAGCCGACGGCGATAAGGCGGAGGCTCTTCCTCTTATCAGACGCTTCTACAACCTCGGC
>CAYZZJ010000026.1:0-7139 GCA_964482885.1 uncultured Ruminococcus sp. | reverse complement strand
TTCAATATTGAGGCGACGGCGGGCACGGCTAAGTTCTTAAAGGAGAACGGTATCAGAACGAGAGTCAAAGAGAAGATAGGAAACGGCTCGGACGATATCCCCGACTCTATCCGCTCGGGACATATTGCGTACGTTATCAACACCTCGAACCTTGATTCTACCGATCAGCAGAAGGACGGCTACGAGATAAGACGTCTTGCTATCGAAGCGAATACCACGATATTCACATCTCTTGACACGGTCAGAGTTCTTCTCGACGTGCTTGAGGATATAACCATAACCATATCCACAATAGACGCGTAAGGCGCCTCACCTACCAAGAAACAGATAAGGTTGGATTGATATGAAGGACAGTATATTTGAGCTTGTAGGCTCGAGGAAAATTGCGAAGAACACCTACGAGTGGGTGCTGGAGGGTGACACCTCGGATATCGCCGCTCCGGGTCAGTTCGTTAACATTAAGCTCGACGGCTTCTACCTCCGCAGACCCATCTCGGTAGCGAACGTAGAAGGAAATAGGTTAACTTTGGTTTACAAAGTGGTTGGTGAAGGCACCGAAAAGATGTCGGAAATGGAGTGCGGAGCTAAGCTGCTCGTGCTCACGGGGCTTGGCAACGGCTACGACCTCGCACCCTCGGGTGACGCTCCCCTGCTTATTGGCGGCGGTGCGGGAGTGCCCCCTATGTACCTTTTGGCAAGGAGGCTTCGTGCGGAGGGAAAGCGCGTGTCGGTTATCCTCGGCTTCGGCTCGGCTGACGAGGTATTCTATAAGGAGAAGTTCGAGGCGCTCGGTGCGGAGGTTGCGGTGACTACGGTTGACGGCAGCGAGGGCATAAAGGGCTTCGTTACGGACGCCTTCTCGGAGTTCGATTACAGCTACTTCTATACCTGCGGTCCCGAGCCTATGCTTAAGGCTGTGTACGATAAGTCCGAGACCTCGGGGCAGTTCAGCTTCGAGGAGCGTATGGGCTGCGGATTTGGTGCGTGCATGGGCTGCACCTGTGAGACTAAATACGGGCATAAGCGCATCTGCCGCGACGGCCCGGTGCTTGTAAAGGAGGAGATAATATGGTAAGCACTAAGGTGAATTTGTGCGGCATCTCGCTTGATAACCCGGTTATCCCCGCCAGCGGCACGTTCGGCTTCGGCTATGAGTTCGCAGAGCTGTACGATATCAATATTCTCGGAACGCTCTCCTTCAAGGGCACGACGCTCGCTCCGAGATTCGGCAACCCCACGCCGAGAATCGCAGAGGCACACGCCGGTATGCTCAATGCGGTAGGCTTACAGAACCCCGGCGTTGATAGGGTTATCTCCGAGGAGCTGCCAAAGCTCTTCTCGGTATTTAACAAGCCCGTTATGGCGAACGTTTCGGGCTTCTCGGTCGAGGAGTACGTTAAGACGGTAGAGAAGCTTGATGCGGTTGAGGGTATCGGCTGGTTCGAGGTCAATATCTCCTGCCCGAACGTACACGGCGGCGGCATGAGCTTCGGCACCTCGCCCGAGGCGGCAGAGGAGGTTACGCGCGCTGTAAGACGCGTGACGGACAAGCCGATAATCATAAAGCTCTCCCCGAACGTCACCGATATTGCCTCAATAGCAAAGGCGTGCGAGGCGGGCGGCGCTGACGGTGTCAGCCTGATAAATACCCTTATGGGTATGCGTATTGACTTAAGGTTGAGAAGGCCGCTGATAAAGAACAAGACGGGTGGTCTTTCAGGCCCTGCGATAAAGCCTGTTGCCGTGAGAATGGTGTACCAGGTTTACGAGGCGGTTAAAATTCCGATTGTCGGTATGGGCGGAATTTCCACGGCGGAGGACGTCGTTGAGATGATGCTTGCGGGTGCTACGGCGGTTGAGGTGGGTGCTGAGAACCTTGTCAACCCCTTCGCCTGCCGCGATATTATCGAGGACCTGCCCAGTGTTATGGAAAAGTATAAAATTAGCTCTTTGAGCGAGATTATAGGAGGTGCCCACTGATGGGACGTGACGTAATTATCGCGTGTGATTTTGACAGCGCGGAAAAGACATTTGCATTTCTGGATAAGTTCACAGGGAAGAAGCCCTTTGTGAAGATCGGTATGGAGCTTTACTATGCCGAGGGTCCGTCGATCGTAAGAGAGATCAAAAGACGCGGACATAAGATCTTCCTCGATCTTAAGCTTCACGATATCCCCAACACCGTAAAGAAGTCTATGGCGGTGCTTTCAAGGCTTGACGTTGATATGACCAACCTGCACGCTGCGGGTACGGGCAGAATGATGGAGGCTGCTATCGAGGGACTTACCAGACCCGACGGCACAAGACCTATACTTATCGCGGTAACTCAGCTGACCTCGACCGACGAGGAGACCATGCGCCGCGACCTGCTTATAAACGAGCCTATCGCAGAGGTTGTTATGCACTATGCGAGCGTAGCTAAGGGCGCAGGACTTGACGGCGTCGTATGCTCTCCGCTCGAGGCGGGCGCGGTACACGAGAGATGCGGCTCCGACTTCGTTACCGTAACTCCCGGTGTAAGATTTGCGGACGGGGACGTTGGTGACCAGAAGAGAGTTATGACTCCCGCCGAGGCAAAGCGCATCGGCTCCGACTACATAGTTGTCGGCAGACCCATCACCGCCGCTGATGATCCTGTGGCTGCATACGAGAGATGCTGCGCGGAATTCATCGGTTAATGTAAATTAAACTTGACAAAAACACGAAAAGAGGTATAAAAAATGACTGCAACCGAGAAGCTTATTGCTAAGGACCTACTTGAAATTCAGGCTGTATTTTTCAGACCCGACGAGCCCTTTACCTGGGCATCGGGCATCAAGAGCCCCATATACTGTGACAACCGCCTTACCCTTACCGCACCCCGTGTAAGACTTGACGTTGAGAATGCTCTGGCGGAGGCAGTTAAGGCTAACTACCCCGAGTGCGAGGTTCTTATGGGTACCTCTACTGCCGGTATCGCACACGCTGCAATCACCGCGCATATTCTCGATATGCCTATGGGCTACGTCAGATCGGGCGCTAAGGATCACGGCAGACAGAACCAGATAGAGGGCAAGCTCCTTCCCGGTCAGAAGGTTGTAGTCGTTGAGGACCTTATCTCCACGGGCGGCTCGGTTATCGAGGTTGTTAATGTGCTTCGCGAGGCGGGTGCTGAGGTGCTTGGTATAGTTTCTATCTTCACCTACGGCATGAAGAAGGGGATTGAGAGACTTGCTGCTGCAGACGTAAAGAACGTCAGCCTCACCAACTTCGACGTTATCGCAGAGGTAGCCGCTGAGTGCGGATACGTTAAGGCTGAGGACGTTGAGAGGCTTATCCGCTTCAGAAACAATCCCTCCGACGAGTCCTGGATAAAGTAAAAACACCTGAGGCTCGGCACACAAAAAACCGAAAGCAGAGGAAGCTTATGAGAAATCTCGTTGATATTCTTGACCTCTCCTGCGAGGAGATAGACGCGCTTATCGAGAGGGCGTCGGATATCGTTGCCTCTCCCGATAAATATAAGGAGGCCTGCAGGGGCAAAATTCTCGCAACGCTCTTCTTCGAGCCGTCGACGAGGACGCGCCTCAGCTTCACCTCAGCGATGATGTCGCTCGGCGGAAGCGTGCTTGGCTTCGACCAGGCAGGCTCCACCTCGGTGACGAAGGGCGAGACCGTGTCCGATACCATAAGAATGGTTGCGGCATACTCGGATATAATATCAATGCGCCACCCGAATGAGGGCGCACCGATAGTGGCATCTGCGGTATCGAAGGTGCCGATAATAAATTCGGGGGACGGCGGACACTTTCACCCGACGCAGACGCTGACCGACCTGTTCTCAATTAAGCAGAAGCTTGGCAGGCTCGATAATCTCACCATCGGTATCTGCGGTGACCTCAAATACGGAAGAACGGTACATTCGCTTATCTCGGCTATGGCGAGATACGAGGGTATACGCTTCGTGCTTATTTCTCCCACGGAGCTGGCTCTGCCCGACTACGTCAAGAAGGAGATGCTCGGAGGCTGTGAGTACGTCGAGTGCGAGTCTCTTGAGGACGCTATACCCGAGCTTGATATTCTCTATATGACGCGTATACAGGGCGAGAGATTTGCCGACCGCGACGAGTATGATAGACTTAAGGACTCTTATATTCTCACCACAGCGAAGCTCTCAGATGCGAAGCCTACGCTCTCGGTTATGCACCCACTGCCCAGGGTAAACGAGATAGACGTGGACGTAGACACCGACCCCCGTGCGCATTATTTCGACCAGGCAGAGGGCGGCAGATATATCAGAATGGCGCTGATACTAATGCTGCTTGAGAGCGCCGACGGCGTTATCGACTCACGCCTTAAGGGCGAGCCGAACCCGGCTATACGCTGTGCAAATCCTTTGTGTATAACACGAACAGAACGAGGCATAAAGAAGCTGTTTGTCGGTAACAAATGTGCTTACTGCGATCAAGGCACGAAGGTGCGAGGCGTGTGAGCGCGCTTGCGCAGCTATGATCGCCTGCGGCGAGTTATAATACGCTTTGCGTAGTTATGATGCTTGCATAGCTCGCAGTTATGAGTGGCATAGCCACGTTTAAGATTGATTGGCGATCATATCATAACTTTTGCGTCAGCAAAATCATAACGATGAGCTAAGCGAATCTCATAACATTCGCAAAGCGAATCCATAACTGAAATGGAATTAAGAATTAAAGAAGCTGGGAGCTGCCTGTGTGGTGGCTCCTTTCTTTTTTGTCGAAATAAATATTGTTAAAGTATTGACAATCTTTTTTGGGGGGAGTATAATGTAAATGAACAGGTTCATAAAACGACGTGGCGGCCGGGAGGTGCAATATGAAGTTCTTTGATTTTCTTAAGGATAAGAAAAAGAGAAGGGTATTTATATGGCTTTCGGTTGCCGCTT
Organism: uncultured Ruminococcus sp.; assembly: GCA_964482885.1. Classification (GTDB taxonomy): domain Bacteria; phylum Bacillota; class Clostridia; order Oscillospirales; family CAG-272; genus UBA1740. Next base: position 2,239 of record CAYZZJ010000026.1, on the reverse strand, counting down.
TTGTTACATGCGCGTGCGTTATAGCGTGTGCGGTCTATCTCGGTGACTATTACAGGGTCGATGCCGAGGCGGTGTCGGCTTATATGCCCGAGGCTGTAGCCGAACGGGCGCTCGACGACGGTAGCCTTGTGTTCGGGGAGGAGAATTCCTCGCTCGGATTCATATTCTACCCGGGCGGAAAGGTTGAGCATACTGCTTATGTACCCCTCATGCGCGCTATAGCTAAAGAGGGAATTTGCTGTGTGCTTATGAAAATGCCCTTCAATCTTGCCGTTTTCGACGTTAATGCCGCGGACAGAGCGAGGGAGGAATTGCCCGAGGTTGAACGCTGGTATATAGGCGGTCATTCTCTCGGCGGATCTATGGCGGCGTCTTATCTCGAGGCACATTCCGAGGAGCTTTCCGGACTTGTCCTGCTTGGCTCTTATTCAACCGCCGACATATCGGGTAGCGGACTTGCCGTGCTGTCGGTATACGGCAGTGAGGACGGGGTTATGAACCGTGAAAAGTATGCGGAATGTATCGGAAATTTACCTTCTGATATGCGTGAGGTTGTGATAGAGGGCGGCTGTCATGCCTATTTCGGTATGTACGGAGCGCAGGAGGGCGACGGAAGCCCTACCGTATCTGCAACCGAGCAGATAGCGCAAACCGCGCGCGAGATAATAAATATGATAAGGACGGGAGAGTAGCCCATGCCGAAAATAATTGAAAACGTGCGCGAGCAGCTGCTCGCGGTAGCAAAGCGCCAGACCATGGAGCGCGGATATTCGGGCACGACGATACGCTCGGTGGCGAGCGAGTGCGGTCTTGCGGTCGGCACTGTTTATAACTACTTCGAGTCTAAGGATATGCTGATAGCATCCTTTATGATAGAGGATTGGCGCGGTGCTATGGAGGCTACGCAGCACACCGAGGGTGCCGAGGCGAGGGAGGTGCTGCTCGGTATTTACAGCGCTATCAAGGCCTTCGCGGCGGAGTATCATCAGCTCTTCACCGATCCCGAGGCGGCGAAGGTGTTTGCAGCAGCATCGCCCGAGAGGCACGTGCTTTTGCGAGAACAGCTCGCCGACGCAATAATGCCCGTGTGCGAGTGTGAGGACTTGGAGGAGAGGCGCTTCGTCGCGCGCTTTGCGGCAGAGTCGCTTTTGACCTTCACGATGTCGGGCGAGAGCTTCGAGCGTATATCCTCGGCTATACTTAAGGTAATCAAAAAATAATATATCAAAAGGAGAATTTCACTATGAGCAGCTTTGAAAATCTTCGCATCGTGGACAACTTCTATCAGACCTCGTTGTTCTTCCCGATGCCCACAGTCATCATCAGCACGCTGTGCGAGGACGGCACGACCAGCCTTGGACCTTACTCTCTCGTTCAGCCCTATTACGTAGCGGGAAAGGATTATTACGCAATGCTTTTGTGTTGCCGTAATTCCTCGAACACCGCGCAGAGCATACTCCGCACGGGTAAGTGCGCGCTCAACTTCATCGACGACAGCCCAAAGGCCTTCAAGGAGGCTGTAAAGCTCTCCTGGCCGGGCGACACCCCCGCCGAGAAGATGCCTAAGTGCAACTTCCGCCTCGAGAAAAGCATGATCGAGGAGGAGAACCCCGAGGACGTTCGTCCTATGGTGCTTTCGGATGCGATACAGGTAATTGAGTGTACCTGGATGCGCGAGCTTGACGGCGCGGATAAGGATATGCCGGGTGAGCTTAACGGCTATGAGGGCCCGTATCACGATTTCAACGGTATTACCAGTAAGTTCGGCGCGCACTTCATCCTTCGCGTTGATAAGATACTTATGAAGAAGAAGTACAGCGACGCTATCATCAACGGCGTAAGAGCTAAGGATTTCCCCGCGCTTCCCGTTGACTACGGCTACCGCGACAGCAAGAACTTCTGGTTCCACCGCAAGTGTCGCATGAGAGCCGAGCTTCTGCAGATGCGCCAGGCATCGCTCGAGTCGGTTCGCTATGCTGCGGACCGCGCAGATGATAAGATCAAGTTCACCGACGAGGCTCTTATGACTATTCTTGCCGTGCCGAGAATCTTCCTGCCCCTTGTACTTAAGGGCTGTGTAGACTGGGCTAAGAAGAACGGCGTGGAGCTGATAACCGAGGAGCATATGAAGATAATCAACGACAAGCGCTCCAAGGAAAAGGGTAAGAAGAAGTAAGAAAATATAACTAATAGTGCGAGCCCTATCCAAGCCTTCTCCAGTGGGAGAAGGTGGATTTTG
>CAYZZJ010000025.1:0-18020 GCA_964482885.1 uncultured Ruminococcus sp. | reverse complement strand
CATAGCCCATAAAGTGCTTGACCAAACAAATGCGATGCTCGCACTTAGCGGTGTTTTCAAACTTTCGCTAAGAACAACCCATTTGCGGGCACTTTGAAGTTTTATATAGCGTGAATGCCGTTCGCTACGTCGGCGTTTGTATCGAGGTTGTATTTCTGCTGCTTTCTCCATTCGAAGAACTTGATAGCAACCTGCTCGAAGAGTGCGAGTGAAAGAAGGTCCTCCTCCTGCTCCTGGTAGGGAGCAACTCTCTGGCGCAGAGAGTCAATCTCGGGAGCGATCTTATCTGCAGGTCTGTAATCAATGACCTCGTCCTCACCGATGATCTTCTTCTTGAACTCATCGGATATGGGAGCGGGACATCTGCCGTACTCGCCGCGAACGAGCGCTCTGAACTCCTTGGTAACTCTCGAGTATCTGCCGTCCTCACCGAAGAGCACGTTGTTTACAGCCTGAGTACCAACTATCTGAGATGAAGGAGTAACAAGCGGGGGATAACCTGCGTCCTTACGAACGTTCGCAACCTCCTCAAGAACCTCGTCGAGCTTATCCGATTTGCCTGCCATCTTAAGCTGAGAAAGAAGGTTGGAGAGCATACCGCCGGGAACCTGATAACGAAGAGCGTTAACGTCAACCTTAAGAACCTTGGGATCTATAAGACCGGATGCGAGGTACTTCTCGCGAATACCGTTGAAGTGCTTAGCAATAACGTCGAGTTCAGCAAGATCAAGACCGGTATCGTAGGGAGTGCCCTGAAGGGTAGCAACGAGCGACTCGGTGGGAGTATGCGAAGTACCCATTGCAAGGGGAGATATAGAGGTATCAACGCCGTCAACACCAGCCTCGATAGCCTTAAGAAGGGTCATCGAGCCAAGACCCGCGGTGTAATGTGTGTGAAGCTGAACAGGAATGCTTACGGTATTCTTTATAGTCTTAACTAGCTGGAATGCCTCGTAGGGCTTAAGAAGACCGGACATATCCTTGATACATATGGAGTGCGCGCCCATATCCTCAAGCTGCTTAGCGTAGGATGCGAAGCCCTCGTTGGTATGGAAGGGAGAGGTGGTGTAAGAAATAGCCGCCTGAACGTGACCGCCCTCCTTGATGGTTGCCTTAATAGCGGTTTCAAGGTTTCTTGCATCGTTGAGAGCATCGAATATACGGATAATATCAATACCGTTTGCTATCGATTTCTGAACGAAGTACTCGACAACGTCGTCAGCGTAGTGACGGTAGCCGAGGATGTTCTGACCTCTGAAGAGCATCTGGAGTTTCGTGTTCTTAACGTGATCTCTTATGGTGCGGAGTCTTACCCAGGGATCCTCGTTGAGGAATCTGAGGCAGGAGTCAAAGGTTGCGCCGCCCCAAGCCTCGAGAGAGTAATAACCGACCTTATCCATATCCTCGAGAATGGGAAGCATCTCCTCTGTGGTCATACGAGTAGCCGCGAGAGACTGGTGAGAGTCTCTGAGGACGGTCTCGGTAATTAATACTTTAGACATTTTGTAATCCTTTCTGAACTTTACTTAGCCGAAGAAGCTAAGGAATACGCCGGCGGCAACCGCCGAGCCGATAACGCCTGCCACGTTGGGACCCATAGCGTGCATAAGCAGGAAGTTGGATGGATCTGCCTTGCGTCCCTCGTCCTGAGCAACGCGCGCTGCCATAGGAACGGCGGAAACGCCTGCTGAGCCGATCAGGGGATTTATCTTTCCCTTGGTGAGCCAGCACATTATCTTTGCTGTAATAAGTCCGCCACAGGTTGAAACGATGAAAGCGCAAAGACCGAGCAGGATAATACCTATGGTCTCGAGCTTAAGGAAGTTTTCCGCATTTGCGGTCGCTCCGACCGACACACCAAGGCATATAGTAACGATGTTACACAGCTCGTTCTGCGCGGTCTTGGATAGCCTGTCGGTTACTCCCGAAACGTTGAATAGGTTTCCAAGCATGAGGAAGCCCACGAGTGCCGCCGCATCGGGAATAATCAAGCATACCACAACTGTAACGATAACAGGGAACAGCACCTTCTCGGTCTGAGAAACGGGGCGAAGGTTGGACATTTTGATCTTCCGCTCCTTTTCGGTTGTAAGCAAGCGCATGAAGGGAGGCTGAATAATCGGTATAAGTGCCATATAGGAGTATGCGGCAATTGCTATAGCTCCGAGCAGATGGGGTGCAAGTGTCTTGGTGACAAGTATTGCTGTAGGACCGTCCGCTCCGCCTATAATACCTATAGCGCTAGCTTCAAGAGGTGTGAAGCCCATAAGCAGCGCACCGAAGAATGCTACGAATACGCCGAGCTGTGCGCCCGCGCCCATAAGAAGAGATTTTGGATTCGCAATAAGGGGAGAGAAGTCGGTCATCGCGCCAACACCCATGAATATGAGCGAGGGATATATGCCGAGCTTTACACCGAGATAAAGCAGGTCGATCAGACCGCCGTGGTTGATTACCTCTCCTACCATCGTAGACATCTTGATATGTATTGAACCGTCGGAGAGATACATGCTATCTCCAATATAAGTGTGGAACAAATGCATAAACTGCTCGTTCTCGAACGCACTCTCGAGGATTTCAACGTATCCGCCGGCGTTTTCTGTAGCGGGGATAACGCTGACCAAGCCGGCAAGAGCTTCATTTGCGTTTATCTCGTTGATGAACGCCTGCATACTTTGTGAGAGTAAGCCGCTGAGCGCACCGTCGCTTCCCACTGAGAGATAATAATCGTCAAAGAAGAATTCGAGGTGTATAAGCTCTGCTCCCGGCAGATTTGCGAGGAGCATACCGAATGCAATCGGCATAAGCAGGAGCGGCTCAAACTTTTTAACAATTGCGAGATAGAGAAGAAGCCCGATAATTACGTACATAATCAGGTATTGAGCAATCTTAACCCAATCGCCGCTGCCAAAAAGCTTGGCTACGCCTGTAGTTTGAAGGAAATTGAGTACAGAATCTAGCATAGCTGTTTCACAATGATTAGTTGATAGATGCTATTACGTCGCCCGAACCGATGTTAGCACCCTTCTGAGTGTTAACAGAAGCGATTACACCGTCGCAGGGAGCGGGAATATCATTCTCCATCTTCATAGCCTCAAGGACGCAGATTACGTCGCCCTTCTTAACTGCCTGACCAACGCTTACCTTAACGGAAAGGATGGTGCCGGGCATGGGAGCGGTAACCTTGGTTGCGCCTGCTGCACCGCTTGCTGCGGGAGCTGCTGCAGGTGTGGGAGCGGGCGCCGCCGCAGGAGCGGGAGTCGCTACGGGTGCGGGTGCTGCGGGCGCAGAATATACGGGAGCCGCTACGGGTGCCGATGCAACCGTCCCAGCCTCTTCAACAAATACCTCGTAGGTAGTGCCGTTAACTGTAATATTATACTTTTTCATTTTAACTTATCCTTTCTTACGCAGATTCTTGAATTACTTTCTCTTGAAAGATACTACTCGGAATTTCATGCCGGGATTCTCGCTCTCAGCCATGGCAATTGCTGCGGCTATTACCGCGATAAGCTCATCGCCCGCAGCCACTGATGTAGGAGCAGATGCGGTATTACCCGTGGGGAGATTGTTTTCCTTCGGCGCACCCTTTTTTGAGAAACGGTTGAAGAAAGAGAGGATTCCCCAAATCAGTATAAGAACGGCAAAGACCGTTGCCATACCGATGATGAAAACCTGAAAACCAAGCAGTAGCGTGCCCTCATACGTATCGGGCAGCTGTACGGCTAACATGCTATTCATTACGTTAGTCCTCCTTATCAAAGGGGAAGAACCTTGCGCTTAGCCGCTGCGGCGCATCCTTTGGATGCGAGCATAAGCAGAGCGGAGCATATTCTTGCTCTCAGCTCGCTGACGCTGATGATATCGTCGATCTCTCCGCTTGCTGCAGCGTTTGCGGGAGAGGATACTGTTGCGCGCCATTCGTTAACGTAGTCCTCACGCGACTTTTCCTCGGTGATGTACTTGTCCCATGCGAATGCAACACCGGAATCTGCGGCAAGGGCACCTATCTCGGAACGGTCAGTCGCATAAACGATATCCGCACCGAGCGCCTTAGAGCCGAGCAGAACGAAGGAAGCACCGATTGCATGCCCTATAATAACGGTTACCTTGGGGCAGGTAGAGGATGCATACGCAGATGCAAGCTTAGCAAGAGCGGGAGCAAAGCCGACCTCGTTGTTCTTGTCGATTGTTACACCGAGAGAGTCAACGAGTGTTACAACGGGAATGGAGAAGCTGTCGCAAAGATTTACGAACTTAGCAATCTTCTTAGCGCAGCATTTGCAGAGCTTGCCCTCGTTCTTTGCGAAGGAGTTAGCCACGATACCGCACTTAACGCCTCCTACGGTAGCAAACGCTGTTACGGCGGTTTCCGCAAAGCCCTTGCCAAGCTCAAGAAAGACGCCGTTGTCAGCGACCACGGAGATTGCAGCCAGACCCTCGCCGGCGAAGTTAAGCTCGCCGAGGAGCCTGTTGAGATTATCCGAGCAGTCGGCTACCTGTACGCCTACCGATCCGTTATCGGGAAGGAAGCCGAGAAGCTGTCTAATATACCCTGTACAGTCGGACATAGAAGCGGAGTAAGATACGATGCTATCCTGCGCGCCATCTGCATGTGTGAGGCTGGGTGAGGTTACGTAAAGGCTAGCCGCGCTCTCCTTTACCACTACGTCGAAGCTTGCGGCAATGGTAGCGGCGGTGCCGATGCAGTTGCCTGCAACAAGCGCAATCTGGGGGATAACGCCCGATGCCTTATTTACGGCAGCAAGGATTCTGCCATAAGCAGCAAGACCCGCGGTGCCTGCAAATATATCCGTACCGCTGGAATTGAATATTCCTATAATGGGAGCGCCGTTGTCGAGCGCAAGCTTGTAAAGATCTGCGATCTTCTTGGCGTGACGATCATCGATCGCGCCTCCCATGCGCTCGCTATCCTCAGCGAACGCAAATACAAGGCGTCCGTCTATTGCACCGTAACCGGTGATTACGCCCTCAAACTCTCCTGCCATTTCAGTAGAAATGAAGTCGGAGAAGCCGCGCTTCATGAATGCAGCTGTTTCAACGAAGGTGCCGGCATCGAAGAGCATGGAAATCTGCTCTCTTACACCGGAGCTTTCGCTTGCAGCAAGAGCGGCGCGGAGATCTGCGGCGTTAGGCAGTGCGCAGACTTTTGATTTTTCGTACTTGTTCAAACCTGAATCTCCTTCCGATAAGTAAATATTATAAGTGAAAATAAGCCAAAATACACCAAATATAATATACCACCAAAAAGCCGACAAGTCAAGGGATTTGATAAAATATTGTATATTTTAATGTAGAAAAAACGTCTCCGCGATGCGCGGAGACGTTGGGAATTATATATTGAAGCCTTCGATAAGAGACATACGCTTGGTGGCAAATCTGTACGCGCTCTCAAAATCGTAAAGCTGCTTGTAGCACAGCTCGAGATCTCCGTACACAGTGAACATGAGATAGGAGTTTCTCTCGTAGTTTTGCTTCGTGCTTTCGATTTCGACGAGCAGCTTCAGCGCATCTGCATACTGTCTTTCCTTTATGAGCTTTTTAGCCGCCATGTGAGTCTTGAACTGGGAGTTCGTGAACTCAAAGTCAAAATCCATAGTAACGTACTTATAGAACTCGTAATCGAATGCGTTTTGCATTAGAATTACAAACTTGCTCTCCTCAAACTCGAGAAGCGGTGAGGTTACGTTTTCGGATATTGCGAGATAAATCGGAATGATACACTCAAATCGCGCGGTGTCGTACATTGTCTTAGCGCAGTAATCCCGACAAAGCAGGAGATTTTTCTTGGCTGTTACCAGCGAACCGTTCTTTGACGCTGCAACTCCAAGCTCAAAGTAGCACTCTGCGAGTATGTAGTAAAGCTCATCGTCGAGCGTGTCCAGCTTCATAATATGACTGATGCAAAGGTTATAGCTTTTAGTAGCAAAAGCATCCTTGATAGCGCCGATACGCTCCTTTTTGCGGTAAAAGGGAAGATCGTTATCGGGGGATAGCAGATATGCGGCAGGTACGCCGAGTGCATCGGCTATGTAATTCAGGGTAGGTATGGAGGGGAGTGCCTTGCCGCTCTCAATAGCGCTGAGCATATTCCTGGTTATTGCTTCTCCGGCAAGCTGAGCCTGAGTAAGACCTCGCTCCAGCCTGGCGCGCTTTATCTTTTCTCCTATCATGTAATCACCTCATTTTGCAAAATACGCAAAATATATCGCGGCAGAATATCATCTACCTTTTGTTTTCATTTCGACGTCGGACAGCGGGTTGCTCTCTACGGCCTCCTCCATATTGCGCGCAACAATGTGTGTGTATATCTGAGTTGTGTTAAGCTGCTCATGTCCGAGAATATCCTTAAGCACTCTGATATCAACCTTTCCGGATTGGTACATAAGGGTTGCGGCGGTGTGCCTGAGCTTATGCACGGACATTCCCTTTGTGCGCAGTCCGGCTTGCTTAAGGTATTTATAGACGATCCATTGAACGGTCTTGTTTGATATCCTCTGCTCGCGTCCGCTTAAGAACAAGGCGTGATCCGACGTCCTTACGTGCTTCGGGTCAAGTCTGACGCGCAAATAATTTTCCACAGCGGCGCGCGCGGCATTATTTATGTATATTACGCGCTCCTTGTTGCCCTTACCGCGCACCTTGACCTGCGTTATCTGCGAATCGAAGCTTTCGAGATTCAAGCCGACAAGCTCGGACAAACGCATACCGGTATTGAGGAACAGGCATATTATCGCGTAATCGCGCGCAACCGTCTTGGATTCCGTGTCATTTTGTACAGCCTCAAGCAGCATAACGGCTTCGTCTACCGTAAGGTATTTCGGAAGGGTAGACCCTTTTTTCGGCGGGTCGATATCCTCGGTCGGATTGTAGTCGATAACACCCTGTTTTTTGTATAAATAGTGGAAGAATGAGCGCAGCGCGCTGATTTTTCTCATTCTTGTAGTTGCTGAATTTGAGCGCTCGGTCATCGTGTAGCCGAGGAATTCGAGGATAATACGCTCGTTTACTGCGCGAACGTCATCAATGCCGATGCTTGCAATGGATATCTCCTCGAGCTTTTCGGGTGAGGTGTCAAGGTCGTTCTTTCTTGCGATAAGATATCTGAAAAAGGTTCGCAAATCCTGCAGGTATTCGCATACCGTCTTCTCGCTGTTGCCCTTGATTACGGTAACGTACGTTGCGTATTCCTTGCATATAGGCGGGAAGCTACGCTTGTATTCGTCGCTTTTGAGAGTAAGCACAGCCATGGACGACCTCCTTTCGGGATTTTTGCACTCGGCAACACTATTATACAAAATTTCCGAGATATTTACAAGGTTTTTGGTTGATAAAATGTAAACATTTTCGACTTTCGCTTGTTTTTTTTCGCCGTTATGATAAAATGGTATTGATAAATCAGGGAAGGAAGCCTTATGCGAATCATCAGAGATAATTTTTACGACGTTGTAAAGCTTTACATTAATCAGATAGGCATCACGATATTCTCAATGTTCCTGTATACGGCGGTTGGTGCCGTCGAGGACGATAAGCTGTTTAACACACTGCGAGTTATCGTTTCGGTATTCTCGATAATCTTCTATATAATTCTCATATATAACGTCATGTGGGAAATAGGTGCCAAGGATAGCATAAGGTCGCTGTCGGGACACAATGAGGTTGTACCTCTCAAGGGCGGAATACTTGGACTTGCCGCCAATGTGCCAAACCTGGTTCTCGCGCTCGTTACTGTTATCTTCGGAATAATTTATTTTTCCGCGGGTGCTGAATGGGCGATGAATGCTTTTGTCGGCTTCTTCGTCGTTGTCAGATTCCACGCGGCGATGTATATGGGTGTTATTCAGGGCGTTACCCCGGCGGCTCCGGGTGTCGGAGCGGATGCAGCTATAATAACGGATGCATTCGTGGAGTCGATATGGTTCTTTGTTTTGCCCCTCGTTGCCGTTATCGTTACCCAGCTCGCATATTGGCTCGGTACAAAGGAGAAGAGAATCTTCGGATTCTTATCCAATAAGGGTGGCGAAAATAAAAATCATTAACATTATTCCTTCTTTGTCTCCATATAGTTGATTAAGGCTATATGGAGACTTTTATTTTTTTGGAGGTGCCCCGTGAAGGTTTACGTTATTAATTTCAAAAAGGTGCGAGCCGTAATTTCTTTGTTTTTAACGCTCGTCGTGGCAACGGCGCTGACCGTCGGGCTTATTTTTATCGCAGATGCTTACGTATTTCCGCGCTCCGAGCAGGCTGTCGCCGATGCCGAAACGAAAATTACAACAGTTATTCTTGATGCAGGACACGGCGGTGAGGATTGCGGTGCGGTAGGAGAAAACGGCGTTTATGAAAAGGATATCAACTTAGCGATAGCTACGTGTATGAAGGAGATGCTGGAAGAAAAAGGATATACGGTAGTTATGACGAGAACCGAAGATAAGATGCTTTATTCCGAGGCAGAAAATGTTAAAGGCATGCGCAAGCTCTCCGATCTTAAGAACCGCTGTAAGATTGCTGAGGGGCATGAGGATGCCGTTTTCGTCAGCATACACGTCAATAGCTTCGGCGCTCCGCAGTACTCGGGGCTGCAGGTGTATTATTCGGACGGATCCGCCGAGAGCAAGTCGCTCGCAGATACAATACAAGGCCACGTCAGGAATACCGTTCAACCGAATAACAACCGCACGATTAAAAACGGTAAGGATCTGTACGTGCTTGATAAGTGCCCCGTTACCGCAGTGCTTGTGGAGTGCGGATTTCTGACGAACCCGGAGGAGGCGGCAAAACTTTCCGAAAAAGAATATCAAAAGGAATTGAGTTTCTCGGTTGTTTGTGGTATTATTGAATATATAGAAAAAAACAACACTTAACCTTGGAGATGACAAATGAAGGGAAGTAAAATAGTTTTCGTTTGCCGTGAGTGTGGATATACTAATCCCAAATGGCTTGGTAAGTGCCCCGACTGCGCGTCATGGAATTCCTTTGACGAGGAGGTTGCGGCAGAGCCTGCGGCGCGAAGGGGTGCCGCTGTCGTATCGCAGAACAAGGCAGAGAAATTTTCAGAGCTTAAAATTCCGGTATATATGAGATCGAAAACAGGCATGGCGGAGCTTGACCGCGTGCTTGGAGGCGGGCTTGTCGACAGCTCGGTGGTTTTGCTCTCGGGCGAGCCGGGCATCGGTAAATCCACGCTCCTTTTGCAGATCTGCTCAGAGCTTGCGAAGAGCCGCAGCGTGCTTTACGTGTCCGGTGAGGAATCGAAGGGGCAGCTTAAGCTCAGGGCGGAGCGCCTTGGCATAACCGGAGATACCTTGTATCTGCTAACCGAAACCAATCTTGATTCGGTTCTTACGGAGTGTGAGCGGCTTAAGCCTGACGTAATCATAATCGACTCGGTGCAGACGATGTCCTCCGAAAGATTTACGTCCGCCCCCGGCAGCATCACTCAGGTAAGGGAGTCATCTATGGCTCTCATAAATTACGCAAAGAGCTTCGGCGCAGCCGTATTCCTCGTCGGTCACGTCAATAAGGAGGGAGGAATATCCGGTCCCAAGGTTCTCGAGCATATGGTCGATGCCGTTTTGTACTTCGAGGGTGAGCGCACGAATTCCTACAGGATAATACGAGCCATAAAGAACAGATTCGGTGCGACCAACGAGATCGGCGTATTTGAAATGGGCGACAAGGGACTAGTCGAGATCCCCAACCCCAGCGAGGTCGTTATGGCGGAAAGACCGCTGAACACCAGCGGCTCCTGTGCAGGCTGCGTTATGCAGGGTACGCGTCCGATCATATCCGAGATACAGGCGCTTGTGGCTAAAAGCGTCTACGCCTCGGGAAAGCGCACGTCAGACGGCTTTGACTACAACAGAATGTGCCTGCTTATCGCAGTTCTTGAAAAGAGGATGGGGCTAAAATTCTATGAAAATGACGTTTACCTGAACGTCGCAGGCGGTATTCACCTCGATGAGCCAAGCGCGGATCTCTCTATCGCGATGGCGCTGATTAGCGGAATAACCGACAGGGTAATACCCGACGGGCTTATAGCATTCGGCGAGATAGGACTTGCGGGAGAGGTCAGAGCAGTATCTCATATTGATTACAGAGTGAAGGAGGCGGTGCGCCTTGGATTTACCAAGATTCTGCTTCCCAAAAAGAACCTTACCTCGTCGCTTAAGGTGGCGAAGGACGTTGAGCTTGTGGGTGTCGAGAACATTTATGAGGTCCTCGTCCACATGACGAAGAAAAGCGTATAGCGCGCTGAATTAAATAAAAACACGGTCTTTTGTTGTTTTTTAACAAAGTTTGGCCGTGTTTTTCTACGCCTTCGGGTCAAAATGGTGAACAAAAAAACTTGCAAAGCTCCTTTTGTTATTGTATAATTAGTACAAGGATGTTAGACTCAGTTTTGGCACCGATACATTGCATAGCAAAAGGAGAACCCCTAAAATGGAAAACGTTTATACCAAAAGTATTCGTAACGTAGCACTTCTCGGACACAGCGGAGGCGGAAAGACGTCTCTTGCAGAGTCGATGCTCTATATTGCCAGAGTAACCGAGCGTCTTGGCAACGTCGGCGACGGAAATACCGTTTGTGACTACGATCCCGAGGAGATCAAGAGAGGATATTCCTTGTCTGCGGCTACTGCGCCCCTGCTTTGGAACGGTGCTAAGATAAATATACTTGACACTCCCGGATTCTTTGATTTCGAGGGTGAGGTCAGACAGTGCGTGAGAGTTGCCGATGCGGCGATAATCGTCGTTGACGGTAAGGCGGGCATTGAGGTTGGTACCGAGATAGCCTGGAATCTTGCAACCGATGCAGGTATTCCCAAGGCGTTCTTCATCAACCGCTTCGATGACGGCGAGGCAAGATTCTATAAGGTATTTAACGCTATAAGAGATAAGTACGGACTTAACGTATGTCCCATTCAGATACCGATCATCGACGGTGATACGGTTATAGGCTTCGCTAACCTTGTTGAAATGTGCGTTTACACCTTCGAGAAGGCTACGGGTGAGTACGTTCGTTCGTCCATTCCCGATAAGTTCAAGGACGTATGTGGCGAGTATCACAATATTCTTCTCGAGGCTATTGCTCAGACCAGCGATGAGCTTATGGATAAGTTCTTTAATGAAGAGCCTATCAGCCGCGAGGAGGCTCTTGAGGCTATTCACGAGGGCATTATATCGGGTGACATCGTGCCCGTATTCTGCGGTGCGGCTCTTAAGAACTGGGGTATCAAGACCTTCCTTGATACTATCGCAGAGTCCTTCCCGAGACCTACTGCAAGAGGAGTTGAGCATATCGTTGCCGAGGACGGCAGTGTTTCGGATATCGAGATCGATATAAATTCTGCCGACACCTCCATATTCGTATTCAAGACCGTTGCCGATCCCTTCGTGGGTAAGATGTCGCTCTTTAAGGTCATGAACGGTACTCTTGATAAGGATATGGTGCTTCGTAACACCACCACCGGCATCTCCGAGAAGCTTAATAAGATATTCATGCTCCGCGGTAAGAAGCAGACCGACGTTGATTCCTTCGCATGCGGAGATATAGGTGCTACCGCCAAGCTTGTTAACACCAATACCAACGATACTCTTACCTCTGCATCGGCGAATATCAAGTACGCTCCCATCGCATTCCCGAGACCCTACTACACAATGGCTATTACGCCTAAGGCTAAGGGTGATGAGGACAGAATCTCGAGCGGTATCGCACGTCTTCTTGAAGAGGATTGGACCGTTAAGTATGAGAACAATTCCGAGACCAAGCAGCTTACTATCTCGGGTCTTGGTGATATTCATCTTGATATCCTTGTTGCTAAGCTCAGAAACCGCTACGGTGCAAACGTAGAGCTTGCCAAGCCGAAGCTCGCATACCGTGAGACGATCAAGGGTACTGTCGAGGTAGAAGGAAAGCATAAGAAGCAGTCGGGTGGCTCGGGTCAGTACGGTCACGTTAAGATTAAGTTCTCGCCCGGAACAGAGGAGGGACTTACCTTCACCGAGTCGGTATTCGGCGGCGCAGTTCCCAAGAACTTCTTCCCCGCAGTTGAGACAGGTCTTCGCGAGTGCATGCAGAAGGGTGTTCTTGCAGGATATCCGATGGTTTATCTTGCAGCTAACCTTTACGATGGTTCCTATCATGACGTTGACTCGAACGAGATTTCCTTCAAGCTTGCGGCAGGCATCGCATATCGTGAGGGTCTTCCCAAGGCTAAGCCTGTTATCCTTGAGCCTGTTGGTGCGCTTAAGGTTTATATTTCCGATAACTACGTAGGTGATATCCTTGGCGATCTTAACAAGCGTCGCGGTAAGGTTATGGGTATTGAGCCTGATGAGAATAACGCTGAAACTCAGGTTATTATCGCAGAGGTGCCCTTCGGTGAGATGACCGATTACGTAATTGCTCTTCGTGCTGCAACTCAGGGCAGAGGACGATTTGACTTCGACTTTATCAGATATGATGAGGTTCCCGCATCTCTGACCGAAAAGATTATAGCAGACGCTAAAAACGATTAATCGTGTGTAAATGAAAATCCGACGGCAAGTCCGTCGGATTTTCTATATTCTTGAGTTATTTCCGGGCAGAACGAGTCAGCGCCGTCTCAAGCTCGTTTATAATATAAGAAATTGCGCCCTCCTCAGCCGGGACGGCTATGCGGTCGGCAACCGCCTTAACTCGCTCGGGAGCACCGCCCACAGCGTAGGATATATCAGCGGCTCTAAGCATCGGTATATCGTTTTCGTAATCGCCAACGGCAATAACAAGGCGCGAGGCGGTATGCTCCTTAAGTCGCCTTATGGCTGCTCCCTTGGAGTGCGCCTCATAGAGAATTTCGAGGCTTGTGTTCCAGCTGCTTACAGCTATGTATCCCTCGGCATCAAGGCTTTCAAATCTACGCCTCAGTACCTCTATTCCTTTTTCATCCTCGGTCATAAACACCAGCTTATATAGAGGATATTCGGACAGCCTAGACCTAAAATCCTCGAAACTGTCTATACTATAGCGCTTTACCCCAGTCTCGTCCTTGTAGTGAACGGCAACAATCAGCCCTGAGGGAGTATCCTCTGCCAGCATTTTCTCAAGAATGATAGGTGCGCGCTCGTCTAGGAAGCCCTCAAACAGGACTTGGCCGTCACGTGGCGAAACCATAAGCGCTCCGTTGAGCGCCAGCGTGTAGGTGTTGGGCATAACCCGGTCGTAGTATTCGGCGAGGAAGTCAGAGGGTCTGCCGCTGCAAACCGTAAACAATCCGCCGTTATCTTGAAAATAGCGTATTGCTTCTAGGTCCTCCTCTAACAGTCCGTTACCCGTGCGCAGCGTCCCGTCCCAATCCGAGCATATAAGCAGCCCGTCAAATTTTCCCATAGCTTCACCCCCATTACAAATTATTATACACTTGCACGAGACTCGTGTCAATACGTAAAACTGTATGACAAAATAAACAAGAAATAGCACCGCCGAGTGCAATATATTTAAGGACTAAACGCGCGCGCATACCTATAATTAACATAGTACACCTCGAGAGGAGAATAACAATGGTCACAATAGCCGAGCATAGAAATTACGAGCTGTATAACGAGTACATGCCCAAGATGCGCTATACACCCGATATGGATTTCAGTGAATGGCAGAAAAAAGCAAGGGAAAAGCTCAGCGAGCTGCTTGGAATGGACAAGTACGAGCGCTGCGCTCCTGAGTTCAACATAGAATATAAGCGCGAGGAGGATACCTATACCGAGTATAGGTTTACCGTGCAGAGCGAGCCTAATTATTACGTTCCGGTGGTAATGCGCGTTCCTCGCGGAAAAGAGGTGGGGAAGCACCCTATCATACTTTGCCTGCAGGGACATTCAACGGGCTTCCATATATCAATCGGTAAGCCGATATACGACGGTGACGAGCAAACTATTTCGGGCGGTGACCGTGATTTCGTTGTTCGCGCGGTGAAGGAAGGCTACATAGCCGTCGCAATTGAGCAAAGAGGCTTCGGTGAGTGTAAGGGTGATGAAACTCTCCCGAGAGGCTGTCATCTTACCTCGATGGTTGCTATGCTTAACGGACGCTCCACTCTCGGCGAGCGCGCGTGGGACGTAATGCGCGTTCTCGACGTACTTCTTGAGGAGTTCGATTTCATCGACGAGAGCAAGATTTGTCTTATGGGCAACTCCGGTGGCGGTACTGCCACGTATTACACCTGCTGCCTTGACGAGCGTATTTCGCTTTGTATGCCTTCAAGTGCCGTTTGCTCTTGGGATATGTCCGTAGCTGTAAAGAGACACTGCACCTGTAACTACGTTGCGGGCATCGGCAAGTACTTCGATATGGGTGACTTTGGCGGAATGATTGCTCCCCGTAAGCTCATTATCGTTCACGGTATTACCGACGTCGGCTTCTATAAGCCCGGTGTTGATAAGTGCTATGCAATCACCGAGAAGCTTTACGAGGCTGCGGGCGTACCGCAGAATTGCGATCTCGTTACCGGTCCTTACGGTCATAGATTCTATGCCGACCTTTCCTGGCCCATCGTACATAAGATGATGGGTACTGTATCCGAGATGGAGGAGTAAAGATGAACTTCAGTCCTATTAAAAGAAACAGAGAGGTATTGGTAAATACCTCGCCCTCCCTCAGATATGCCGACGGAGAGGATTTTGCAGCCTGGCAGGTTAAGGCAAAGGATAAGCTTATAGAGCTTATCGGTCTTGATGATTTCGTTAAGTGTGATAGTGAATTTGAGATCCTCGGCACTGAGACCGGCGATAGCTTTACTGCCACCACCTTTAAGATGAAGAGCGAGAAGGAATATTCCTTCACCTCAACTCTCTATATCCCTCTCGGCAAGGAAGGCAAGCTGCCTCTTGCTATCTGCCTCTTTGGTCACAGTGATGATCTTGCTGTGGCTCTTGACGGTGAGGCGGGACGTGATATTTGTATGCAAGCGCTCTCTCGCGGTTACTGCGCACTTGCACTTGAGCAGAGAGATTTCGATAATTGCTTTGCATCAAAGGATATAATTCTTCCCGAGGCGCCTACCAGAACCACCTGGTGCGCATGCTATCGCTCCTCTATGCGTGCGATACTTATGGGTCGTACCACTATAGCAGAGCGCGTATGGGACGTTATGCGTGCGATAGATGCCGTAAGCGCGAACTTTGATAAAGTAGATACGGATAACATATGCATTATCGGCAACTCCGGAAACGCGACTGCGGCTTATTATGCGGCTTGTATCGACGAGCGTATTGGCAGCGTTATCGCATCGTCGGGTGTTGCTACCTGGGAGTCCTCGCTTGCAAAGCATTCGCATTGTATCTGTAATTACATTCCCAACGTTGTTCCTTACTTCGATATGGGAGATATCGGCGGACTTATCGCACCGAGGAAGCTTGTTCTTCAGGGAGCTGAGGGTGACGAATGGTTCCCGGTAAGCGGCTTGAAGGAGGCTTACGCGCTTATAGAAAGGGCATACGCAGCAGCGGGAAAGCCTGATGCCTGCAAGCTTCAGATATTTGAGGGCGATGCTTACCTTCGCGCCGATGAGGCGTGGGACGCTGTTGTAAAGGCGTGAGCCTTGGCGTTAGCGTACCATTTTGAATAAAATAATATTTACGGCAGCCTGAGCTATGCTTTTAGGCTGCCGTTTTTTGCGCATACTAGGGTAGAGGTGTTAGTTATGTATTCTTTTTCAAAAACAAAGCTTGATCCCCACGTCCTGCTAAGCGCTATTATAGCATCTCACCTGGGGTGGGTCTTCGAGATGATATTGTTTATGTGCTTATACGGAGGTATAGCCGATCGCGGCTTTGTGACGCTGCCGCTTTGTCCGATATACGGAATAACCATGCTTGCCGTATATTATCTTATAGGAACGCCGCACGCAGGTGGCGTGCTGATAAGAGGCATAGCTCGCGGTGGGGCGCGTAATATTGTGTATTTTGCCCTTGCCGTAATAATTCCCTCTGTAGCAGAGCTTGTCGGTGGCGAGGTAATGGAGCGGATAAGCGGAGAGGTTCTTTGGGGGTATGAGCATATTGGGTATAATTTTGGACGTTACGTTTCGCTACCGATATCTCTTGGCTGGGGCACTTTGATTTTCGCTGCAATGATGCTTTATGACCGTGCGCTCGCCTTTTTGCGTCGTATTCCGGATAATTTAGCACGCAGAGTGGCGCTATCCTTATCTGCGCTCGTTGCTATCGACTTTGTGGGCAACCTGATTTTATCGGTTATTTGAGCCACCGAATAGCGCTTATAAACCGCCGAATATCCGCCGCCCTACGCATCTTTCAGATAACCGCTTGCTTTCGGACTTGGGTGTGCTATAATTTACCCGAAGTAAAAGCTTTGGAGGAATTATGGAAGGTATTAGGTTAATCGGGCTTTCTAAAAGCTATAAAGACGTAGTTGCCGTCGACGGGCTTGAGCTTAGTATTGAGAAGGGAGAGCTGTTTTCCTTACTCGGCACTAACGGCTCGGGTAAGACGACAACTATAAAAATGCTATCCTGCCTTACTAAGCCCACGAGCGGCGAAGCGTACGTATGCGGAAAAAGCATATTGCGGGATAGGGAGTCGGTAAAGGGGGTAATAGGTGTGTCCCCGCAGGAAACAGCGGTAGCACCGAACCTGTCGGTAAAAGAAAATCTCGAGCTTATCTGCGGTATTTACGGCTTCGATAGGTCTAAGAGCGTAGAGAGAATTGCCGAGCTTTCATCGAAGCTCGGGCTTGATGCCGTGCTTACGAGGAGAGCAGGAAAGCTTTCGGGTGGCTGGCAGCGCAGGCTCAGTATTGCTATGGCGCTTGTAGGTGAGCCGAAGGTCGTTTTCTTAGATGAGCCAACACTGGGGCTTGACGTTATTGCAAGAAGCGAGCTTTGGGATTTAATAAGAGAATTGAAGGGAAGCGTGTCCGTGATACTGACCACCCATTATATGGAGGAGGCGGAGGCGCTCTCCGACCGAATAGGAATAATGCACAAAGGGCGCCTGTTATGCGTTGGTACGGCGCGCGAGCTTATGCAAGCTGCGGGCGAGGATCGCTTCGAGTCTGCTTTTATATCTATAGTGAAGGGCGGTACGGTATGAGAATTTTAGCTTTTTCAAAAAGATGTGCAAGGGAAATACTTCGTGACCCCTTGAATATTTTGTTCGGCTTGGGATTTCCCGTGGTATTGCTTCTGCTTCTCAGTGCAATTCAGGCTAATGTTCCGGTGGAGCTGTTCGGTATTGAGAGGCTCGCTCCCGGAATCGCGGTATTCGGTCTGTCATTTCTGACGTTGTTTTCCGCTACGCTGATAGCCAAGGATAGAGAAAGCTCGTTTATATCGCGTTTATACACAACTCCGCTTAGGTCTTTCGATTTCGTTTTGGGATATTTGCTCCCCCTTCTTCCGATAGCGCTTGCACAGATAGCTGTTTGCTACGCCGTTTCTATAGCACTCGGTATGCCATTGTCGGTGAATATTTTGCTTGCTATTTTGGGAGCTATACCAATTGCAATTTTATATATTTCGCTCGGGCTTTTGTGCGGCAGCACCTTTAACGTCAAGCAGGTTGGCGGCATTTGCGGCGCGCTTCTTACAAACCTGTCGGCGTGGCTTTCGGGTATTTGGTTTGACCTCGAGCTTGTCGGCGGCTGGTTCTTAAAGCTTGCAAATCTGCTTCCGTTCGTCCACGCCGTAGAGCTGGAAAGGGCAATAATTTGTGGAGATACCGCCGCAGCGCTTATACATATATTGCTTGTGTTCGGGTATGCAATAGCTACAGCCGTGTGTGCCGTGGTTGTTTTTCTTAGGAGAATGGAAAAATAATGCGGTAAATTAGAAAAAAGCACCCCTATTGGGGTGGACGAAAGGGATTCGATTCTCGCCTCCTCATCACGACGCAGTCGTGTATATCATCAAAACGGAGTTTTGTATATCACCAAGGCGAGAGCCTTGCATATCATCAAGTCGCAGAAGATACACGCTAAAGCGTGATGATATACAATAACG
>CAYZZJ010000024.1:0-18527 GCA_964482885.1 uncultured Ruminococcus sp. | reverse complement strand
CCCGAGATGTTCGGTGCAGAGCATCTTCTGATGCAGAGATGTGTCGACGAGGAGGTGTTCTCCCACACCGTATCGCTTATAAACGATTTCAAGGATTACTTCACGCGTCACGGTCAGGTGGTTTACGAGAACCCCTCACCAGGAAACAAGAAGGGCGGTATCACAACCCTCGAGGAGAAGTCGCTCGGCTGTGTTCAGAAGGGCGGACTTTCCCCCGTTACCGATTGTCTCGACTACGGCGACGTTATTACAAAGCCGGGTCTTTCGCTTCTTAACGGCCCCGGAAACGATATAGTTGCCTGCACGAACCTTATGGCTGCGGGCGCGCATATAATCCTCTTCACCACCGGCCGCGGCACTCCCGTTGGCGGCGCTGTGCCTACCGTAAAGGTTGCTACGAACTCCGCGCTTGCAGAGAAGAAGAGCAACTGGATAGACTTCAACGCGGGCAAGTGCCTTGAGGGTGAGGACCTCACCGAGGAATTCTACCGTTATATCATCTCGGTAGCCGAGGGTAAGGAAACGCAGAATGAAAAGCACGGATTCAGAGAAATATCAATATTTAAGGACGGTGTAACGCTATGAGCTTCATCAACGATAATTTTATGCTTAAAAACGAGCCTGCAAGAAGGCTCTACGACATGGTCAAGGATCTTCCTATCATTGACTATCATTGCCATCTTATCCCCAAGCAGATAGCAGAGAACTATAAGTTCAGAAATGCCTTTGACCTCTTCCTCTCGGGCGACCACTACAAGTGGCGCCAGATCCGCACTAACGGTGTTGACGAGGAGTACATCACGGGCTCTGCGAGCGATTATGAGAAATTCAAGAAGTTTGCCGAGACGATGCCCATGCTCATCGGCAACCCCCTCTACCATTGGACTCACCTTGAGCTTAAGAGATATTTCGACATAGACGAAACTCTCTCGCCCGAGACCTGCGACTACATCTGGGACAGATGTAACGAGCTTCTCGCTAAGGACGAGTACCGCGCGCAGGAGCTTATCAAGCGCTCCGGCGTAGAGGTTATCTGTACCACCGACGATCCCGCCGATACCCTTGAGTATCACGAGGCTCTTAAGGGCTTCTCGACCAAGGTTATTCCCGCATTCCGTCCCGACAAGGCTGTCGAGATCGGCAAGGAGACTTTTCTTCCTTATATTGAGATGATCGGTGTCAAGAGCTACGAGGAGCTTGTAGAGTGGATCCGTAGCCGTATCGACTTCTTCCATTCCTATGGCTGCCGCCTCTCCGACCATGCTCTTGAGTACGTTTCCTACGCTGCAGGCGATCCTAAGGCAGCGTTTGATAAGCGTATGGCAGGAGAGGAGCTTACCAAGTGGGAGATAGACTCCTTCAAGACCGCTCTTATGACTGTTTGTGCAGAGAAGTACGTAGAGCTTGATTGGGCTATGCAGCTCCACATCGGCGCTCTCAGAAACAACAACAGACGCATGTACGAGAAGCTCGGTCCCGATACGGGCTTTGATTCCTCGAACGACCTTTGCATCGCAGAGGATCTCGCAGCATTTATGAATCACCTCGAGTATCAGAATAAGCTTCCTAAGACCATTCTCTATACTCTCAACCCCAAGGACAACGTTGTTCTCGGCACTATGCTCGGCTGCTTCCAGGGTGCAGGCACTCCCGGTAAGATTCAGTTCGGCTCCGCATGGTGGTTCAACGATCAGCGCGACGGAATGGTAGAGCAGATGAAGTCGCTCGCTAACCTCGGTATGATCTCCCGCTTCGTAGGCATGCTTACCGACAGCCGTTCCTTCGTTTCCTACACCCGTCACGAGTACTTCCGCCGCATTATGTGTAACCTCATCGGTACCTGGGTAGCCGAGGGTGAGTATCCCGAGGATTACGATACTCTTAAGGAGATTGTACAGGGGATAGCGTATTATAATGCAAAAAGATATTTTAATTTCTGATCGGTGATTTTGGGCGTAACCGAAAAAGAAAATATTATTGGACGAGGCGCGCTATGTACCTCGTCCTTTGCTTTATGCCATGTCAAAAGGTATGGAGGTTGGAAAGCTACGCTTTCCTCCATTAATAAATTTTCTTTTTCTATCGCCGTTTTCTCCCTCCGACGTATTCATATACGCCTCTCGGTCGAAGAACGACGATTTCCCCACCAAACTCCCTCGATCAGCAGCTGATCGGTGATTTTGTGCCTAGCGCGTGACCGTCGCCACTCGCTGTAGTCTTTTCTACGGCTTCGGGCTTCCAATCCCGCACTCTGCATCAAAATTTTCTCCCTCAATATAGGTGGTGGGTTTTGCGACCGGCGCGCCTCGCTACTTAGAAATAAAATAAAGAACACGAGCCGTTGGCGAATTCGCCAACGGCTCGTGTTTTGCGTGAATATGAAAATAAAAGTTTACAAAATCTCAATAAGCACGGCGCTTTTCAGCTCTATAAGCGAGACCCCGCCGCTATAGTAATTCTGTATCGGCGCTTTGACGATTATCGTGTCGCCTACCTGCGGCTTAGTGGTCATGCCGTTATATATCGTGCCGTCGGCAGTGTAAAGACCGTATACGTATATAGCGTTTCCGTTTCCGTCAGAGAGGTACATATTACCGTAAAACGTGCTTGCTATTGAATCCACCGTTCCCTTGACGTAATAGTAATCACTCGTGATAGCCGCAGGGTCAAGCGCCGCGCCGATGCTGAGCGCCTCCTCGATTTCCGTGAGCGTGTAATCGGTATCGTCGGGCGTTGTTGAGGTGCCGGGGTTCGACGGGATAGAGCCTTCAAGACCGCCTGCCTTTATATACTCCGCGAGCAGATCTCTTGCATAGGTTGTATCGTCGTAGTATTCAACCACCGTAAGATTGTTTTGCGAGTATGACGAGGTATAGCTGTCGACTATTACGTAGTATATACCGCCCGAGGTTATCTCTGATGCGTCATATTCACCGTATACGTGATAATTGCCGTTTGTTGTGTTTATGAATTTAGATAACAGATCAGAGCCGGATATAGAACACAGTACTATCTGATTATTGAAGGGGAAGAGTGACATAAGATCGCCGTAGCTTACGCTTCCCGCGTCAAGGCTTCCGGGAGATCTGGTATTCAGGTATCCGCCGCCAAGGGTGATAGCATATTCGCTACCCCACTTCGCCATTCCCGCATCGTAGTAAAGCTTGGCAACGAGATCCTCGAGAGCATCGCCTGAGCGATATGTGGAGTTTGTGCCGAGAGGTGTCGTAGCCTTATCGATAACGTCGCGGTATTTTTCCTCTAGCGCCTCGCACTCGGCATCGTCCTCAAGAGAAGAATAGGTGTTAGCGTATATAACTCCCGCCTCGCTTACCGAAATCTTGCCGTTTGCGCTGTTTACCTTAAGCTCAGCGTGTGAGATACCCTTATTCTCTCCACCGCCCTGAATGTGATAAACGCCGTAGCTGTCCATGGTGGTATACGCGGAATGTGTATGCCCCTCGAACACTACGTCAACGTATCCGTTTGAGAGTGCAGTATCATAGCCCGACGTTCCGTCGTGAAGCGAGTATACTATAAGGTCTGCACCGAGCGCGCGCAGTCTTTCCGCCTCAGCCTTAACGAGCGCCGTCAGCGCGCTGCCCACCTTGAACTCAATGCCCGTGACCATATCCGAAAGGATAGAGGAATAGCAATCACCGATAGCACCGATAATTCCTATCTGAATACCGCCCTCCTCGACTATAACCGAGGGCTGACAGTAGTCTACTCGCTCTCCCGTATTCTTATCGTAAATGTTGATAGCAAGGAATGGGAATTCCGCTATCTCAAGGTTATCCCTTATATAGCTCTCGCCCCAGTCGTATTCATGATTACCGAGCGTCATCGACACGGTGCCAACGATATTCATCCACTCGGTTATAAGCTTACCGAAGGTAAGACCCGACTCAGCCGTACCCTGCCACATATCACCCGAGGACAGCACTATGGCGTTATCGTCAATATCCTCGCGGCTCTTTAGATAGGTTGTAAGCTCGTCAACACCGGGCTGGGTATCCGTGTCGCAGAATTTTCCGTGCAGGTCGTTAATTGCGTAAATATCAATGACAACAACAACCGCCTCGTAGCATGCGTCGCACTCACCGTCGTTGTCGCTGTCGGCGTGGGTGCAGTCGTCGGGTGAGGTGTACGTGAGGGTAGCGCTCCACGCGCTGTCGCGGTTATCTGATCCTGCCTCAGCGATAGCTCTTACCGAAATAGTACAGCTATCTGTAAGGGCGCAATACGTAATATTTGCCTCTAATTGTAAATCATCATTGTCATTTATCCTGATTTCGTACCCGGCAGCGCCGTCAACAGCATCCCAGACCGCATAGCCTTCGTTGATTCTGACAACGGGTGTGTTAAGCGTCGCGATGCGCACGTAGGTGACCGGATTGCTCCACTCACCTTCAGCCTCGTAGCTTATACCGTCGCCAAGCGCACGTATTTTAAGCGTGTCGCCTGATGCGAGGGTAACCTCGGAGATTACTACGTTGTAGACGGTCGATATCCCGCCTATATTTACCTCGTAGCCTATAGCTCCGTCGATAGGCTCCCATATTGCAATAGAGCCGTTCAAAGAAAGTAGGGGAGTGCCCAGTGACTTGGGAGTAGAGGGGGCGGTGTAGGTTATCACCTCACTCCACTCACCCGTGACCTCATAGTTAATCCCGTCGCCGAGCGCGCGTACCTTGAAGGTGTCACCGTCTGATAGGGGAACGTAGCTTACCGTGGTATCGAAGGAAAAGTGCGAGGTGCCTATGTATATCTCATAGCCCACAGCACCCTCGATAGCGCTCCATCTTACACCCTCACCCTCGAGCCTAACGCTCGGGGTTGCCAGCTCCTTTGGCGCCGTGACATCGGGCTTGTCCACTTCAACTATTATCGCATTTTTTAATTCGACAAGAGAGGTGCCGCCGTTATTGTAATTCTGTATTTTCGCGCAAAGCGTTACGGTATCACCCACAGCGGGCTTAGCCGTCATAGCGTCGTATCTCACACCTTCGGCATCGTAAAGACCGTAGACGTATATCTCGTTACCGTATTCGTCCGTGAGATATAGATTTCCGTAGGTCTGGCTGACTATCGACTTGATTTCGCCGCTTACGTGGAAGCTCTCCTCCGTAGTGACACCGAGCGGAATAGCCGCTCCTATACCGAGTGCTTCCTTGACGGTTTTAACAGAACAGTCCTTGTGCGCCGTATCAAGCCCTCCGCCCCTTATATACTCTGCGAGGAGGTCACGCGCAAACGTTTCGGTGTCATATCTCTTGACTACCGTAAGGTTGTTGTATTTATACGCCGAGGTGTAGCTGTCTACTACTATGTAGTAGGTTCTGCCTGCTACAATATCGGATACGTTATAATTCCCGTATACGTGGTAGTCGCTGTTATCGTTGTTAATAAATCTCGAGAGCAGATTGTAGCCCGAAACCGAGCAAAGCACGATCTCGTTGTTGAAGGGAAGTATCGACATGAGGTCAGAATAGGTGACCTTACCCATAGCAAGATCATACGGGCTCCTCGTCTTTAAGAAGCCACCGCCGAGGGTGATATCGTACTGCTCACCCCACTTTGCCATTCCCGCTTCGTAGTAGAGCTTCGCCACAAGGTCCTCAACCTCGCTGTCACTGAGAGTAGTACCGTTGCGGCCAAGCACCTCGTTTGCCTTGTTTATTATATCGCGGTATTTTTCCTCAAGTGCCTCGCACTCGGCATCGTCCTCAAGAGAAGAATAGGTGTTAGCGTATATAACTCCCGCCTCGCTTACCGAAATCTTGCCGTTTGCGCTGTTTACCTTAAGCTCAGCGTGTGAGATACCCTTATTCTCTCCACCGCCCTGAATGTGATAAACGCCGTAGCTGTCCATGGTGGTATACGCGGAATGTGTATGCCCCTCGAACACTACGTCAACGTATCCGTTTGAGAGTGCAGTATCATAGCCCGACGTTCCGTCGTGAAGCGAGTATACTATAAGGTCTGCACCGAGCGCGCGCAGTCTTTCCGCCTCAGCCTTAACGAGCGCCGTCAGCGCGCTGCCCACCTTGAACTCAATGCCCGTGACCATATCCGAAAGGATAGAGGAATAGCAATCACCGATAGCACCGATAATTCCTATCTGAATACCGCCCTCCTCGACTATAACCGAGGGCTGACAGTAGTCTACTCGCTCTCCCGTATTCTTATCGTAAATGTTGATAGCAAGGAATGGGAATTCCGCTATCTCAAGGTTATCCCTTATATAGCTCTCGCCCCAGTCGTATTCATGATTACCGAGCGTCATCGACACGGTGCCAACGATATTCATCCACTCGGTTATAAGCTTACCGAAGGTAAGACCCGACTCAGCCGTACCCTGCCACATATCACCCGAGGACAGCACTATGGCGTTATCGTCAATATCCTCGCGGCTCTTTAGATAGGTTGTAAGCTCGTCAACACCGGGCTGGGTATCCGTGTCGCAGAATTTTCCGTGCAGGTCGTTAATTGCGTAAATATCAATGACAACAACAACCGCCTCGTAGCATGCGTCGCACTCACCGTCATTGTCGCTGTCGGCGTGGGTGCAGTCGTCCTCGCTACCCGAAGTCGAGTATGTAACGGCGTTGCTCCAGGGGCCCGCACCGTCCTTGCCGAAGTGCGCGCGCACTATTGCGGTTTCACCGTCACGAAGCACGTAGCTTGTAACGTCGGCGTTTACGTCTATCGGCTCTGCCGTTCCTATGCTTATCTGGTAGGAAAGCGCACCCGCAATCGGGCTCCAGCTTACCGTATTTCCGCTCAGCGTCAGCACAGGTGCCTCCAGCGGCTCGGGACGCGTAACCTGACGGCTCCAATCGCTTGTCGCAAAATTCTTTCCGTCACCCACCGCGCGAACGGTAATGCTCTCGCCAATCTCAAGCTCGGCAGTATTGAAGCCGGGCTTGTAGCGCGTTATCTCCGAGCCTATGCCGACGTCGTAGCCTATAGCACCCTCGACGCGCGTCCAGGTAGC
This sequence comes from uncultured Ruminococcus sp., assembly GCA_964482885.1. Taxonomy (GTDB): domain Bacteria; phylum Bacillota; class Clostridia; order Oscillospirales; family CAG-272; genus UBA1740. The sequence goes on along the minus strand of CAYZZJ010000024.1, from coordinate 11,527 downwards.
AACTCCGTTCTCAATGGTTACAACCGGTGTCGCGAGCTTCTTCGGCTCGGTCGTATCGCCGCAGGCACCGAGTGCGAGCATAGCCCCCGTGATTACGAATATAGTAAGAATAAGAGAGAGTATTTTTTTCATAGCTGCTCCTTACGGTATGGGTAAGCATATAATATCACATTTTAATGATAGCACATACGCGCGCGATAGTCAAGTAGAGAGCGCCCGGGGTTAACCCTGTGGGTTATAAAAATTCCCATCACCTATTGACATGACGATATTAAAAGCATAAAATTAGGGTGTTGAAATTCATTTTCCCGGGAGGTACGTATGAGCGTAAGAATTATTGGCAAGCTGCCCGATCCCTTCCGTAAGCCCGACGGCACGAGAATGAGTGCCGAGGAATGGTACTCGGAAAGAGAGCGTATATTTAATGAGATCTGCGGGATTGAGTACGGAGGAATGCCCCCTCGTCCCGAGGTTGTTAAGGTTATGAAGCTTAACGGCGCCAAAACCGACGGAGTTCATCAGAACGTTTATAAGATATGGGCGGGAACTAAGGAAAATCAGATATCCTTCTTGCTTGATATAACATCTCCAAAGGGACCGATTGACGGCAGCGTAAAGTATCCGCTTCTCCTTACCGGTGACGGCTGCTATAACAACTGCGAGAGCGATACTATTGCCGCGGCATGTGAGATGGGCATAGCTGTCGGACGCTTTAACCGTCTCGAGATGGCGAACGACGATAAGAACGCAGGCAGAGTCGGTGGGCTTTACGAGGTTTACCCCGAGCATAAGGGCTTTACTGCCATATCCGCGTGGGCATGGGGATATATGACCGTTATGGACGCACTTGCCGAGATACCTCATATAGATATCGAGAACGTTGGAATTACAGGTCACTCCCGCGGCGGAAAGACAGCACTGCTCGCCGCAGCGGCAGATACCAGAATCAAGTTCGTATGCCCGAACAACAGCGGCTGTCACGGTGCCGTCAGCTATAGGCTTAAGGAAACCGGCTACGGCTGGGCAGGTAAGACCGAGGAGCTTTCGGATATGTTCAAGAATCTCTACCACTGGATGGGCGAGGGCTTGCGCGAATACATAGACCGCGAGGACGAGCTGCCCTACGATATGCACTTCTTCGGCGCTCTCATAGCCCCTAGATACTATCTGCAGTGCGAGGGTATGCAGGACTATTGGATAAACCCGAAGGGCGCGTGGATGAATTTCTGCGGCGTGAAGGAGGCGTACCGCTACCTCGGCTGCGAGGACAACTGCGGCGCCTGGTTCAGGCCGGGATACCATAGACATAAGCTCCCCGACTTTACCGAGTTCCTTAATTTCATGAAGTCGAAAATGGAGGGCAAGCCTACCGCAGAGCATCTTAAGATAAATCCCTATCCCGAGCTTGATATGGATGTTAATTGGTGAATTCGGTTGACTAAAAGGCAACCAAAGAAGCAGGACGGAGCCCCGTCCTGCTTCTTTTTGTAAACAAATATTGCGTTTTTATAAAGATAAAATTATTTTTGGGCGCGCATACCGCTTACGTTCGCGAGCCTTACAGCATCTTATTTATCTCCCACTGTGAGACTGTACCAGCCTGCGTTGAGGTCATCGCCCGCTTTTATATCGCTCGATATCATAGAGGTCGAGAAGGTAAAACCGTCGGGATTATCGCTGTCATACATAACAACGCCAAACTTCAGATTTTTCATCTCCGCGCTCCTTTTTATGCTTTTTCGCTTCTATTATATCACCTTTATAGGAAAAAACAATACCGACAGGCGTATCTGATAGGCCGTCTGCACCTCGTCACAGTCTTCGTCGTTAACCCACCAGTCAAACAGCGGTGCTCCCTCTATATTCATAGGGTATTCGGCTTCGTTAGTCAAAAGGTCATATGGCGCACCGGGCGCATGGTTAACAAAGCTCATAGCATCCGAAGCTGCGCGCTCGTCCGTCGCCGTCAAAATGGTATCAGGGACTTTTTCGGTGCAACTACTTTTCATTTCGTATGCCTCCTTGGTTGCGGTTCATTCTCTGATCAGGCTTTTTGGAGTGCTGACTCAGCCTGTCAGTCAAGATGGAAAACGGGTTTAAGGTCGATAGACACGGGGCTTTCATCGGGGTTGGTTTCCATAATATCCGCCATGTAGTGCCACCAGCGGCGGCAGATCTCGGTGTCGGCGGATTTTGCCCACCTCTCTTCGCTCTCAACCTCAAGGTATCCGTATAGCACGTCTGTATCGCGGTCGAGAAAAATAGAATAATTTTTTCCGCCGTATTCATGTATCATGTCCTTCATTTCCGGCCAAAGGGCATCGTGGCGTTTTTTATATTCCTCCTCCATGCCGGGGAAGAGCTTCATTTTGAATCCCTTTATCATACTTCACCTATCAGAGATCAAGAAAATCTCTTCTGTATTTTACGCCGAAGAACTCCGCGAGGGTAACCATTTCCTCGTCCTTAATGGTATTTATACGGGGAAGGTGAGCGGTGAGCATATAAATCTCTGCCGCCTTTTCAACCGTCTCGATAAGACCGAAGGTCTCGTCCATGGTCTTGCCTGCGCCGTATATGCCGTGCATACCCCATACGACAAGACGGAATTCCTTCATTTTTTCTGCGGTAGCCTCGCCGATCTCGTTCGTTCCGCAAAGCATCCAGGGCAGAACACCGACACCGTCGGGGAATACTACGATACACTCGGTACACATTTCCCAAAGCGTGTGCGTGAGCTTCCTCTCGTCAAGCTCGTGAACGTAGTTCATAGCAAGGGTGTGGGTGGGGTGAGAATGCATAACAACACGGTTCTCGGGGTCAACCGACAGCCTTGCGATATGGCTCATAAGGTGCGCGGGCAGCTCACTTGTAAATCTGCCTCCGTCCTTGTAGCCCCAGAGAAGCTCAGCGGTCTTTCCGTCCTTCGCGATACGGATTATTCCGAGATTAGTCTCGGGATCGGAGTCAACGTTCTTGAAGTACTTACCCGTACCCGTCACGATGAATATTTTGCCGATAAGCGCCGTAGCATCAAAGCCTATCGGGATTTCTCTTATAACCTCGTCAAGCTTTAAGTACTCGCCAACCTCGCTCTCATCAAGCATATAGCTGATATTTCCGCCGTTTCTCTCGTCCCAGCCGAGGCGGTACATATTAGCGCAGGTGCGCCTCATTTCTTCAACAAAGGGTGCATTCATAATGTTCTTCATCTCTTAAGTAAAACCTCTCTTTCGTATTCTCTGATCTCTGTAAGATAGTTCTGCACAACGCCCTCGCGGGAGAGAAATTCCTCCCACACCTCGCCGAGCGGCATAGTCTTCATTTCCTCTTGAATGTACATAATATCCGTAAAATTGTTTACATTTTGTAGCTTTTTGAGTTCTTTTTCGGGTTGAAGCAGCGCAAAGAGCAAAGCCTTTTGTACGCTCCTTACTCCGGTTACCCACGCCGAAATGCGGTTGATAGACGCATCGAAATAATCTGTTGCGATAAATACTCGGTCAAGGGCATCGCACCTGACTATCTCCTTTGCGATCTCCTTCGTTTCATCGTCGAGTATAACCACGTGATCCGAATCCCAGCGTACAGCTCTCGTGACGTGCAGCGCGATTCTTTCATTGAAGAGAAGCAGGGCGGAAATCTTATCGCTTACCGCCTCGGTCGGGTGATAATGTCCGTTATCCATAAGAGGCGTTATGCCCTTGTAATCAGAGTAAGAGAGACAGAACTCGGCACTTCCCACAGTGTAGCTCTCAACACCAATGCCGAACACCTTTGATTCGAGGGTTACGTACACCTCGATTTATCGTACGGTGTGTCGAGGATCTCGTCAAGGCTGCGCTTGAAGCGCTCTCTCGGGGAGAGCCTGTCTGCGGGGATATCCTTATATCCGTCGGGGATCCAGATGTTCATAACGCAGGGAACACCCGTCTCGGTCGCAAAGTACTCAGCAATCTTAAGGCATGCCCTTCCGTGATTTACCCAATACCTGCGAACCTCCTCGTCGGGTGAGGAGAGCGTTAGTCCGTCCTTAACCATAGGGTGAGAGAAGAAGGTGGGATTGAAGTCTATTCCGACACCTCTATCCTTTGCAAATTCCACCCACTTGGCAAAGTGCTTCGGCAGTATCGCATCTCTGCCGACAGCCTCGCCGTCCTCAAAAATAGCGTATGATGCGTGTAGATTTAACTTCTTCCTTCCGCCTATAAGAGAGAATGCCTTATCGTAGTCTGCCATAAGCTCCTCGGGCGTTGTGGCTCTGCCGGGATAATTGCCCGTTGTTTGTATTCCGCCCGAAAGACTCTCGCGGCTGTCAAAGCCTATAACGTCGTCACCCTGCCAGCAATGCATTGAGATGCAAACGTTTCTTAGCAAATCAAGCGCTTTTTCGGTATCTATGCCGAATTTTGCGTATTTCTCTTTGGCTTCTATGTAGCTCATATCACTTAGCCTCCATTTGTATTTTAAGATTTCCGATAGCGGTCGCCTCTATGGGCAGCGCTATGATTTTCTTTCCCGTAGCCTCCTCGGTAAGAGAGTTGAGGAAGGTGTTTTTTGCCCCGCCGCCGACGATGTACACACGGTCGTAGCTGCGTCCCGTGTTAGCCTCAAGCTCCTCGATTGCCCTATTGTATGAAAGCGCAAGGCTGCGGTATGCCGAGCGGAAATAGTCGCCCATCTCACAGCTATGACCAAGCGCCTTATCGAACGCCGCCTTCATGCTTTCGGGGGCTAAAAATTCGCTCGAATCGGCATCAACCGTGGCATCAAAATCGCTCTCTCTCGCCATTTCGACAATCCTGTCAAACGGTGTATCCGGACATAGCTCGCGCGCAAGCTCGTTAACCAGCCACATACCCATAATATTCTTTTGGTATCTGTTGTATCCGACGCCGCCCTCGTTCGAGTAGTTTGCCCTCTCGCTCTCCTCGTCGGTTAGCGGCTTATCGGTCTTGACACCAAGCAGTGACCAGGTGCCCGACGATATGTATGGGTGATTATCCTGCATCGGTATACCCTCAACGGCAGACGCGGTATCGTGAGTTGCGCAAAGCACAGCTTTGCAATTTCCGCCGACCGCCTCGCTCACCTCGGGCAAAAGATTGCCAATAACCCTGCCGGGCTGCGATAGGGGAGGGAAGAGCTGCCTCGGATATCCGAGAGCATCGGTTATATAGCTGTCGAACTCTCCCGTTCCTGCGTTTATAAGCCCCGTCGTCGTAGCGTTCGTGTATTCGCGCGCCTTAACTCCGGTCAGCCGCCACGTGAGGTATTCGGGTATCAATAGCATATCCGTAGCCTCGTCGAGCCTTCCGCTAAGCTTGTCGCAGTATAGCTGATAAATGCTGTTAAAGGGCTGAAACTGGCACCCCGTGTGACGGTATAGCTCCGAAAACGGGACAATTTTATGCACCTCATCTATGATAGAGTCGGTTCTCTTATCGCGGTATGCGAACGTGGGCTTAAGCTCGGTGTCACCCGCGAGAAGCACGTAATCAACGCCCCAGGTATCAATCGATAAGCTCTCTATCTCGGGATACAGGCTGAAGGCAACCCTTATGCCTTCTACCACGCTCCGATAAAGAGCCTCGGTATCCCACGTGAGCTGTCCTCCGTCTCTCTTTACTCCGTTCGGGAAGCGGTAAACCTCGCTCGTGCGTATCTCGCCGTCCTCATACCACCCTACGATATGCCTACCGGACGATGCGCCGATATCTATAGCTAAATAATATTTCAATACTAACCTCCTTCGTAAATTGCCTACCGTAATATATTAGCATACCTTGAAGCAAAAATAAAGAACACCATTTGCTTAGAAAAGTGTCCTTATTTGTGTTGATTTTTACGCTTTGCTGTGTTACAATGGTTTTGGTAGACTGTAGCGATGAGATATTCGCATTTGATTTTCAGTCGTAGAATGGAGCTTTTATGATAGAGCGGGAGATTTTAGACCGGCTTATGCCGATAACCGAGGAGGAGCGCGCTATCCTCAGCGGTGAGGGAGTTGATAAAAGCATATACACCACGGGTGGCGGCAGCATTATAAGAGGGGATAAGCTGCTCGAGGACGGCAGGCTCATACGAGCGCGAGTGCATACGCGCTTCGTCCACTTTCCCGAGCATACGCACGATTATATAGAGGCTGTCTATATGTGCGCAGGCGTAACGACGCATATAATCAACGGAAAGCTTTTATTGCTTAAGGAGGGCGAGCTGCTACTCTTGGGGCAGAGAGCGAGGCAGGAGATCCTCCCTGCGGGTGAGCGCGATATTGCGGTTAATTTCATTATCCGCCCGTCCTTCTTTGATAAGACGCTCGAGATGCTCGGCGCTGAGGAAACGCCGATAAAGAAGTTTCTCCTCGGCGCGCTTTTTGAGAAGGAAAACAGGGGATATCTCCATTTTAAGGTAGCGGGAGTTCTACCCGTGCAGAACCTGGTTGAGAACCTGATTTGGACCTTGATAAGCAACACCTCGAATAAGAGAAATATAAATCAGACTACTATGGGGCTTTTGTTTATGCAGCTCCTCAATCACACCGACAAGCTTTCGTACGAATCGCGTGAGGACAGGGCGATTATGGATATATTCAGGTATATCGAGGAAAACTACAAGAACGGCAGTCTTACCGAGGCGGCAAGGGTTTTGCACTATGATTTTTACTGGCTGAGCCACGAGATCAAGAACCGAACGGGAAAAACCTACACCGAGCATCTTCAGGAAAAGCGCCTATCGCAGGCTGAATTTTTCTTGAAAAACACAAGCCTTTCCGTCGAAGAGGTCGCTATGGCGGTAGGCTACGAAAATAAGAGCTATTTCCATAGGATATTTAAGGAAAAATACGGCAAAAGCCCGAAAAAGTACAGGGGATAATTCCGTGAGGTGATGCTATACCTTTCCCCGTGTTATTGCAGGCTGAATATTGAGATTGAAATGAGGTAACTAGCGTGAAATAACCTATATCGGCACCCGACTTTTAGCGTTCACGCTCGTAATCTTCGCGATTTGGGTCCCTATCCCAAATCGTCGCATAGCGATACCGAAAATTAATTAACTATTTGTGCGGTCGCCACAGGCGACGGAATGGAGATTAAAATGGATTTTGAAAAGCTTATAACAGAGAGATATTCCGTGCGCAGCTTTAAGCCCGAGCATCTTCCGCAGCCCGTGATTGATAAGCTGCTTGCCGCCGCCCACAAGGCGCCGACGGGCTGTAATTATCAGCCGCAGAGAATTCTCGTTATGAATACCGACGAGTCGCTTGCAAAGCTGAAGGACTGCACCAAATGCCACTTTAACGCGCCCACAGCAATGCTCGTCTGCCATAATAAGGACGAAAGCTGGGTGAGAAAATACGACGGCGCGCTCTCTTCATCGGTAGATGCCGTTATAGTTACCACCTACCTTATGCTCGCCGCGCAAAACGAGGGCGTTGGTGCCTGTTGGGTGATGCATTTTGACCCCGATGCGATGCGGAACAGCTTTAATATTCCCGAGGGTATCGAGCCTGCCGCTCTTCTGGTTATGGGATATCCGTCTGAGGATTCAAAGCCGCTCGACCTGCATTTTAAGTTCCGTCCGTTATGCGAGACCGTATTTTATGAGGACTTTACGTAAGGAGTGGTGAGATGTATTTTGATGATTTGAAGATCGGCATGACCGTGGATATCGCGCCCGCCGCGATCGAGAAGGAAAGAATGATGGATTTTGCCCGTCTTTATGACAATATTCCTCTCCACACCGATGAGGAATACGCAAAAACCACGCCCTTTGGCGGTCTGATAGCGCCGGGGGTGATGTCTTTTATGTCGGTGTGGGCGAAATACCTGGAGGTTGATTTTTTCGGCGAAGAGCTGCTTGCGGGTAAATCCACGAAAATTGAGTGGCTGAAGCCTGTTTTTGCAGGTGACGTCTTGACGGGCAGGGCTACGATAACGGCTCTCGTTAAGCGAAGCCCCAAGAACGGGCTTGTAGAAGTGACGATTGATGCGTACAACCAGAACGGCGTGCTTGTTCTTACCGACGCTACCGAGGCGATCGTGAAATGCAGGCCGACTGAAAATGGCCCAAAGGATCCCGGGTAAACGCGTGACTGCTCGTCCTCTCTCGCATAGAAAAATCCCTTTTCCCTAGCCTTGGGAAAAGGGATTTTTTGCGTGTCTTTGTACAATGCTGTTTTATACGTGCTGAAATTATTCTGCCACCTCGTCGGCACACGTATCTGGGGCAGCAGCTTTTTTGCCCCTTTGCTTTATCAGGTGATATACGCCGTAAAACGCTGCAATATAAACGAGAAACAGCGCGATAACCATCATGGGATATAAGATGGGGTTGCCTCCCACCAGATTATAAACAATATCGTAAGGTGTTCCGTCTCCGCGCACGAGGAACATATAGTTATAGTCGAGGAGCGCGTTTGCTATAAAAGCCATAATGGCAAAGCCGGAAAGAATACAGTAGGTTATCCATATGTTTTTCTTCTTCATGCTGACCATGCCCGAGATAGCTATGTAAAGCGACGCAAAGCCCGAAATCGTATGCGTCAGAGCGGATATGAGATTAGTGAAGGAAAGCACGGGATATGCGTTGTAATTCTGACCCGCGCCGTACGTACCGAGTATAGCACCGAGTATTCCGAATATTAATACGAAATCAAGCGATGCCTCGCGAACTCTGCCCTTGGTGAGTGCCGCCATAGGCACCAGGATCAGCGGTATTCCGCAAAGGAACAGCGGCAGCTCGTATAACCAACGAAGCGGATCCTCGCAGACTATGCACGCCATAATAACTCTGAACACCTCGCACGAGTCGAGGATAATAGCCGTCCACAGCAGAACCTTATTCTTTTCTTCCTCGCTCCTATCACGGAATTTGCGTCCGAAATATATCGCCAAAGCGATCATAGCCGCTACAAAGCAACTGACGAACAGTATATGCTGCCAGGATAAAAAGCCCTCTGCAGGCCGCTCATATCCACCAAAACCGAAAAATTCCTTCACGTCAAGCCTCCAATTGCATTATCGTTATAGTGAATGTAACGTTTACTATTATACTACTCATGGCAAAAAAGAGTATAATTATCCCTATAAAAGACAATACACCCATAATTCACGAATATTAAGCTAGTTTGGCATACTCATTATACCACCATAAAATGAAGCATGCAACAGGAAGTGTAAAAAAGTTTGGAATGGAAAATAGCTAGAAGGGTGGAACGCCGCTCGCTTATGGAGCGCGGCACACGCGCCCCGTCGCTCGCGACGGACGGGAATCTGCCGTACTCCCCTCGAGCACAACGCCGAGGCGTTTGCACTGCGTGTTATGTTGCGTGAACGCAACGCTCGAGGAGCAACCGTCCTAGCCTCGCTGACAAGCGAGCTTGCCGACTCGGCTACAGTTGGTTATCGCGGATAATTGCTCTCTGCGAGTTGTTCCGCTTATTGCAGAGCGGGGCAGAGTGTTCGCTCAGGCGGGAATTGATTCTCGGCGAACTACGCCTGCGGTCATTCGCGGCTCTGACAGTCCACCGGACTGTCATTCACTACCGCTCCTACTTCAATTCCCGTCACCAAAGAATACAAAAACACCCCGACGAAAGTCGAGGTGTCTTCACATGTGAGTAATTGATGAAAAGGATACGAAATCCTAATGGGTTCAATTTTAACGATAGGTTCATTTTATAGTCTACAGACGATAAAAGGTGAATTTTTTCCGTTTTTGACTATAAAATCAAGCATATAACCAATTAAAAAACACTTAATTTATTCCTGTGTTCCATCTGAATATACAATTTTTGTAACTTCATACTCGAATATCAAATCTTCAAAATTTTCACTATATACTTCGACGTGATTATCCATAAACTGGTTAACATCGAACCCAATTCCTTCGAATGTTACTTTTGAATTAGCAGAAATAGTTTGTCCCGTAAAATCACAATTTAATGATATGATTTTTTCACCAAATAAATCTTTTATGGTAAGAACGCCTTGAATTCCTTTTATGGATTTAGCCGTTTTGTTTGATACGTCAAAATTAAATTCTACTCTCGGGGAATAACGATTTGCATCATAATTAACAGGAAGATTATATTTATTAGTTACTTTTATTTCTACTTTGGATGATTCAGTTGTTGTTTCGCTTCCTGTATTATCATTTGAATAAACAACATTGGTTATTTCATACTCATAAATCATATCTGAGTAATCTTCGCTATATAGTTTTACATGATTATCCATGAACTGATTAATATCGATACCGATTCCTTCGAAAGAAACCGATTGATTAGTTCCGATGGTTTTTCCTGTAAAATTACAATTTAGAGAAATTATTTTAGAACCAAACAAATCTTTAATCGTAAGAACACCTTGAATTCCTTTTATCGATTGAGAAGTTTTATTAGAAATTAAAAATGAAAATTCAACCCTTTCAGAATATCTATTCTCATCATAATCGACAGGTAGATTGGTTTTGCCAGTAACCTTAACACTAATACCATCATATTTGTTTTTTTCGTTATCATTTTGGTTATTATTTTGATGAGTTCCATCAGTTTGGTCCGTATGCTCATCACCGGGATTGGTGATAGTGGTATTGCTATTCCCGGAACTACAAGCCACAAAGGATACAGCCATAAATACTACCATAAGTAATGCAATAATTTTTTTCATTTTCTTTTTCCTCCTAAAAATGAATAATAAAATAAAAAAGTGCGGCTACCGAAGTAAACCGCACTAAAAACGCAAACTCCGATAGTCGCCAAACCAACTGAGAAGCAAGAACTATCACTAATTATGCCGCGTCAGTAGGAATTTGCATTTTTAACAAATTCATTATTGACGCAACAACAAAAGGGTATAACTATCCCATAAAGATAAAAATAGCCCTTGCTAAAATATTCAGTTGGTTTGGCATAATTAGTATATCACCGTTTTGGAGAAAAATCAATATATTTTCAACAAAAATCAAAAAATACATTTTTGACGATATCCCATAGTTTTAACGAATACACCCCATAATTTTAACGAAAACAAAAGAGCCCATCCGCTAGAGGCTCAAAAACTCTTGTAAGATAGACTCTTTATTGTATTAAATTTGCTCTTTTAAAGTTTTACAGCTTGAAATCAGCATTCTTCTAATGCGACCGCAAAGGTTGCGATAAGCTTTGAAACTTTCTTCGTCTATGGCGTTAGTGTTAAACAGTAGTTTCAACCAACCTTCCGTTTCGCTACACTCTTTGAGTGCTATTTCAAACTTTGCAACCATATCAGATTTGCTTTGTCCGTAATTTGCTTCACGAATATTTGCGTAAATACTGCTTGAGCTTTTACGAATCTGAAACAAAGTATTTGATGGTGCTTTTATGTTTTGGCAAAGTAGTTCTATATTGGTTGCAAGTTGTTCTGAATATATGAGCAAGTAATTCTTCGGCATAATATCACCTCTTTGAGTAGAGCATAGCACAAATGCTAACTAAAATCAAGACGCAGTCTTGTATATCATCAATTTCGCAGAAATTGCATAT
>CAYZZJ010000023.1:3319-18795 GCA_964482885.1 uncultured Ruminococcus sp. | reverse complement strand
TACAATCAAATGCGTAACAGGATATGAGTTAACATTCTCTATTGATATTTTTACACCTGCGTTTTTTGCATAGGGGGCGAGCTTCGAGTAAAATTCCATATTAAGCTCGAACATATTCTCCTCGTTGCCGTAATATCTCCCCCATTGAAGAGGATGGACTATGACATTCTCAACTCCGAGCGCTCCGCAGAACTCGAAGACTGCGGGCATTTTCGGGACCTTCTCAGTAGTATAGACCTCATAACCGCCGCCAAATGGGGCGTGAGCCTGATTGAAGCTTACACCGTAGGACGCAGTTATGGATTTAAGGCTTTTTATAATTTCGTTGCGGTCGTCGCGCTCGAAGTAGTTGTGCTCGCCGTGGAGCGTCATATCGAGGCAATCATAGCCTGCTTCGCAAAGAAGACGAACGCCCTCCTCTACTCCTAGCTTGGCAGTACATCTGCCAGTTGCGGTTGAAATAAGCATACTCGTCCCTCCAAAAAGCATTATATGGTTTATAATAGCACATTTAGCAAGCAAAATCAATATTTCTGCCGAAAAATTCTCTATATTTTACCGTGTTTTGAATTTACTGTTGATTTTTTTAAAAACAGTGGTATAATATATTCGGATTTCGACTGACTGCGTGAGGCATTTATGTTAAAAAAGCTTAATTTTCTATGCGCTGTGCTACAAAACAACATTGTCACGGTTATTGCCGCCATAGCGGCGTTGATAACAACGTTCTTCGTGCCGCCTGACGCGGAATATCTCGGATACTTTGATTTTAAGACCTTGACCTGCCTTTTCTGCGTGCTGGCAGTGGTATGTGCGCTGAGAAACATCAGATTCTTCTACACCTGTGCGAAGAAGATTGTTGAAAAATTTGGCAACCTGAGGCTTGCTGTCTTGGCACTCGTATACATCACCTTCATCGGCTCCATGCTTATTGCCAACGATATGGCGCTTCTCACCTTCCTGCCTCTCGGCTTTTTCGTGCTTCATACGACGGGCAAGGAAAAATATATGGCGTTTACCTACATAATGCAGAACATCGCCGCAAATCTCGGCGGTATGCTGACGCCCTTCGGCAATCCGCAGAACCTCTATCTCTACTCTAAATTCAACATTCCCGACGGTGAGTTCATGCTCATTATGCTGCCGCTGTTTCTTCTCGCGGTCACGCTCATCACCCTGTGCGTATTCCTCTTTATAAAGAAGGAGCCACTCGAGTTCTCGGGTATAGAAAAGAAGCTGCCGATAGCGAAGGTTATAGTTTATCTCGTGCTTTTCGCATTCTCGATACTGTGCGTATTCCGCGCGATTCCCTACGTGCTTGCGCTGATAATTATACCACCCGTCATATTCATTTTCGACCGCACGGCGCTCTTGAAGGTGGACTACGGGTTGCTTCTTACCTTCGTTTTCTTCTTCATTTTTTCGGGCAATATGGCGCGCATTGACGCGGTGCGCGAGCTGTTCTCCTCACTCCTTGAGATAAGCACGCTTGCCGTATCGGCAATATCCTGCCAGTTTATCAGCAACGTCCCCTCCGCTATCCTGCTCTCGCAGTTCTCGGACAACTACCGTGAGCTGCTTATGGGCGTTAACATCGGCGGCTGCGGAACTATCATTTCCTCTCTCGCGAGCCTTATCACCTTCCGCGAGTACTGTGAGCATAACCCCGGTAAGGGTGGCAAATATCTCGCTGTGTTCTCGGCGTTCAACTTCGCCTTCCTCGCCATTATGCTCGCCTTTTCCTTCCTCGTGCTTTCATTTTGACACGGGTGGGGGCTTAACACCGTATTTCACCCGTATCTGCGGGATAGACAGGACAATATAAATGAGAATTCTTGCAATAGGCGACGTCACCGGCATCGGCGGCGTCAAGCACCTTGAGGCAGAGCTTTGGCGCGTGCGCGACAGAGAGAAAATCGACCTCGCGATAGTAAATGTGGAGAACGCGGGCTTCATTACAGGCCCCTCGCCCGACACAGCGGCGCGCGTTCTCGATGCAGGCGCAGACTGCCTCAGCGGCGGCAACCACACCCTGCGTAACAAGGCTGTATACTCCTTCCTCGATAGTGAGGAGCGCATGCTCAGGCCTATCAACTTCGGCGCTGATGCGCCCGGCTCGGGCTACACTATAATAGACGTATCGGGCTGGCGCGTTATGGTTATATGCGCTATGGGAAACGTGCATATCGAGCCTAATCTCGACTCTCCCTTCGACTATATCGAGCGCGCCTTGAAGCGCGAGGAGGGAAGATACGATATCGCCGTGCTTGACATCCACGCCGAGGCAACGGGTGAGAAGCTCGCCGTGGCATATGCCTTTGACGGCAGGATAAGCGCGGTGTTCGGCACGCACACACACGTGCAGACGGCAGACGAGCAGATACTGCCGTGCGGTACGGGATACATCACCGACGTCGGTATGTGCGGAGAGACGGGCGGCATACTCGGTATGGACGCCGAGGGGGTCGTGAAGCGTATGCGTACGCATCTGCCCTTGAAGTTCGAGCCGGCAAGCGGCAGGGTGATAGCCAACGCAGTCATCTTCACCGTAGATGAAAAAAGCAGACGGACAACCGAGGTCAAGAGAATATCATTCTGATAGAATTATTGGAAATTTGCCAAAAATGTAAACTACTATACTCTTTTTGTGGAGTTTCACATGGACTTTAAGACACAGCTGATAGTAATAGGCGCGGGGCACGCAGGCATCGAAGCTGCACTTGCGGCAGCGAGAATGGGCGTCAACACCGTGCTGTTCACCATATCGCTCGACGCGGTGGGAAATATGCCCTGCAACCCCTCGATTGGCGGCAGCGCGAAGGGTCACCTCGTCTATGAGGTTGACGCACTCGGCGGAGAGATGGGCTATGCGGCAGACAAGGCAACCCTGCAATCGCGCACGCTCAACCTCGGTAAGGGCGCGGCAGTGCATGCAAAGAGAGTGCAGGCGGACCGCATTATGTACCGCTCTATAATGAAAAAAACGCTCGAGGATACCGCAAATCTGCGACTTGTGCAGGGCGAGGTTACCGAGCTTATATGCGACGGGGAAAATAGGGTTACGGGTGTCAAAACAGCCATTGGCGAGTGCTGGAGTGCCGAGGCGGTCATAATCGCGGCAGGAACCTTCCTAAACTCCGAGATATTCGTTGGTGATGCGGTGTCATCGGCAGGCCCCGACGGTATGATGCCGGCTACCGGGCTTTCGGACTCGCTCATGAGGCTCGGCGTTAAGCTGCAGCGCTTCAAGACGGGAACTCCTGCGAGGGTACACCGCCGCTCGGTTAACCTTGACACGCTCGAGCCTCAGGCGGGAGAGGACGAGCCTACGCCCTTCTCCGCGCGCACCGATGCCGCATCGTACGGAGAAGCAAGGATACTCTGTCACGCGGTCTACACCAATTCCGACACGCATAGAATTATCCGCGATAATCTCGGCAGATCCGCTATGTATTCGGGCAATATAGTCGGCACGGGTCCGCGCTACTGTCCTTCTATCGAAACGAAGCTTGTGCGCTTTGCAGACAAGGAGAGGCATCAGCTTTTCGTCGAGCCGTGCGGCATTGACACCGACGAGCTTTACATTCAGGGCTTCTCAACCTCTATGCCTGCCGACGTGCAGTATGAGATGTTAAATTCCCTGGACGGGTTTCAAAATGCCGAGATTATGCGCTATGCTTACGCTATTGAATACGACTCGGTTTTACCCACCGAGCTATATCCCACGCTCGAATTCAAGCGCATAAGCGGTCTTTACGGCGCAGGGCAGTTCAACGGCACCTCAGGCTATGAGGAAGCCGCCGCGCAGGGCATTGTCGCAGGCATTAACGCCGCACTCAAAATCAAGGGAGAGCCGCCGATGATGCTCACGCGCGACTCCTCTTATATTGGCACGCTTATCGACGACCTTGTCACCAAGGGCACCGAAGAGCCATACAGAATGATGACCTCGCGCAGCGAGTACCGCCTTATTTTAAGACAGGACAACGCAGACGAGCGTCTGACACCAATTGGACGCAGGGTCGGACTCATCGATGACGAAAGATACGCGAAATTCGAGGAAAAGCAGCGCATGATAGAGGCGGAAATCGAGCGCCTTAAGTCAACGACGGTAGCGCCGAGTGAAAGGGTAAACGGGCTTCTGCGCTCCCTTGGCTCGTCCGAGATAACCACCGGAATAAAGCTTGCAGACCTCGTTCGCCGCCCCGAGCTAAGCTATGCCGCGCTCGAGGATATAGACGAGGGTCGCCCGGCCTTGCCGCGCGCTGTGCGCGTCAGCGCAGAAATACGCGTAAAATACGAGGGCTATATCAAAAGAGAGCTTAGCGAGGTTGCGCGCAGCCGCCGCCTTGAGGAGATGCTCCTGCCCGATGATATCGACTATCGCCAAATAATCGGACTACGAATCGAGGCTATCGAGAAGCTGTCGGAGATTCGCCCCGTGAGCATCGGTCAGGCGTCGCGCATAAGCGGAGTAAATCCTGCGGACATCTCGGTTCTGCTCATATATCTCGAGCAGGCGAGAAGGGCTTCAAAGCAGGTAAGCGCAGAGGAATAACGCGCATCATTTTGATTAGTTCACATCCACCTTAAAAGCGAGCAAAGGCATAAGATTAACTTATATTGCAAATTATTATTGGCATTTAAGGTGCAAAATTGGTATTATAAGCAAAAAGCAGAAAGAGATAGCAAATCGGTTATCAGCCGAAATGCTATCTCTTTTTTACTTTTCGATATATTCGTTGCGCGGATGCGATATAACCTCGTTTCACTCGGCTGCGGTATACCTCGCTATGCTCGGCGCGATATGATATAAATCCCTCGTTTTACTATATCTCGTCCATAGCGAGGTGTTAAAAACATATCGCAAATCCCAAAAGGGATTTATATCGCTGCGTGTTCTCCGCCAAGGAGAACAGCTCGCATCGGTGCCTCAGGTGATCAGTCGCGCCAGGTAGTGGAGCACCCTGCAAGGTGTGCGTCGTTTGAGAAGGAAAGCGGTATGAGCTTCTCCCCGTCGTACTCAACTATCGAGTAGGAGGCGTTCGCGGGATAGGGCAGCTCTCTTGCCACGTCCTCGGGTGCTATGCCGGATATTCTAGCCCAGAATGAGCGTATAATCGCCGCGTGAGAAGCGCAGAGAAGCACGCCACCGAGATTGTCACGTGCGACCTCGAGGGCGAACTCAAGCATTCTGTCCGCGCCCGACTGCACCGATTCTCCGCCGGGAAGGGTGAATCTGCCGAAATCGTTCGTCCACTCCTCGGTATACATCTCCCCGTAGCGCTCGATTATCTCATCGACCTTAAGACGCTCCCAATCGCCGCAATACAGCTCGCGCAGTCTCACATCCTTAACAATCTCCATACCGCGCATCCGTGCGTGAGGAACAGCCGTATCGTAGGCGCGGATCAGGTCGCTCGCATACAATCGAGTGAACTCGACCTCTTTAAGCGCCTCCGCGGTCAGATTTGCCTGCTTCTTGCCAATTTCGGTCAGTCCGACGTCTGTATGACCGAGAAATATTCTCGCCTCGTTGCCGAGGCTCTGTCCGTGTCTTACAAAATAGAGTAGCGTTTTCATTTTTTCTCCCAAACCTCCCCACCTCAGCCGATTTTTCATACAATCACAGCGTAAAGCGCAGGTAAGCATCACTTATTCTACGCAAATATTATACTCCCGCACCGCACAAAAATCAAGTAGAGCTACGAAATATATACGCCGCGTCGGGCAAAAATGCATACAAGAGAATAACATCTCTCGTAAAGCCCCTTAGCGAAATCCGAATATTTATTCATTTTCGCACACTTTCACGCAATACAATACATAAGCATAAATGATACGCGAGCAGCTCGGGCAGCGGTCGTCACCCCGCCAATCGTAAAATGCGTCAAGCTAACCACCCCGAACGCGTGCATATTAAGCCACCCTCAGGCAGGCACAGCCAATACCGATCTTGCAACCATGCTCCGCCGCCAACGGCAAACCGCAGCCGCGAGAAGCAATTTATATCGTCCATACATAAGTGCCTCGGAGTAGACACGCACAGCACGGCAAAAGACGTAGAGCTACCGTACACAGGAAAAAACAGGCAATTCATCTCGCGTAAAAACACATTACAAATATATACATAAGAGAGATCCGTGCGCACCAAGCGCCGCACCAGCCATAGCCAGCGCACCTTTCCAACGGCAGGCAACAAGAGCAGGAACGCGTTAATTCAAGAGGTAACCACAGCATGTGGACGCCCAGCAAGCAATATCAAGACAAGCTATCGCGATGTGCGGTATATTGCTATAGAGTTACAATGCGCTCACACAACATGTGCATACAATACTGCGCAGGCAATATTTCGATAACCGCGCAATTTCTCGCACAAATCTCCATACATGACAATTATAGTTAGCATATATACATTTCTAAAGACGCCATTAGCGGCAGTTGCAAGGCTAGAGTAAAAAGACATGACATATGCATACAGAATTAGGCAGCTGCGGATAACGCGCGGTGCAGAAGCACGCGAAAACGCCGACGAAGGTCGCAGCGCAACGAAGGGCACCGCAGCATTACCAAAACCAAAGCATGAGTTTTTCAGGTAAGCTGCAAGGTGCTAACCAAAAGCGGTCACTGAATATAGGTAATAAGGAAACCACAGCGGCACGCACGCCGAGTAAGCGTAAAGTCTATACGTCAAGCAAGGAGTCACTCACGCACCGGACGAACACAAAACGCCACAACTTAACGCCGAAGATAAACGTCCGCATAGGATATGACGTGAAAGACAAGGGGCTACCGGGAAACCGTTAGCACCAAGGGACGTACTCCCGCGCAGTATAATTCATTTATCTGCGCAAAAAAGCAATAAAAACGCCACGTTAACACCGCAGTCCTCAACATTGTAAGCGTTGGCACAAAGTCCGATTGTAGCAAGCAATATTCAGGGGAAAGAATTATACAAAATTTCACAAGAAACACTACCCAAGATGCGCAAAACGGCATAGCCACACAAAGCACCCGTCAAGTGCATAAAGTAGGAATATTTATACACATATAGCGCATATTTATGCTACAAAAATGAAGGTAAAAAATACGAAATTTCTCAAAAATAATGAGAAAACCAGCCAAAAAGACCGCCAAAATCAAGTCGCAAAAACGGAATTTTGAAGCCGAAAAATCGGCGAAAAATAAAAATTCGCAAATAATCCACCCAAAATATGCAAAAAATGCATAAAATCGGTGCATAAAGCACCGGAGCAGATGAATATTTCCATATAATGGCAATAATACATTGGAATATACATAAAATGGAAATTATCCGAGCATTTTAAGATAAAAACCCGGCAAGAAGGCATATAGCGCGCACCTTCTGGCGAAAATTAGCCGCGTTACACCGCAATCGCGAGCAAACGCGCACAAGATCGCACCTCCAGAGCCGCTTTCGAGCGCACGAAACATGCCCGCAATTAAAACAAGTGCCGAAATGCGCAAAAAAAACGCCGCAATAATGCAGTTTAAGCGTAAAATCTCTCCACATTTTCACCAATTTTCAAGTAGAAGACCATGTTTTTTGGAGTAAACGATGCGATTTTAACGCAAAAAACACCCAAAGATGGGCACTTACGCCTTTAATTGCAGGTTTGAGTGTGGGCACCAAGTGGCTCAGCGGCTATTTAGCGGTTAGACCGGCAGGCTGCTGACACCCATCATTTTTGAATTAGCAACTCCGATAATAAGTAGATTTTGCATTTTTAGCCCATTTTTCTTCGCTTTTCAGGCATATTTAGGCTGTTTTTTCGTTTGAAACCCATGTTTCACGTGAAACAATGCAGCTTCTTTGTTGTTTTACGGCGTTTTTGTCTATTTTTTCCGTCAACACCCAAACCAAACGCAACCTCCAATTGGCTTGTTGGGGTGTTTGTTTATTTATTTATTTTGGTTTGTCATTGTTTTTTCCTTTTACGAGCGATGTCGCACGCCTTTCTCGCCTTGTTCTGTCCGTGACATCTATCTTGTAACATGCCACGATTTCCGCGGGCTTTGCTTGAATATGCCTTAGTGGATTTACACGTGTTCGCTTGCCCTAAAAGCCGATCTTGATGGCGCGACGTTCGTTATTTGTAGGGCTGTTTTCGTTCATTGCCTCGGTTTCTATCCATTCTTTAAAGATATCAAAGCGTATTAAAGCGCTTTTAGAGCATGTTTCGCCCCTTCACCCGATGCTTTACATTTGTTTCACGTGAAACTTTCCTATTGCATAAGCGACCGTCGTTTTGATGGCTATAGTGACTTTACCATAACACCTCTCACAAAATGCCAAGATATCCGTTTTATAAAGTTTTACCGTCCTTGCCCGATGTTTCACGTGGAACAATACGCTTTGGTTCACGTTTTACCGCATATGCAGATGTATTACCGAGCGAGCTTTGCGCGCCGCCGAGTGTTCTTAATCAAATATGCTACTGTGCGCACTGACCGGCCTGGGTAAATTATATGTTATAAAAGCTAGCCACTCATAAATCACCGTTCTTTGCGCCAAATTGACTTGAAAACGCCATTATTGCATCGTTTTTTATATTAAAGTGGTTTTTAACCGCGCCACGTTGGCAAATCTCTGATATTAAACCCGCCCGTTGAACGGTATCAAACAATCTATTAGCCACATCATCAGCAAGCCCGAACCGTCAGACTATCAGACGCGCCATTGACCGTCACAGCCTGACGCTAATTGAGTAGCGGCATAAAACGCTGATATCCCCCTTCCAGCAGCTTAACAAGCCCTATATCCTCCTGATTTTTTTGTTCTCGCGCTTGTTTTTGCAGCTCATACCGCACCCACAAATCTGTGGTGGCTACACTGCCGTTTGTATGCCCGTACATATTGCTACAGCATCACATAGATACTCTGACGTGTACGCGCGTACAATATATTCAATCTTTTTCATATATTTATTGACAATCCCGAGGTGAGATGATATAATTTATATAGTGCTTTGTACGGCTTATTTCGGGGTAATTCTGGGAAAAACCTTAGAATAGTTCTTTTTTAGAGGCGTTTTTGCCGTTTATATGAGATTTCGCTCGGTGTCCCGTGCGAGAAACGATAAATGGTAAAAAATGGAAAGCGTATTACTCGAAGCCAATAGAAAGGCATAGCTAAACCCGTCTTAACGGTGGGGTAATTCGCCGTCGTTCAATCCGACGGACAAGAAACGGCTTTATCACCGCCATAGAGGGCGATTTTTCGCTCTCTCCTCGCGTTTTCTGCCACAATTGCACAATTTCACACTCACACAAACAATTCCAAAAGGAAGCAAATATGGCTAAAATCGTATCATTCTCGAACCAGAAGGGCGGAGTAGGTAAGACTACCTCCTGCGTCAATATTGCTGCGCAGATTGCCAATAAGGGCAAGCGCGTGCTTATCGTGGACCTTGACCCCCAGGGCAACGCCACCAGCGGTCTCGGCATCTCAAAATCAAAGATCAAAAAGACGGTTTACGATATCATAATCGGCAGATGTGATACGAAGGATGCTGTTTTCAAGACTCGCTTCAAGAACCTCTCGATAATCCCTGCGACGATAGATCTCGCAGGCGCTGAGCTTGAGCTGTACGACCTCGATGATGCCGAGGCATTCACGGACAAGCTGCCGCTCGAGTCGGTTGCCGATGATTTCGACTATATCTTCATCGACTGTCCCCCCTCGCTCGGTATGCTCACCGTCAAGGCGCTCTCCAGCTCGGACGGCGTTGTTATCCCCATGCAGTGCGAGTTCTACTCGCTTGAGGGAATGTCGCAGCTCCTTAACACGGTTAAGAAGATAAGACAGATGTACAATCCCTCGCTTCAGATCGTCGGCATACTTCTCACGATGTATAACGGCAGGCTCACGCTGACGAACCAGGTTGTCGCAGAGCTTAGAAAGTACTATCAGGATCTGCTCTTCAAGGTTCCGATCTCGAGGACCGTCCGCCTCTCCGAGGCACCCTCCTACGGCGCGCCGATATGCTATCACGACCCGTACGGCAAGGGCTCGCTCGAGTATGCCGCGGTTGCAAAAGAGCTTCTTCTCCGCATATAAAGACCTTCTATTAAGATAAACGAAAGGGAATTACATATATGGCAAGAAAAAAGAACAGCGGTCTTGGCAGAGGCCTTGACGCGATTTTCCTTGACAACGCGCAGAACGATGAGTCTGCCGAGAGAGAGGGCAGCGTGAGCTTCATCCGTCTTTCGCTAGTCGACCCTAAGGGTGACCAGCCGAGAAAATACTTTGATAAGGCGGCTCTTGAGGAGCTTGCAAGCTCTATAAAGGAGCATGGTCTGCTCCAGCCCATACTCGTGCGCGAGTACGGTGACGGCAGATACCAGATCATCGCGGGTGAGCGCCGCTTCAGAGCGTCGAAGCTCGCAGGACTTGAGGAAATTCCCGCTATTGTTCTCGACCGCGACGATAAGGCGGTTGCACAGCTCGCGCTTATTGAGAACCTTCAGCGTGAGGACCTCAATCCCATAGAGGAGGCTATGGCATACCGCTCGCTCGCGGATATGTACGACATGACCCAGGAGGAGCTGTCCGAGAGAGTAGGAAAGAGTAGAAGTGCCGTTGCTAACGCTATGCGTCTTCTCGACCTTCCCGACGAGGTGCTCGGCATGGTTGCCGCGCGCGACCTCAGCGGGGGCCACGCAAGAACCCTTCTCGGCCTTAAGCGCCGCGAGGATATGATACTTCTCGCCGAGCGTGCAGCAGCAGAGGAGCTTTCCGTGCGTACGCTTGAGGAGGCTGTTAAGAGAATGAATAAGCTCGCCACAGCAGCACCAAAGGCAGACCCCGATGAGAACGACGAGGGCGAGGTTGTGGACTATATCCGCGAAATGGAGCTTCGTATTCAGCGCGAGCTTGGCAGAAAGGCTGAAATCAAGGCGAAGGGCAGAAAGAAGACCCTTACGCTTTATTATGAGGATAACGAGGATTTAGACGATTTACTTCGCGCGCTGTGCGGAGATAGGTTCTTCGAGGAGGTTTAAGACTCCTTCCGTCACGCATTCGCGTGCCACCTCCCTCAAAGATGGAGGCTATAGAGGCTCCCGACGCAGTCGGGTGGAGGAGTCCTTCAACGAAGACTAAGAAAATTCAGAATTCAGAATTCAGAATTAATAGAAAAAGAGGACTGGGGGCAATCAGCCTTGGAGTGAATCCAAAGCGATAAGCCTTTAGTCCTCTTTTTATTGGTGTCACACTATTTTACATTGAAACAACGATACATGGGGGAGTACACCACTCTCGTTTAGTCATGCGTTCAGAGAGTGTGGAAGAATTAAACACTCAGCGTCAAATGCCGCCTATCATACCGTCTATGAGCGAGAGTATCGCAGGCATCGTAAGCGCTATGCAGATGTAGACGGCAAATACCAGAACGCAGTAGAGCGAGGTACGCAGCATAGACGTGCCATAATTCTCGATGATGTTCTTCGCATCGTCGGCTCGCTCGGGGCGAACGTAGAACTCCGCGACAGCAAAGTCGATGCGCTCGTCCTTGATACCGCCCTTTTTGCGCGACAGCTCGGCATACTCCTCATAGGTGTACCTCTTCTCACCGGCACGGCCGATAATCCTCGTCAGCCTGCCCTCGCGTGAAAGAGCCATTTTGAGAACCCATGATTTCTCCATTCCAAGCTCAGCAAGGGTGCGTGCGCTTGCCTCATCGACAGCGCCAAGACGCGTGAGCTGCTTTATCCCGCGCTGCAGGGCAGAGCGGTAGAGCGTGATAACAACGGCGCATACCGCGATTGCTATCGACACGAAGAGAAGCACCACGTTTATCTCAAGGTCGATATTAATATTCGGATAATCCTTCAAGTTTATAAGGAAAAAGTCGTAAATAATTTTCTCTACCATATATTCTCCGCAGGTTTTACTTGCACCTTAATTTTACTACATAACAGCGACATTTTCAACCCACCGAGAAAAAAGTTAAAGCATTGTTCAAATATGAAAGCTATTCTCAACAATTTCGGCGAGCAGTTTTTCCCTTCTGCTCGCCGCTCCTTTTTTAAGTTTTAGATTTTATCCGTCATAGCGTATCTCGCAGCACAAACGGCATAGCTTCTGCCGCGGTAATCTATCATTGCCGCATGTATTTGCGAGGCGGATATTAGCTCGCCCGCTCTGCCTAAAGCACCAAAGCCCCCGCCGTCAAGCTTCAATACAGCCTCGAGAACAGTCCATCTCGCATACGCCGATTTATCTGCCGTGATAGTGCTATATTGCAAAGTATTATTGTCAATATTGGATATATCAGTGAAATTTTCAACCGTTCCACCGGCCGAAAGACTAGAGTAGTATATCTCGGTATCAAACGTGGGTGCTGCAGCAAAGTCAAGCCCATCGAGATATCTTTTACCGATGCCCATCATTCTCTCCTCGGATAGGCACAGCTCTATATCCGTGCCAATCTCTCCCTCGTCAGAGAGTGCGACGAGGGCAACCCCCTTGCGGTGAGAAACAGAAAATTTAACGGGCGAGCCTTCGATATACGGCTTACCGCACTCGCCTCTTTTTATCTCGGCATACTCTATACTATAGAGCGAGGTAAGGGCGTAATAGAGGAGTATATACGAGGCTATGCTCTCACACGCGCGACCCATGTCCTTCTCCTCGGTAGCGCCCTTGGACAGGGGAATTTTTTTTGCCTCGCGCAGGGCGGCATCGCAGGAAAGCGCCTCGGTGTCGCAAAAAATAAGTCTTATCATAAATCCATTATAACAGGGAGAATCATCGGCTTGCGCTTCGTTTCCTTGAAGATGAATTTCGCAAGATCATCGCGTATTACGTTACGCAGATGCGCGAAATCGTTCGCCCTCTTTTTAAGCATTTTCTCGATAGATGCCGCGGCAATTTCCTTTACCTCGCGCATCAGCTCCTCGGACTCCTTGACGTAGACGAAGCCGCGCGATACGATATCCGGTCCCGACACAAGGTATCCGCCGTCGGTATCAACCGTCGCAACAACAACCACGAGTCCGTCCTCTGCGAGATGGCGTCTGTCACGCAGAACGACCGAGCCGATGTCACCGACACCCGCGCCGTCGACAAGCACCTTGCCGGAAGGTACCTCGCCTGCAAATCTTGCACCCCTCTTATCTACCTCAAGCACGCGACCTATGTCCGAGATGAATATATTCTCGGTGGGTATACCCATAAACTCGGCTATATCCTTGTTGGCGTACAGATGCCTGTACTCTCCGTGAATGGGCATAAAGTACTTAGGCTTTAAGAGTGCCATAAGCAGCTTTATCTCCTCGGAGCAGGCGTGACCCGAGACGTGAACCGCATCAACCGAGTCGTTCACGACCTTGACACCCGCGCGCACGAGCGCGTTTATTATCCTGCCGATGAGCTTCTCGTTGCCGGGTATAGCCGACGAGGAGAGAACGACCACGTCGCTCGCCTGCAGCTTTACTCTCTCATGCTCCGCGAAGGCTATGCGGTAGAGCGCCGACATAGGCTCGCCCTGACTGCCCGTGGTGATAAGGGTAACGCTGCCGGGCTTATATCTCTTTATATCGTTTACGTCGATAAGTACTCCCTCGGGCAGATCCATATATCCAAGCTCTGCCGCAGCGCCAAGCACGTTCACCATGCTTCTGCCAAGCACGGCAACCTTTCTGCCGTGACGCGCCGAGGTGTTTATAATCTGCTGAACGCGATGAATATTAGATGAGAAGGTCGCGATTATCAGCCTCTTGTCCTCATACTGCGCGAATATGCGCTCAAGCGAGCTGCCGACCGTGCGCTCCGACGAGGTAAAGCCCTGCCTCTCGGCATTGGTTGACTCGCATAAAAGCAGCGTAACGCCCTCTCTGCCAAGCTCGCCTATTCTCGTTAAGTCCATTACCCGCCCGTCAAGAGGTGATACGTCTATCTTGAAGTCACCCGAGTGATATACTATACCTATCGGCGTGCGTATTGCAATAGCGCAGGCATCGGCAATAGAGTGATTGACGTGAATGAACTCTGCCTTGAATACGCCGAGTGAGATTACGTCGCCCGCCTCGACGGTATATAATTCAGGCTCTGTGGGTGCGGGGTTCTCGTCGAGCTTTCCCTCGATAATTCCAAGCGAGAGCCTTGTGCCGTATATCGGCACGCTTATTTCCTGGAGTATATAGGGAACGGCACCGATATGGTCCTCGTGACCGTGAGTGATGAGCATACCTCTTATCTTATGTGCGTTCTCTATTAAGTAGCTTATATCGGGTATAACGAGGTCAACGCCCGGCATATCCTCGTCGGGAAAGCCGATGCCGCAGTCGATGATAATTATATCGTCGCCGTATTCAAGCACGGTCATATTCTTACCGACCTCGGCAAGACCGCCAAGGCACATAACGCGAAGCGGCGCCTTAGCCCTCGGTGTACGCTTACCGTTACCCCTTCTTATTCTGTTTTCTTTCATATATATTTATGTTTTTTAGTGCCTTTCTTTCGTCATAACGTTTCGGCTTTGCCGAAACATATCACTGTACCGCAGCACGGTACAATATCGCTATCTCGCTTGCGAGATAATATCGAGTTTTGGCTCTGCCAAAACATAGACGCTCGCGGCTAGCCGCGAGCTATTCCGTCGCTTCGCTCCTTACGCTATTGTGCGAAGCGCAACAATAATCTCACTCCCTAATTCTGAATTCTGAATTCTTAATTCTGAATTTACAAAAATCCGAGGCAAATAAGCGTAGCCAAGCCCCCGCCGAGAAGAAACGCGGGTACACCGTAAAGAAGCACGCGAAGGAGTCCTTTCACTCCCTTAGCACCCCTTTTTCCCGCTGCTCCTCGGGCGAGATTTTCCTCAATTATCCTGTTAGCCTCACGCACCATGTCGCTCTCCTTGGCCTCGGATGCCCTGTCGTCTACTATAAAATATGCCTCGGTAAATATTTCACTGTCTGTATTCTTCAAAAAAATTACTTTTCTCTGATATCCCCTCACCACAAGAAAAACCTCCGGCACGCCGCAAGCCGTTACACCCTCGGCGCATCTTCCTTCTATATTTATTTTCGGTAAGGGAATTATAGTCCAAAATCGGTACTGTTATTCTCGTAAATTGAATTTTTGCAATAGAAACGGATACCCCGCCTACTTTTCCGCTTTTCGGCGGGGTTTTTGTAAAATAGTGTTTACTTTTATCAGCTTTTCAGCCGATTCTTAGGGATACTTCTCGTTGCCGAGGATTACTTCTTGTTACCGAAGAGTCTTGCGAAGAGGCTGGCCTTCTTGGAGTTTTCCTCTGCCTTAGGCTCCTCAGCCTTAGGCGCTGCCTTGGTCTTCTTGGGTGCGGGAGCTGCCTTAGGCTCCTCCTTAGCAGGCTCTGCCTTAGGTGCGGGAGCTGCCTTGGGTTCTTCCTTAACAGGCTCAGCCGCGGGTGCGGGAGCTGCCTTGGGTTCTTCCTTAACAGGCTCAGCCGCGGGTGCGGGAG
>CAYZZJ010000023.1:0-3219 GCA_964482885.1 uncultured Ruminococcus sp. | reverse complement strand
CTGCCTTGGGTTCCTCCTTAACGGGCTCTGCCTCGGGAGCGGGAGCTGCCTCAGCTGCTGCCTCCTGTGCCTGTGCCTCTGCCTCAGCGTTAGCCTTTCTTCTTCTTCTCTTCTTCTTCTCGGGCATAACTACCTCGTAGTTATCGTCAAGAAGGTCATCGATAGAGATACCGAGAAGGTTCTTGATCTCGACGAGCTTAAGCGCTTCGGGATAGGACTGTCCGGACTCCCACTTATAGACTGCCTGTCTGGACACGCCTACAACCATTGCCAGCTCATCCTGGGTTACTCCCTTGATCTTTCTGAGTCTTACGAGTTTTTCTCTGAAGGTCATTTTTCTTTCTCCTTTTTAACCTTAGTGATTTATTTTGAATTTAATTAATAGTTAGCAAAGCAGGGAGATGCAATTCTCCAGCCGCCGTCCTCCTCATAGAGGCTGAAGGTGAGGGTCGTTCTCCTCGAATTTCCCTCTCCGTCATCAACCGTCACCTCGACGGTCATTCTTACAAAATCCTTAACCGACTTAACGTCAGTCACCGTATCGAGATGATAGGTCATTCTGTCCTCGAAAACGGGGTTATGGTCCTTATATACCAGAATATACGATGCCTCGTTATCCACCTGCAAGTATCTTGCGTAGTTATATACGGTGTTGTCTGCCTCGTAGGATTCGAGGTAGTTTGAAAATATGCTCTGACAGTAGTCGTACGAGAAGGTAGCGTATGATATTTCCTTAAGCTCGTATATGCTGTCAAAGCCGAGCTTATCGAGGTGGACGAAGTCCGCCTCACGGTAATTACCGTCGCTGTAGCCCGAGCTTATATAGGATATGCCGTTACCGTAGTACACGCTGTACAGCATTCTCGCCGTGGGAAGCAGCTCACGCGCCGCCTCTATGACCTCGTCCCTATCGTAGGAGCGGTCACAGGAGGTCATTGAGAACGCCGAGAATAGCAACACTACAGCAAGCAGCAGCGCCGTCAGCGCTCGCCTCTGCCTCATATCTCCTCGCCCTCTGCTTCTTCGGGTTCTTTATCTATCTCACCCTCGGCTATCTCTGCGGATACCTCTGGCTTAGGCAGTCTTGCGATCTCCTCGTCAACCTCCGCACTCTCGCGCTCGATCTCCTCGGTCTTCTCAAGCCTTGCCACGTTGTTTATGTAAGAGCCGTCTGCAAGTCGCATTACGATAACGCCGGTTGCGGTTCTCGAATATACGTTGATGCTTGCAACGCTGGTTCTGATGATAGTACCCTCATTTGTTATGAGCATAATATCGTCGTCCTCGGAAACGGTGATAACCGTCGCGAGCTTACCCGTCTTTTCGGTGATGTTCTGACAGGAAACGCCCTTACCGCCTCTGTGCTTCATCTGGCGGAAGTCGTCGAAGGAGGTTCTCTTACCTACTCCGCCCTCGGTCATGGTAAGCAGATACTTATCATCGTCAACGAGCGCAACGCCTACTACGTAGTCGCCCTCTGCGAGAGTGATACCCCTTACGCCTCTTGCACTTCTACCCATAGCTCTTACGTTATTCTCGTCGAAGCGGACTGCCATACCCTCGCGGGTTGCGATGATAAGGCTCTCGTTACCCTTGGTGTGGCGGACGAAGATAAGCTCGTCGTCCTCGTCAAGGTTAATTGCAATCTTACCGCCGCGGCGCTGATACTCGAACTCAGAGAGAAGCGTTCTCTTCGTTACACCGAACTTAGTGACCATGGTGAGATACTCGCCCTCAACGAACTCGGCAATAGGAATAATAGCGGTTACGTACTCGCCGTCCTGAAGCTCGATGATGTTGACGAGGTTTGTACCCTTCGCCGTTCTTGAAGCCTCGGGAATTCTGTACGCCTTCTTCGCGTATACGCGTCCCTTGTTGGTGAAGAACATAAGGTACGCATGGCTGTTGGCAACTATAACGTCCTCGACGAAGTCGTCCTCCTTGGTCGTCATGCCGATAACGCCCTTGCCGCCTCTGTGCTGAGCGGTGTATGCGCTCGCCTTCTGGCGCTTGATGTATCCCGTATGGCTGACGGTGATAACGCAGGTGTGTCTTTCGATGAGGTCCTCAAGGTCAATCTCCTCGGTCGCCTCAACAAGCTCGGAGCGTCTGCCGTCACCAAACTTATTCTTGATTTCGGTCATCTCGTTCTTTATGATCTCGATAACCTTACTTTCGTCTGCGAGGATAGCGCGGTACTCGGATATCTGCTCGGTGAGCTTCGCAATTCTGTCCTCAACCTTCTTTCTCTCAAGTCCCGAGAGCTTGCCGAGGGTCATCTCGACTATTGCCTGAGCCTGAGCCTCGGAGAGCATAAATCTCTCGACAAGCCTTTCCTTAGCGTTCGGGATAGACTCACTCGTCTTTATAATCTTAATAACCTCGTCGATATTGTCTATCGCGGTCTTGTAGCCCTCAAGAATATGTATCTCGCGCAGCGCCTTATCGAGATCGAACTGCGTTCTGTTCACGATAACCGACTTCTGGAAGGCGATATATCTGTCGAGAATATCAGCGAGGGGAAGGGTCTTAGGCTCTCCGCCGTCGATGACGAGCATATTGATAGAGCAGGTGCTTTGCAGCTGAGAGAACTTATAGAGCTGGTTGAGGATAACCTCGGCGTTTGCGTCCTTACGGTACTCAACGACTATTCTCATACCGCCTCGTCCCGACTCGTCGCGCAGTGCGGTGATGCCCTCTATCTTCTTTTCCTTTACGAGATTTGCCATGGACTCGATAAGCATAGACTTATTTACCATGTAGGGAATCTCGGTGAATACTATTCTTCTGTGATTGTCCTCGATTATGGCTCTAGCTCTTACGTATACCTTTCCGCGGCCGGTCTCGTAAGCTTCTCTTATGCCGCGCGAGCCGTAGATGATAGCAGAGGTGGGGAAGTCCGGGCCCTTGATGAACATCATAAGGTCGTCAACCGAGCATTCGGGGTTCTCCATTCTGTATATCGTGCCGTCTATAACCTCGGTGAGGTTGTGAGGGGGAATGTTGGTAGCCATACCTACGGCGATACCGACCGCACCGTTTACAAGCACGTTCGGAAAGCGGGAGGGAAGGACAGTAGGCTCGTCACGCGTGTTATCGAAGTTGCGCGTCATCGGAACCACGTTCTTCTCAATATCGCTCATCATATAGTTTGCGATACGCGACATTCTCGCCTCGGTATAACGGTATGCAGCGGCACCGTCACCGTCGACGTTACCG